>NZ_JACHCX010000009.1:266138-322959 GCF_014207295.1 Streptomyces sp. AK010
CGAAAGGGCCGGGCGGACTGGCCGAAATCAGTCCGCCCGGGGCGCGAGGACGACGTCCCGGCCGGAGGTCCCGGGCGCGGCAGCCGGACCCCCGCCCCGACGCCCTACAGCCAGCTCGCGAACTCCAGCAGCAGCTCCGCGTCGCGCGGCCGTCCGACCCGCCCCGCCCGCACACCCGACTCCACGGCCCTGAACAGCGTCCAGCCCCGCAGCCGCTCCTGGTCCACGTCCAGGGACTCGGCCAGCCGCTTCACCCGGCGCCGGGTGGTGGCCGCGCCGGACGGCTGGGCGATCAGGTCCTCCACCCGGTCCCGGACCAGCCGGGCCAGATCGAAGGCGCACTCGCCGACCACCGGGTCGGGACCCACGGCCAGCCACGGCATCCGCTCCGCGCCGAGCACCTTGCTCTGCCGGAACGTGCCGTGCAGCAGCCGGTGTTCGGGTGGCGCGGTCAGCAGCTCCTCGCGCGCCGCGAGCGCCAGGTCGACCAGCGGGGCCACCTCGGGATCGGCCTGCGCCCGGGCCCGCATCGCCTCGGCCTGCCGCCCGGTCCGGTCGGCCACGGTCTCGAAGGGGAAGTCGGCGGGGGGCTCCACCCACAGCCGCCGCAGCGTCCCCGCCGCCTCCAGCAACGCCTTGGCCTCCGGCAGCGACCGCACCGACACGTCCGGATGCAGCCGCTCCAGCAGCAGGACCCCCTCAGCAAAGAAGGGCTCGAGCAGCTGCACGGCACCGCGCCCGGCCCAGTGCGCCAGCGCGGCCCGTTCGGCCTCCGGGCGGGCCCGGCCCGGCGCCAGCTTGAGCACGGCGGGCCTCCCGTCGGCGGTCCGGACCAGGACGACCAGGCTGCTGCGCCCGCCGGGCACCTGCACCCGCTCCACGGTCGACTCGCGTAGCGCGACGGCCTGCTGCGCCGCCTCGGGCAGCTTCTCCAGCCAGTCGTCACCGTCCGGCGCCGTCTCACCGAGCGCCCTGACCAGACGCTTCGGCGGTTCGAAAACCATGCGCGAGCCGTTCCCTTCGTGCTGTCCGCGGTGCGTGCCCGGCCCGGGTCACGCCGTCGGCGCCGCCGAGGGCGGGGCCGTGCCGGCCCGCTCGGCGAGCCCAGGGAAGGCTACGCTCTCGCCGCGCCAGCGCACCGCCCGCACCGCCGCCTCCCGCAGCGCCTCGGCGGCCAGCGTCCGTCGTCCGCCGCCCGCCGCGCGCACCAGGTCGGCGTACACCCCCGCCACCCGGTCCTCCAGCTCGGCCGCGAGCCGCACGGCCGCCGCCGAGTCCGGCACCTGGAAGGGCAGCGCGTAACCGGCGGACGCGGCCACCGGCCGGCCCCCCAGGTCCTTCACCTCACGCACCAGCGCATCCCTGCGCGCCCGGTGCGCGTCGTACGCCGTGCGCGCCTCGGTGCGCTGCCCGTCGCCGATCCTCCCGCCGACGATGCCGTAGCCGTACACCGCCGCGTGCTCGGCCGCCAGCGCCGCCTGCAGCGCGCGCAGCTCCCGGTCCTTCTCCTCGCTCACGCGTCACCCTCCGTCAGCAGATACACGTGCGCCGCCCCGGCCGCCGCCACCGACGCCAGCAGGCGTGCCAGCTCACCCGGGGCTCCGCCGAGCGCCTTGGTCCGCCGGCCGGCGAGCTCCCGCTCCGCCGCGGCGAGCCCGGCGAGGGCGTCCTTGTCGTTCCCCGGCACGGTCGCGGACGAGGGCGAGGCCGAGGTCACCGAAGGAGAGGGGGAAGAGGACGCCGAGGGCGATGCTTTCCGGCCACCGCCGAACGCCCGCGCGTGCCGGACGACCTCCTCGCGCAGCGGCCCCAGCCGCCCCGCGAGCCCCGGACGGGCGGCGATCACCGCGTCGTAGCGCTCCACCAGACCCTCGCTGTCCCGGGCCGCACGCGCGCGTGCCCGGTCCGCCGCCGACGAGTCCTCGCCGGCCGGTCCGCCGGAGTCCCCGCCGGTGCAGCCCGTCAGGGTGAGGGCCGCCGGGGCGACGGCGAGCAGACTCCTTCTGCGCGGCCCCGAGCGGGCACGCGGCGATGAGGGGAAGGGCACGTCAGACGTCCTCGGGGCTCGTTTCGAGAAACATGCGAGAAAGAAGGGAGTGCAAGGGCTGCATGCCCGTGATCACGGTACCCGGGCCTCCGCCCGGCATCACTCAGCGGCACCGTTCGTGACCGGGTGGACGGCAACACCCCCCGCGACCGGATACCCTTTGACCAGACACGCGCCCCATCCCACAACAGCACACGCGGCCGAGGAGTCACCCGGATGAGCACCACCCAGAGCGAGAGGCTGCGAGAACTGCTGGAGCCGCTCGTCACCACTCAGGGCCTGGACCTCGAAGAGATCGAAGTGGACTCCGTCGGACGCAAGCGTGTGCTGCGCGTGGTCGTCGACTCGGACACGGGCGCCGACCTGGACCTGATCGCCGATGTGAGCCGCGCGCTCTCGGCGAAGCTCGACGAGACGAACGCGATGGGCGAGGGCGAGTACACCCTCGAGGTCGGCACCCCGGGCGCGGAGCGCCCCCTCACGGAACACCGGCACTACGTCCGCGCCACGGACCGGCTGGTGAAGTTCCAGCTGTCCGAGGGCGGCGAGCTGGTCGCCAGGATCCTGAAGGTCGACGACGAGGGTGTCGACACCGAGGTGCCCGGAGTGAAGGGCCGCAAGGCCACCGCGCGCAGAATCGCCTTCGACGACATCGTCCGGGCGCGTGTCCAGGTCGAGTTCAGCCGCAAGGACAACAAGAAGGAAGAGGAGGCGTAGCCGTGGACATCGACATGAGCGCCCTGCGGGGCTTGGTTCGGGAGAAGGAGATCTCCTTCTCCCTGCTGGTCGAGGCGATCGAGTCGGCCCTCCTCATCGCCTACCACCGCACCGAGGGAAGCCGCCGCCACGCGCGCGTGGAGCTCAACCGGGAGACCGGCCATGTGACCGTGTGGGCGAAGGAGGACCCCGACGACCTCGAGGAGGGCCAGGAGGCCCGCGAGTTCGACGACACCCCGTCCGGCTTCGGCCGTATCGCCGCCACCACGGCCAAGCAGGTCATCCTGCAGCGCCTGCGCGACGCCGAGGACGACGCGACGCTCGGCGAGTACGCCGGCCGTGAGGGCGACATCGTCACCGGCGTGGTCCAGCAGGGCCGCGACCCGAAGAACGTGCTCGTCGACATCGGCAAGCTCGAGGCCATCCTGCCGGTGCAGGAGCAGGTGCCGGGGGAGACCTACCCGCACGGCATGCGGCTGCGCTCCTACGTCGTCCGGGTGGCCAAGGGCGTCCGCGGGCCCTCCGTCACCCTGTCGCGCACGCACCCCAACCTGGTGAAGAAGCTCTTCGCCCTGGAGGTGCCGGAGATCGCCGACGGCTCGGTGGAGATCGCCGCGATCGCCCGTGAGGCCGGTCACCGCACGAAGATCGCCGTACGGTCCACCCGTTCCGGTCTGAACGCCAAGGGCGCCTGCATCGGCCCCATGGGCGGCCGTGTACGCAACGTCATGGGCGAGCTGAACGGCGAGAAGATCGACATCGTCGACTGGTCGGAGGACCCGGGCGACATGGTGGCGAACGCGCTGTCCCCGGCCCGCGTCTCCAAGGTGGAGATCGTGGACATGGCGACCAGGTCGGCCCGGGTGACCGTGCCCGACTACCAGCTGTCCCTGGCCATCGGCAAGGAGGGGCAGAACGCCCGCCTCGCGGCCCGGCTGACCGGCTGGCGCATCGACATCCGTCCGGACACGGAACCGGCCGGGAACGGCTCCGAGGAATAGATCCAAGCCGCGGGCCGTTCAGATCACGACAGGTTCATGCGCGCCAACTGTTCGAATCCTGCCCCAAAGGGGTGAGGCGCGCACGGGGAGGTAGACTTAACGGTGTCTGGCCGGACGCGCGCCCGCGCATGCCCTGAACGCACCTGTGTGGGGTGTCGGGAGCGAGCGGCCAAGGCCGAACTGTTGCGGATCGTGACGATCAAGGACGCATGCGTTCCTGATCCAAGCGGTACGCTGCCCGGCCGGGGTGCGTACGTACACCCCGCACCGGTCTGTCTCGACCAGGCGGTACGCCGCCGAGCGTTCCCGAGGGCACTGCGCGTCCCGGGACCGCTCGACACAAAGGCGTTGCGCCGATACGTCGAGCAGACAACAGTTGCCGAGCAGGCAACACGGTAAGACGTGCCGTACGGAACCCCGTGCGGCTAGGTACCTCGCGAGTCGAAAGCAGGTCGAGATTGCGATGAGCACTCGATGAGTACGCGATGAGTACGCCCATGAACTAGCGACGGTCCGGACGCAACCCGGACCTCAAAGGAGCGAAGTGGCTAAGGTCCGGGTCTACGAACTCGCCAAGGAGTTCGGCGTCGAGAGCAAGGTCGTCATGGCCAAGCTCCAGGAACTCGGTGAATTCGTCCGTTCGGCGTCTTCGACGATCGAAGCGCCTGTTGTACGCAAGCTGACGGACGCCCTCCAGCAGGGCAGCGGAGGCGGCAAGCCCGCCCCTGCCCGCAAGGCTGCCCCGGCGAAGCCGGGCGCCCCCTCACCCGCGCAGGCTGCCCGTCCGGCAGCCCCGCGCCCGCCGGCCCCCAAGCCGGCCGCCGCAGAGAAGCCCGCGGCTCCGTCCGCGCCGGCCGCTCCCGGCCCCCGTCCCACCCCGGGCCCGAAGCCCGCGCCGCGGCCCGCCCCGGCGTCCCCGGCTCCGTCCGCGCCCGAGTTCACGGCGCCCCCGTCGACGCCCGCCGCCCCGGCTGCGTCCCAGGGCTCCGGCCCGCGTCCGGGCGCCCCGCGTCCGGCCGGCCAGTCGCCTCGTCCCGGTGCTCCGCGCCAGGGCGGTCAGGGCGGCCAGGGCCGTGGTGACCGTGGCGACCGTCCCGGCGCTCCGCGTCAGGGTGGCGGCGCCCCGCGTCCCGGTGCCCGTCCGGCGGGTCCCCGTCCGGGCAACAACCCGTTCACCTCTGGTGGCTCCACCGGCATGGCGCGCCCGCAGGCGCCCCGTCCGGGCGGTGCCCCGCGCCCGGGCGGCCCCGGTGCCCCCGGTGGTGCCCCGCGTCCGCAGGGCCAGGGCCAGGGCGGTCCCCGTCCGCAGGGTGCCGGCGGCGGTCCTCGTCCGCAGGCTCCGGGCGGCGCGCGTCCGACCCCGGGCGGCATGCCCCGCCCGCAGGGCGGCGGCCCCCGTCCCGGCGGCGGCCCCGGCGGCCCGCGTCCCAACCCCGGCATGATGCCGCAGCGTCCTGCTGCCGGCCCGCGTCCCGGCGGCGGTGGCCCCGGCGGCCGCGGTCCCGGCGGCGGCGGTCGTCCCGGCGGCGGCGGCGGTCGTCCCGGTGGCGGCGGCTTCGCCGGTCGTCCCGGTGGCGGCGGTGGCGGTTTCGCCGGGCGTCCCGGCGGTCCCGGTGGCGGTGGCGGCGGTTTCGCCGGTCGTCCCGGTGGTCCCGGCGGCGGTGGCCGTCCCGGCTTCGGTGGTCGTCCCGGCGGTCCCGGCGGCCGTGGTGGCACGCAGGGTGCCTTCGGCCGTCCCGGCGGTCCCGCGCGTCGTGGTCGCAAGTCGAAGCGGCAGAGGCGCCAGGAGTACGAGGCCATGCAGGCCCCGTCGGTCGGCGGTGTGATGCTGCCTCGCGGCAACGGCGAGACCGTTCGCCTGTCGCGCGGTGCCTCGCTCACCGACTTCGCGGAGAAGATCAACGCCAACCCGGCGTCGCTCGTCGCGGTCATGATGAACCTCGGCGAGATGGTCACGGCCACGCAGTCCGTCTCGGACGAGACACTGCAGCTCCTCGCCGACGAGATGAACTACACGGTTCAGATCGTCAGCCCGGAGGAGGAGGACCGCGAGCTCCTCGAGTCCTTCGACATCGAGTTCGGCGAGGACGAGGGCGACGAGGAGGACCTGATGGTCCGCCCGCCCGTCGTCACCGTCATGGGTCACGTCGACCACGGTAAGACCCGGCTCCTCGACGCCATCCGCAAGACGAACGTCATCGCGGGCGAGGCCGGCGGCATCACCCAGCACATCGGTGCCTACCAGGTCGCGACCGAGGTCAACGACGAAGAGCGCAAGATCACCTTCATCGACACCCCGGGTCACGAGGCGTTCACCGCCATGCGTGCCCGTGGTGCGCGGTCGACGGACATCGCGATCCTCGTCGTCGCGGCCAACGACGGCGTCATGCCGCAGACGGTCGAGGCGCTCAACCACGCCAAGGCGGCCGAGGTCCCGATCGTCGTCGCGGTCAACAAGATCGACGTCGAGGGTGCCGACCCGACCAAGGTGCGCGGTCAGCTGACCGAGTACGGCCTGGTGGCCGAGGAGTACGGCGGCGACACCATGTTCGTCGACATCTCCGCCAAGCAGGGTCTGCACATCGACTCCCTGCTGGAGGCCGTGGTCCTCACGGCCGACGCCTCGCTCGACCTGCGGGCCAACCCGAACCAGGACGCGCAGGGCATCTCGATCGAGTCCCGCCTCGACCGCGGCCGTGGTGCCGTGTCGACGGTCCTCGTCCAGCGAGGCACGCTGCGGGTCGGCGACACCATGGTGGTCGGCGACGCGTACGGCCGAGTCCGGGCGATGCACGACGACAACGGCAACAGCGTTGCCGAGGCCGGCCCGTCGACGCCGGTTCAGGTCCTCGGCCTGACCAACGTCCCGGGTGCGGGCGACAACTTCCTGGTGGTCGACGAGGACCGTACGGCCCGTCAGATCGCCGAGAAGCGCGCCGCCCGCGAGCGGAACGCCGCGTTCGCCAAGCGCACGCGCCGCGTGTCGCTGGAGGACCTGGACAAGGTGCTGAAGGCCGGCGAGGTCCAGCAGCTGAACCTGATCATCAAGGGTGACGCTTCCGGATCCGTCGAGGCGCTCGAGTCCTCGCTGCTCCAGCTGGACGTCGGCGAAGAGGTCGACATCCGCGTCCTGCACCGTGGTGTCGGTGCGGTCACGGAGTCCGACATCGACCTGGCCATGGGCTCCGACGCCATCGTCATCGGCTTCAACGTGCGCGCCGCCGGGCGGGCGCAGCAGATGGCCGAGCGCGAGGGTGTCGACGTCCGGTACTACTCGGTCATCTACCAGGCGATCGAGGAGATCGAGGCGGCCCTCAAGGGCATGCTCAAGCCGGAGTACGAAGAGGTCGAGCTCGGTACGGCGGAGATCCGCGAGGTCTTCAAGTCGTCCAAGCTGGGCAACATCGCGGGTGTTCTCATCCGCTCCGGCGAGGTCAAGCGCAACACCAAGGCGCGCCTCATCCGCGACGGCAAGGTGGTCGCGGAGAGCCTCAACATCGAGGGTCTGCGTCGCTTCAAGGACGACGTCACCGAGATCCGCGAAGGGTTCGAGGGCGGTATCAACCTCGGCAACTTCAACGACATCAAGGTCGACGACGTCATCGCGACGTACGAGATGCGCGAGAAGCCGCGCGTCTGATCCGAGTCACGATCGGGGCCGATCGACGGGACTTATTCCGTCGATCGGCCCCGGCCGTTGCGTGTACGGTTCCCGTATTCGCGTCGAAGCGTGGCGCCCGCACCCCGAACCGGCGGGACATCCGGATACACACATGTACGTGGGGACTCTGTCCTTCGATCTGCTCCTCGGCGACGTCCACTCGCTCAAGGAAAAACGCTCTCTCGTCCGCCCGATCGTGGCCGAACTCCAGCGCAAGTACGGGGTGAGTGCGGCGGAGACGGGGAACCAGGACCTCCATCGCAGGGCCGAGATCGGGCTCGCGGTGGTCTCGGGGGAGCCGGGACACCTCACCGACGTACTGGACCGCTGTGAGCGGCTCGTCGCCGGGCGGCCCGAGGTCGAACTGCTCTCGGTTCGACGCAGGCTCCACAGCGACGAAGACTGAAGCAACGAGTAAGCACTTAAGGAGACGGACCAGTGGCCGACAACGCGCGTGCCAAGAGGCTGGCGGACCTCATCCGAGAGGTGGTGGCCCAGAAGCTGCAGCGCGGGATCAAGGACCCGCGGCTCGGCTCGCACGTCACCATCACGGACACCCGGGTCACGGGTGACCTCAGGGAGGCGACCGTCTTCTACACGGTGTACGGGGACGACGAGGAGCGCGCGGCGGCCGCCGCCGGCCTGGAGAGCGCCAAGGGCATCCTGCGCTCCGAGGTGGGCCGGGCCGCCGGTGTGAAGTTCACGCCGACCCTGGCCTTCGTCATGGACGCCCTTCCGGACAACGCCCGCACCATCGAGGACCTCCTCGACAAGGCGCGCCAGTCCGACGAGAAGGTGCGCGAGGCGTCCGCGGGCGCCAAGTACGCCGGCGAGGCCGACCCGTACCGCAAGCCCGAAGAGGACGACGAGACGGACGACAGCGCCGAATGACCCAGAAGCACACCACGCCCGACGGCCTTGTCATCGTCGACAAGCCGTCGGGCTTCACTTCGCACGACGTCGTCGCCAAGATGCGCGGCATCGCCAGGACGCGACGCGTCGGGCACGCAGGCACCCTCGACCCGATGGCGACGGGCGTCCTCGTCCTCGGCGTCGAGCGGGCCACCAAGCTCCTCGGCCACCTCGCGCTGACCGAGAAGGAGTACCTGGGCACCATCCGGCTCGGGCAGAACACCCTGACGGACGACGCCGAGGGGGAGATCACCTCCTCCACGGACGCCTCCAGGATCACCCGCGACGCGATCGACGCCGGCATCGCCGAGCTGACCGGCGACATCATGCAGGCGCCGTCCAAGGTCAGCGCCATCAAGATCAAGGGCGTGCGGTCCTACAAGCGGGCGCGCGAGGGCGAGGAGTTCGAGATCCCGGCCCGGCCCGTCACGGTCTCCTCCTTCGGCGTGTACGACGTCCGCGACGCCCTCGCCGACGACGGCACGGCCGTACTCGACCTGGTCGTCTCGGTCGTCTGCTCCTCCGGCACCTACATCCGGGCCCTGGCCCGTGACCTGGGCGCCGGCCTGGGCGTGGGCGGTCACCTCACCGCCCTGCGCCGCACCCGCGTCGGCCCCTACAAGCTGGACGCGGCCCGCACGCTCGACCAGCTCCAGCAGGAGCTGACCGTGATGCCCATCGCCGAGGCCGCCACGGCCGCGTTCCCCCGGTGGGACGTCGATGACCGGCGGGCCAAGCTGCTCACCAACGGCGTGCGGCTGGAGATGCCCGAGACGTACGCGGGCGCCGGCCCCGTCGCCGTCTTCGACCCCGAGGGCCGCTTCCTCGCACTCGTCGAGGAGCAGCGGGGCAAGGCCAAGAGTCTGGCCGTCTTCGCCTGACGCAGGAAACGGGGGACCGGGTGTCCGCACGTGGAGCGGCGGCCACGGGGTACCTCCACTGCCGCCGCTCCACGGTCCCCCCTCGGTTCCCCCACCCCTAGGGTGTATCCAGCCGCCCCCTCTCCTTCACCCGTCCGAGCGGGCGCTCGGAGTGAACCGGGGGAGCGGAAGGGGGCGCTTTCGCAGAGCGATCTGTCCCGCTGATCATCCCGCCCCTACTGTCGAACACCAGGGCACGGGTGTACGGCGGGGAGGCTCGACGATGGCGTCGCGGAACGGGTCCCGGGAGACGGACGACAGCCCACAAGGCTCCCCGGACCGCCCCGGAACAGCGAACATCGAGGACGGGGCGGTCCCTGCGGACGCCCTCGTCCGGATCCACGACCTGGCCGGCCGCCCCCGCGGCACCGGCTTCCTGGCCGACCACCACGGCACGCTGATCACCAGCCACGAAGCCGTCGACGGCCTGCCCCGGCTCGTCCTGCACGGCGCCGGGGACCGCCGCCGGGTGGTGTCCGCCGACGCGGTCACCCCGCTGCCCGCGCTGGACCTGGCCCTCGTCCGGACCGAGGGGCTCGGCGTGCCGCCGCTGCCGGTCACCGTGCGGGAGGGGACCGGGACCGGCGCCTACGTCCGGATCGCCGCCGGGGGCTGGCGCGAGGCGCGGGTGCTGGGCCCGGCCACCGTGACGTACGCGGCCACGGACCGTTTCCACCGCCTCGACGACGTGCTGGAGCTGGCGGTCGGCACGGCAGGGCGGGACGCGCTGCGGCGGGGTGGCGGAGCGGCCGGCGGCCCGGTGCTCGACGCCGGGACCGGTGCCGTCGTCGCGGTCCTCGGCACCGCGCTCAGCTCCGACCACCGCGACGTCGGGTTCGCCGTACCGCTGCGAGCCCGGATCCCCGCGGCGGCGGGACCGCTGGGCGAGCTGCTCGCCGAGAACGCGGCGACGGTCCCCGCGTACGGCGCGGACCTCAACCCGGCCGGGATGCTGGAGCTGACCGGCGCCTCGATAACCCTGGAGGGCCCGCCCGACGGCCCCGGCGTCCCGCCACCGGTCGAACGGGCTGCCGTGGCAGCCGAGTTCACCGCCTTCATGGAAGGCCCGTCGGCCGTGCTCGGCCTCGTCGGACCACCGGGCAGCGGCCGGACGACGGAGCTCGCCGCGCTCGCCGCGCGGCGCCGGAGAGAGGCGCGGCCCACGCTGTGGCTGCGCGGCTGCGAACTGCGGGACGGCGATGCGTCGGTGGCGGACGCGGCCCGCCGGGCGCTGGACCGGGCGGCCCCCGCCGTGGCGGCCGCCGCCCGCGCCGACCTCGGCGACATCACACCCGAGCGCCTCGCCCGCCTCGCCCGCTCCCTGGGCCGCCCCCTGCTGCTTCTGCTCGACGGCCCCGAGGAGATGCCACCGGCCCTGGCCCGCCGGATGACCGACTGGGCGGAGGGGACCGCGCGGTGGCTGCGGGAAACGGGAACCCGGCTGGTGGTGGCGTGCCGGGCGGAGTACTGGGAGACCACGTCCTTCCCCGCGGAGCAGTGCGTGCGGCTCGGCGACCTCACCGAGGACGAGGCCCGGGAGGCACGCCAGAGCCTTGGCATCCCCGATCACGCCCTCGTCCCGGCCGACGCCCGGCATCCCCTCGCCCTCGGTCTCCTCGCCGAGGTCCTGGCGGCCGCCTCCGCGCCCCCGGAACGGGCGGCGATCGACCGGCACGACGTCTTCACGGCCTACCTGGACCTGATGTCCCTGCGCATCGCCACCCGGCTGGCCACCGGCAACGGCCTGCACGGCACCGCCGTACGCCGGCTGGCCGCCAAGGTCGCCGGGCAGGTGCACGAGGCCGCCCGGCGCAGCCTCGGCCCGGGGTCGGGGGACCTCGACCGGGAGGCGTTCGAGGAGGTGTTCCCGTGGGGGCCCGCCCCGGCGCGGCTCGGCGGCTGTCCGGGCTGGGCGTCGGCCGTGCTCGCCGAGGGCCTGCTCGTGCCCGCCGGGGCCGGATACCGCTTCGCGCACGAAGGGTTCGCCGACTGGCTCCAGGGCGCCCACCTCGACCTCGACGAGGCCCTGTCCGTCCTCGTCCACCGCGGCGAGGACGCGCAGTGCGACCCCGTGCCGCACCACCGCATCGGGCCGGTCGTCCAGGCCCTGCTCTGCCTCGCCCGCCAGCACGGCGCCGGTCGGCCGGCCTCCCGCCTGGCCGACCTGGTGCACGCCCTGGACGCCGATCCACGCTCCTGGTGGGCCGCCAGGCTGCTCGCCGGGACGCTCTCGGCCATGCCCGACGCGGCGCCCTACGCGGAGGTGCTGCGGCTGCTCGCCGACCGGATCGTGGCCTGGCGGCGCCAGGAGCGGCCCGTGCCGGAAGAGCTCGGGCCCGCCTTCTGGACCGGCCTGCGCCTGCCCGAGGAGACACGCTGCGCCCTGCTGCGGCGGCTGGTCCACGCCGACGGACCCCCGTGCGAGGCCGGCCCCCGCTTCCTGGACGCCGTCGCCGGACTCCTCGCCGCCGACCCCAACCCCGTGCAACCGCAGCTGGCCCGCTGGTTCGACGACGAACAGCCGCTGCCCGCCACCCCGCACGCGACCGTCGCCACCGCCGCCCAGGCGCTGCTGCACACCCACCGCCACGGCGCCCTGGACCAGCTGACGGACGTCCTCGTCGAGCGCGCGCACCCGAGGGCCGACGAACTGCTCGCCGTCCTGACCGAGGAGGAACCGTCGGCGGTGTGCCGGGCCGTCGACCGGTGGGCCCGCGACGAGCGGCCCGCCCGGCGGAGCGCGGCGGTGGCGCACGGACTGCGCGTCGCACCGCGCGTGAGCACCGGAGGCGACCGCGCCCTCCTGCGCTACGCCGCCCTCACCCTGCTCGCCCGTCCCGCCGACCGCTCCCTGCACGGCGGCGCCCTCGCCCTCCTCGTCCAGGACCCCCACACCCGGGCCCGCTACCTCCCCCGGGCGCTGGAGCACTTCGCGGCGGGCGACCCGAGGTTCTCACCGGACGCGCTGGCCGGAGCACTCCTGACCGACCCCGAGCCGGTCCTCGGGGCCTTCGCGGCCCGGTTGGAGCGGCCCGACGCGGAGGAGGCGCTGCGGGCACTCGCCGACGCCACCCCGCCCGGCCTGGCCCGGCGGGTCGCCGCGCTGGTGTGCCGGGCGGCGCGGCAGCGGCCGGAACTCGCCGGGCAGGTGGCCGGCTACGCGGACCAGCGGCTCGACCGCGGACCCGCCGCCCGGCCCGTGCTCCTGCCGCTGGTCACCGGCCTGCTGGAGGACGGCCCGGTACGGCTGCGCTGCGCCCTCGCCGGCGTCCTCAGCCTGCCCGGCGTCCCCGCCTCGCGCCCGCTGCGCCGCGAACTGCGTGACGCGCTCCTCGCCCGGGAGTACGACACCGACGTCCTGGACGCGCTGCTGAACGCCGCCGCCCGCAACGGCGGCGACGACCTGTGCGACCTCGTCCACCGCATCGGACTGCTCCTCGTACGCACCCCGGAGGGCGCCACGCGCTTCGACCGCGCCCTGGTCGCCCTGGGCCGGCACGTGCCCGGCTTCGCCGCCCGTGCGGCCGCCTGGCTGACCGGCGCGCCCGAGGAGTGGGCGGCCCTGGTCGGGCCCAGTTCCCACCGGATGATCGAGAACCTGGCGGGCGCGGGCGTCCCCGCCTGACCGGCCTCCCGGGCGCCGGGCCGCGGTACGGCGTCGTGCGCCCTGTCACAGCCCCCATGCCGATGCTGGCAGGAGGCACCCGGCATGGCACCCTTAGACCTGCGCACGAGGCAATCACGAACAACGACCGGACACGGGTTCGACGAGCTTTCGACAAGGAGCAGGCACAGTGCAGCGCTGGCGTGGCTTGGAGGACATCCCCCAGGACTGGGGGCGCAGCGTCGTCACCATCGGCTCCTACGACGGAGTGCACCGCGGGCACCAGCTGATCATCCGGCATGCCGTGGACCGCGCCCGGGAGCTGGGCGTGCCCGCCGTGGTCGTCACCTTCGACCCGCACCCCAGCGAGGTCGTCCGCCCGGGCAGCCACCCGCCGTTGCTCGCCCCGCACCACCGCCGCGCCGAACTCATGGCCGACCTGGGCGTGGACGCGGTGCTCATCCTCCCCTTCACCACCGAGTTCTCGAAGCTGTCCCCGGCCGACTTCGTCGTCAAGGTCCTCGTCGACAAGCTGCACGCCAAGGCGGTCGTGGAGGGCCCCAACTTCCGCTTCGGCCACAAGGCCGCCGGGAACGTGGAGTTCCTGTCCACGCAGGGCAAGACCTACGACTTCGAGGTCGAGGTCGTCGACCTGTACGTGACGGGTGAGGCGGGCGGCGGCGAGCCGTTCTCCTCCACGCTGACGCGGCGGCTGGTCGCCGAGGGCGACGTCGAGGGCGCGGCGGAGATCCTGGGCCGCCCGCACCGGGTCGAGGGCGTCGTCGTCCGGGGCGCCCAGCGCGGGCGCGAACTGGGCTTCCCCACCGCGAACGTCGAGACGCTGCCGCACACGGCCATCCCGGCCGACGGTGTGTACGCCGGCTGGCTGCACGCCCAGGGGGAGGCGATGCCGGCGGCGATCTCCGTGGGGACGAACCCGCAGTTCGAGGGGACCGAGCGCACGGTGGAGGCGTACGCCATCGACCGGGTGGGGCTCGATCTGTACGGGTTGCATGCCGCGGTCGACTTCTTGGCGTTCGTACGGGGCCAGGCGAAGTTCGAGACGCTGGACGCGCTGCTGGTTCAAATGGGGCAGGACGTCGAGAAGTGCGCGGAGTTGGTGGCGGCCGAGGGGGCTGCCTAGTCTCCTTGTGGGCCGTCTGCGGGCGGGTGGGGGCTTGTCGCGCAGTTTCCCGCGCCCCTTCGGGGCGCGTACGCAGCTGCCCAGTGACAGGCCACCCGTGATTCTCCGCCGCCGCTCAGCACCGGCAAGTCCAGGCCCCTGCACGCGTCCGACACGCCCGCCCGGTCCGCCTCTCCACTGGCCAGGATCTGGCAGCGCACGTGGAAGCGGCAGCCTGACGGGACGTGGGTCGGGTCGGGGGGCTCGCCCGTGAGGATCACCGGGGCGCCGGGTGCCTCCGGGAGGACGGACAGCAGCGCCTGCGTGTAGGGATGCCGCGGTGCCGTCAGGACCTGCTCCACCGCCCCCGTCTCCACGATCCGGCCCAGGTACATCACGGCGACCCGGTCGGCGATGTTCCACGCCAGGCCCAGGTCGTGCGTGACCACCAGTGCGGACAGGCCCAGTTCGGTGCGCAGGCGCAGCAGCAGGGCGAGGATCTCGCCGCGTACCGAGGCGTCGAGGGACGCCACCGGCTCGTCGGCGACGAGGAGTTCGGGTTCCAGGACGAGCGCGCCGGCGATGACGACCCGCTGGCGCTGCCCGCCGGACAGTTCGTGCGGGTAGCGCAGGAAGAAGCGTTCCGGAGGGCGCAGGCCGGCCCGGGACAGGGCGCCGGCGACCGCAGTGCGTTCGTCACCGCCGTAGCCGTGGATGCGCAGGCCCTCGGCGACCGCGTCGTACACCGTGTGGCGGGGGTTGAGCGAGCCGCTCGGGTCCTGGAGGACCAGCTGGACGCGTTTGCGGTAGGCCTTCAGGGACCGGCCGGAGTAGTCCAGCGGGCGGCCGTCGAAGGTGACCCGGCCCGCCGTCGGCTCGACCAGCCCGAGCAGGCTGCGGGCCAGGGTCGTCTTGCCGCAGCCCGACTCGCCGACCAGGGCGACGATCTCGCCCCGGCGGATGTCGAGGTCGACGCCGTCCACCGCGCGGGCCCGGGGGCCGCCGTGCCGGCCGGGAAAGGTGACGTGGAGGCCCTGGGCCCTGAGCAGGGGCGCCGTGGTGACCTCGGGGGCCGTGGGGGAGAGGGTCATGGCGTGCCGGGCCTCGCTTCCTCAAGGGCCTCCGGTTCGTCGGCCTGGCCGTTCGCGGGGGCCTTCGGTTCGCCGGCCGATCCGCTCTCGGGGGCCGCGGGCTCGGTCGTCGCCCGTTCGTCGGCGGCTTCCGCTTCCGGCGGTCCGACCAGCACACACGCGGCCCGCCGCTCCGGCCCCGCCGCCCGCAGCACCGGGTCCTCCTCGGGGCACGACTCCAGCGCCCCCGGGCAGCGCGGATGGAACGTGCAGCCCGACGGCAGCGCCGCCGGGTCCGGCGGGTCGCCCGCCAGTCCTTGCGGGGCGAACCGGGACGCCGGGTCGCCGATGCGCGGGAACGCGGATGACAGAGCCCGGGCGTAGGGGTGCCGGGCGTCCTCGTACACCTGCCGGGCCGGGCCCTCCTCGACCACCCGGCCCGCGTACATCACCGCGAGCCGGTCGCAGGTGTCGGCGAGGACGGCGAGGTCGTGGCTGATCATGATCAGGCCCAGGTCCTGGTCCGCGACCAGCTGCTCGATGAGCCGGAGGATCTGGGCCTGGATCATCACGTCGAGCGCGGTCGTCGGCTCGTCCGCGATGATGAGCCGCGGGTCGCAGGCCAGGGCCATGGCGATCATGACGCGCTGGCGCTGGCCACCGGACAGCTCGTGCGGGTACGCGTCCGCGCGGGCGGCCGGCAGGCCGACCTGCTCCAGCAGTTCCCCGGTCTTCTTCTTCGCCCCGGCCGCCGTGGCCTTCCTGTGCAGCAGCATCGGCTCGGCGATCTGGTCGCCGACCCGGTGCACGGCGTTGAGGGAGTGCATCGCGCCCTGGAAGACGAGGGAGGCCCCGGCCCAGCGGACCGCCCGGACCCGGCCCCACTTCATGGTCAGCACGTCCTCGCCGTCGAGGAACACCTCCCCGGTGATCCGCGCTCCGGCAGGCAGCAGCCGCAGCAGGGCCAGTGCCAGCGTGGACTTGCCGCAGCCGGACTCCCCGGCGAGACCGAGCTTCTGGCCCGCGTCCAGGCGCAGGTCCACCCCGCGCACGGCGGCGGCCCCGCCCGCGTACGTCACGGTCAGGTTCCTGACGTCGAGCAGATTCAACGCGACACCCCCAGCCTGGGGTTGAGGACGGCCTCCACGGCCCGGCCGCACAGCGTGAACGCCAGCGCCACCACGGCGATGGCGATGCCCGGCGGCACCAGGTACCACCAGTCCCCGGCACTGACCGCGCCGGCCTCGCGCGCGTCCTGGAGCAGTCCGCCCCACGACACGACCGTGGGGTCGCCGAGGCCCAGGAAGGCGAGCGTCGCCTCCGCGAGGATGGCCGAGGAGATGATCAGGGTCGTCTGGGCCAGGACCAGCGGCATGACGTTCGGCAGGACGTGCCGGGACATGACGTGCCAGTGGCCGCCGCCGAGCGCCTGCGCCCGCTCGATGTACGGCCGGGTCTCCACCGCGAGGGTCTGGGCCCGCACCAGCCGGGCCGTGGTCGGCCAGGTGGTGACGCCGATCGCCACGACGGTCGTGGTCAGCGAGCGGGACATCACGGTCGCCAGAGCGATCGCGAGCACCAGCGTCGGCATGACCAGGAACCAGTCGGTGATCCGCATCATCACCGTCGCGTACCAGCCCTTGAAGTGCCCCGCCGTCACCCCGATCAGCGTGCCGATCGCCACCGACAGCACGGCGGCCAGCAGCCCGACCAGCAGCGACACCCGCGAGCCCCAGATCACCAGGCCCAGCAGGTCACGCCCGAACTGGTCGGTGCCGAGCGGGAACTCGGCGCTCGGGCTCTGCATCGGGCGCCCCGGCGCGTCCGTCACGCTGCTCACGTCGGAGCCGACGAACAGCGGTGCGAACAGCGCCAGCAGCGCGCACAGCGCGAGCACCGTCAGGCCGTACAGCCCCGCCCGTTCGGAGCGGTACTGACGCCAGAAGCGGGCGACGGACGCCCGGCGGCGCTGCCGGGCCAGGGCGCGCGGGCTCGGGGCCGTCCCGGCAGTCGTCGTCATCGGGCCACCCGGGGGTCCAGCAGCGGATAGACCAGGTCGGCGAGGGTGTTCATCAGGATCACCGCGGCGGCGAACACGAAGAACAGCCCCTGCACGAGCGGCAGATCGGGCACGCTCAGCGCCTGGTAGAAGAGCCCGCCGAGGCCGGGCCAGGAGAACACCGTCTCCACGAGGATCACGCCCGCCACCGTCCGCCCGAGGTTGATGAAGATCAGCGTCACGGTCGGCAGCAGCGCGTTCGGCACGGCGTGCCGGCGGCGTACGAGGTCGTCGCGCAGCCCCTTGGCCCGCGCGGTCGTCAGATAGTCGCTGCCCATCTCGTCCAGCAGCGCCGACCGCATGACCAGCAGGGTCTGTCCGTACTCCACGGCCACCAGCGTCACCACCGGCAGCACCAGATGGTGCGCCACGTCCAGGACGTATGCGAAGCCCTCCTCGCCGCCCGACTCCATGCCGCCGGTCGGGAACATGCCGGGCAGCGGGCCGATGCCCACCGACAGCACGATGATCAGCAGCAGCCCCAGCCAGAAGGACGGGATGGAGTACAGCGTCAGCGCGAGGCCCGTGTTGACGCGGTCGCCCGGCCGGCCGTGCCGCCAGGCCGACCGGGTGCCGAGGAGAATGCCCAGCGCCGTGTAGAGGACGAACGCGGTCCCGGTGAGCAGCAGGGTGTTCGGCAGCGCCTCGGTGATCTTGTCGACGACGGGGGCGCGGAACTGGTACGACGTCCCGAAGTCGCCCGTGAGCGCCTTGCCGCAGTAGTCCGTGAACTGCCGCCACAGGGGCAGGTCGAGCCCGAACTCCTCGCGGTAGGCGGCCAGCTGCTCCGCCGACACCTGACGGCCGCCCGTCATGGTCTTCACCGGGTCGCCGGGGATCAGCCGGAAGAGGAAGAAGCTGGTCACGAGCACGGCCAGCAGCGAGACGGCGGCACCGGCCACCTTGCCCGCCAGGTACCGCGGGTACGCGGAGCTCTTGCGTACCCGCGGCCCGGCCGCCCTCTGCTCGTCCTCGACCAGCGCGGGGGTCGCGTCAGCGGTCATGGGTAGCCGCTCGCCGCCCTACTCGCGTTCCTCGGCGGTGGCCCGCCGCCGCATCGCCGCGAAGGCGCCGAGCCCGCCCAGGATCACGACACCCGCGACGATCCCCACCACGACGCCCGTCGACGACGCGTTGTCCGAGGACCCGCCGGAGTCCGCGGGCACCGCCGACCACCAGCTCCAGTAGCCGTCCTGGCCGTAGATGTTGCCCGCCTTCGCCGGCATGGTCGTGATCGACTTGATCTGGTCCGTCCGGAAGGCCTCGACCGCGTTCGGATACGCCATGACGTTCATGTACCCGAGGTCGTACAGCCGCGACTCCATCTGCTTGACGATGTCCGCCCGTTTGGCGGGGTCGTACTCGGTGAGCTGCCGGGCGTAGAGCTCGTCGTACTTCTTGTCGCAGATGAAGTTGTCCGTCGCGCCCGTCTCCTCCGGGGTCGCCGGCAGCGCCCCGCAGGTGTGGATCGACAGCACGAAGTCGGGGTCGGGGTTGACCGACCAGCCGTCGAACGCCAGGTCGTACTTGCCGGCCAGCCACGGGTCGGTCACGTTGTCCAGGCAGTTGAGCTGGACGCCGATGCCGAGCTCGCCCCACCACTCCTGGAGGTACTTGCCGACCGCCTTGTCGTTGGGGTCGGTGGCGTGGCACAGCACACGGTAGGTGATCGGCTTGCCGTCCTTGCCGACGCGTTTGCCGTCGCCGTTCTTCTTGTACCCCGCATGGTCGAGCAGCCGGGCCGCCTCGGCCGGGTCGTACGCCAGCTTCCGGTCCGCGGAGGGCTTCCAGAAGTAGTCCTGGAAGCGCGGCGGGATATAGCCCTCACCCTCGACGGCGTGGCCCCGGAACACCTTGTCGATGATGGCCTCGCGGTCGACAGCACGGAACAGCGCGTTGCGCACCCGCTGGTCCAGCAGGGAGGGGTGGCCGTCGCCGAACTTCTTGCCGTTCTTCGCCTTGGCGCCCGGATTGGTGGCGAGGGCGTAGAAGCGGCGGCCGGGGGCGTCGTTCACCTGGATGTCGTCCGCGCCCTCCAAGGACTCCGTCTGAGCGGGCGTCAGGGACGGGGACCCGGCGACGAAGGACACCTCGCCCTTGCGCAGCGCCGACACGGCTGCGTCCTGGTCCTTGTAGTAGCGGAAGACCAGCTCGTCGAACTTCGGCGACCCACGCCAGAAGTCCTTGTTGGCCTTGAGCCGGACATAGCTGTCGGCCTTGTAGCCGCTGAGCACGAACGGCCCGTTCCCCACGACGGGGAAGCTCTTGTCGTTGTTGAACTCGGAGAAGTCCGAGACCTTCTCCCACACGTGCTTCGGCACGATCGGCACGTCCAGCGCGGCCATCGTGGCCTGCGGCTTCTTCAGCTCGATGACCAGCTTCGTGGGGCTCGGTGCCGTCACCTTCCGGAAGTTCCCGACGTAGCTGCCGTTCGCCGTGGCCGCGCCGGTGTCGGTCATCATCTTGTTGAAGGTCCACGCCGCGTCCTCGGCGGTGGCCTGCTCGCCGTCCGACCATGTGGAGTTGGCGCGGATCGTGTACGTCCACGTCAGCTTGTCCGACGACGACTCCCACTTGGTGGCCAGCCCCGGGATGGCGTGGTTGTCCCTGGGGTCGTAGTTGGTCAGGTACTCGTACATGAGCCGGTGAATGCTCGTGCTGAGCAGCCGGACCGCCAGGAACGGGCTGAGCGAGTCCACGCTCTGCGCCACGGCGACGGTCAGCACCTTCTTGCCGTCGTCGGCCGCCCGGGCCTGCTGGGGAGCCGGGGCGAGCGGGGTCGCGAGACCGGCGGTGAGGGTGAGCGCGGCGGCCCCGGCCAGGGCGACGAGCCGGAGGCCGCGCGGGAGGCTGCGTTTCTGATCGTTCGTGCCCATGGTCGGACCTCGCGTCATCGCTCGGACGGGAAGGACGGGTTGATCAGCTGTCAGATGCGTGATGTGTGTGTACCAGCGGCCGTCTCCACCCGTCAACGGCGCGTTCACCCCTTGTGGCCTGCGGAAATAACGAATTGGCGAGCTTTTCGCACCCATTGGTGGAGACCACTGACGCGCCCCTGGCCAGGGCCTGGCAACGGAATTTCGCCCCTGAACGCGCCAAGGCCCGCGCCGAGTCGGAACGGCGCGGGCCGGGCGGCGATCGGCCCTTGAGAAGGGCCCGATCGGGTGAGGTGATTACTGCGTCGGAGGCGGGGGCGGCGGGGTCTGCCCGTCGGGCTGGGGCGGGTGACCGGGCTGGGGCGGGTGACCGGGCTGGGGCGGGTGACCGGGCTGGGGGTAGCCGTAGCCCGGCTGCGGGGGAGCGGCCGGGGGCTGCCCGGGCTGCTGGTACGGCTGTCCGGGGTGGGCCGCCGGCTGCCCGGCGTGCTGAGCGGGCTGCTCCGGCTGTCCCGGCTGCCCGGGCTGCGGGTAGGGCGGCTGGGCCGCGGCCTGCGGGTACGGCTGGCCGGGCTGGACCGGGGGCTGTCCCGGCTGGGCGTAGGGCTGTCCGGGCTGGGCGTAGGGCTGTCCGGGCTGCGGGTACGGCTGACCCGGCTGGGCGTACGGCTGGCCGGGCTGCGGCTGCGGCTGCTGCGACTGCTGCGGGTACGGGCCCGGCTGGCCGGGGACCTGTTGACCGGGCGCCGGCTGCTGCTGCCCGGGGTACGGAGGCTGGCCCGGCTGGGCGTAGGGCTGACCCGGCATGGCCTGGCCGGGCATCGGCGGGGCCGCGACCGGCGGCGGGTTGCCGTCCGAGGTCCACAGGCCGTGCGACTGCTGATGGCGGACGAAGTCCTCGGCGACCATGGCCGCGAGGTTGAAGTACGCCTCCCGCACCTTCGGCCGCATCATGTCGAGGTCGACTTCGGCACCGGCGGAGAGATGCTCGTCGAACGGCACGACGACGACGCCACGGCAGCGCGTCTCGAAGTGCGTCACGATGTCCTCGACCTTGATCATCTTGCCGGTCTCACGGACCCCGGAGATGACGGTGATGGACCGCGAGACGAGGTCGGCGTACCCGTGCGCGGACAGCCAGTCCAGCGTCGTGCTCGCACTGCTCGCCCCGTCCACCGATGGCGTCGAGATGATGATGAGCTGGTCGGCGAGGTCCAGCACACCGCGCATGGCGCTGTACAGCAGACCGGTGCCGGAGTCGGTGAGGATCACCGGGTACTGCTTGCCGAGCACGTCGATCGCGCGCCGGTAGTCCTCGTCGTTGAAGGTCGTGGACACCGCCGGGTCGACGTCGTTGGCGATGATCTCCAGACCGGAGGACGCCTGGGAGGTGAACCGCCGGATGTCCATGTACGAGTTGAGGTACGGGATCGCCTGGACGAGGTCACGGATGGTCGCCCCGGTCTCCCGCCGCACCCGGCGCCCGAGCGTGCCAGCGTCCGGGTTGGCGTCGATCGCGAGGATCTTGTCCTGCCGCTCGGTGGCGAGCGTCGAGCCCAGCGCGGTGGTCGTGGTCGTCTTGCCCACACCGCCCTTGAGGCTGATCACGGCGATCCGGTAGCAGGACAGCACGGGCGTGCGGATCAGGTCGAGCTTGCGCTGCCGCTCGGCCTCCTCCTTCTTGCCGCCGATCTTGAACCGTCCGCCACCGGCCGCCGGACGGCTGCTCTTCGCCTTCTGCTTCTTGCTGTTGAGCAGCCGGTCGGACGACAGCTCCACGGCAGCGGTGTAACCGAGCGGCGCGGCCCCGGGGTTGGTCGGCTGCCGCTGGTCGTGCTGCATGGGCTGCGGCCAGGCGGCACCGGTACGGGGGTCGACAGGCTGCTGGGGCTGCCCGGGGTGGCCCTGATGGGCCGGCTGACCGGGCTGACCCGGCTGCTGCTCGGGCTGCCCGGTGTGCGGGGGCTGGGCCTCGGGCTGGGGCTGGGGCTGGGGCTGCGGGGGTACGCCGGGCTGGGGCTGGGGCTGCCCGGTGTGCGGGGGCTGGGCCTCGGGCTGGGGCTGGGGCTGCGGGGGTACGCCGGAGTGAGGCTGGGGCTGCGTCTGCTGGGCGGGCGGCTGGGGGAAGCCGTAGCCGCCCCGGGCGTCAGGGGTGCCCGGGTGGGGGAATCCGTAGCCGGCCTGCGGGGCGGGGGCGCCCGGCTGGGGGAAGCCGTAACCGTCCTGCGGGGCCGGCGCGGGGGCGGGCGGTGTGGCGGGCTGCGAGGCCGGGGGCTGCTGGGCTGCCGGGGCGGGTGCGCCCTGCTGAGGGAAGCCGTAGCCGCCCTGCGCGGGGGGCGCGTGCGGGCCGTCCGGCTGCTGGGCCGGGGGCTGCGCGGTCGGGGCCGGGGCGCCGGGGTGGGGGAAGCCGTAGCCGCCCTGGGCGTTCGGCGCGGCCGGGGGCTGCGCTCCGGGGTGCGGGAAGCCGTGGCCGCCGGGTTGCGGTACGGGCTGGGCGGGCGGCTGGTTCGGAGGCGTCGGTGCGGGCTGCTGGTTCCATGCGGCAGGCGCGGGCTGCGGAGCCTGGGGCTGGAACGGCGGCTGCTGGGCCGGTACCGAGGGCTGCGGCTGCACCGGCGGCTGACCGCGCCCCGGCACCTGCGCATCGGCGGGCCGCGCCTCCGGCTGGGGCTGCTGCTGAGGCCGCACGGGCCACTGGTGCGCGGGCGCCGGGGCCGCCGGCTGGTACGACGGCGGCCCCGGCGGCACACCCTGCGGGAGCGGGGGAACCGAGTCGGACGGAGTGCTCTGCGGCGCCGGGGCGTCGGGGGCCGGGACGGCCGGTACGGCGTCCTCCGGCTCGCTCTCCGAGGACGCGAGGTCGGCGTGGGGCGCGTCGGAGGGCTCCTCAGGAGCAGCGACGGCGTCCCCACGCGGGGGTTCGGCGCCTGCCGGCAGGGCATCCTCGGGCTCGGGCCGGACGTCCTCGGGTTCGGCGGGCTGAGACGGGGCGCCCTTGGGCTCGGTGGCCTCGGACGGGACGTCCTCGGGCTCAGCGGCCTCCGACGGGGCGTCCTCGCGCACGGTGTTCTCCGCCTCGGCGTCCTTGTCTTCGGCTTCTTCCGAACGGGCGTCGTCGGCGGGCGCCCCGTCCTGGACGGGGGCGTCTTCTGGCTCGCTGTCGTCGGCTGCCACGGCAGGCGGCTCGACGACCACGGGCGCCGCGTCTTCGCCCTCCGGCCGCGTCTCCTCCGGCTCGGCCTCCTCGGCCGACGGCACGTCTGCGAAGGCGTCCGCGTCCAGCGCGTACTCCGAGACCCCGTCGGACGCGTCGTCGGCCTCCGCGTCAGGGCGGTGGTCCTCCGTGTCATCCGCGCGGACGGTGCTGCCGGTCTCGTCGGCGGCCTCGTCCGCCTCGCTGTCACCCTTGCCCTCGGCGTCGGGGGTACCGGGCACGTCGGGCGTGGAAACCGCCTCCGCGGCGGCCCGCTCCTCGATCTCCCGCTTCAGGGCGACGGCGGAGAAGCGCATGGTGGCGCCGCTCTCCAGATCACCGGCCGACGGCTCCGCCGCACCGGCAGCCACAGCCGGAACCTCGGGAGTCCCGGAGGCGGCGGGAGGGGTGGCAGGAGGAGTGGCCGGTGCCTCGGGAACGTGCGGAGCGGCAGGAGCCACCTCCAGGGCAGCCGGGGCCGCCTCGGGAGCAGGAGCAGGAGCAGCCGGAGCCGTCTCCGGCGGAGCCGGCGGCGTCCACTGCGCCTGATACCCACCCACGGGGATGTGCGGCACAGCCGTGGGAGAGGCCGGACCCGCCTGGGGCGCCTCGGACTGCGCCTGCTGCGACGCCTGCGGCTCGAAACCGCTCCCCATCGGCAACCTGGGCACACCGGCCGGGCCTCCGGCGGCCGGCGGAGTGAAGGGCGCACCCGGCGCGGGCGGCGGGGGCGTGAACGGAGCACCCGGAGCGGGCGGCGGCACGGGCGGCGTGAAGGGCGCACCAGGCGCCGGAGCCGGCTGCGACGCCGAGGCCGGTCCCTGAGCGGGACTCTGCGGCGAGAAGGCCGAGGCCCCACCGGACGGATTGGCATGCGGCGGCGGAGTCAGCCCGGGCAGCGGCGGCACCGGCCCCTTCGGCATCCCGGAGCCCCCGGGCGCCCCGGAACCCCCGGGCCCTCCGGCAGCCCCCGACGGACTGGACTCCTCGGACGCCCCCGTCCCCTGTCCCGAGGACGAGTTCCCCGAGGCGTTCTGCGTGTACCAGGCGGGCGGCGCGTAGTCGATGGTGAACTCGCCCGTCACCTCTGCTGCGGACTCCGCGTCGGGCTGGTCATCGCCGGGTGTCGCCCAGCCCCCGCGGATCCCGTCCCGATCGCTGCTCACAGTGTTCCTCCTGGTGTGGTCGAGCACCCTCATGCCGTGCTGGGGCGACCCTTGCTTGTCGTCCGACGTCGTGCGAAGTCGTTTGAGGCGTGTCAGAGGTCGTCCGAGGTCGTCCGCTCCACAGGCTCCCCCGCTTGCCTGGGACGCCGACGCCTACTCCACGCGGTCCGACGTCGATCCCTGTCCCAGCCTAGTCACCACACGCCCCGACCCGGCAGGCCCGTCTGCCCCTCCACAGCAACGCTGGACCTTGAAAACCAGGCAAATACGACGCAATTGCTGGCGCAACAGTCAACAAACCGGGTGCTGTGAACGGTTTCGCTGCCAGGCCCGTCAGTCCATCCGACGTGGCGTACCCAACAACCCGGTCTCCACATCCGTGGGCTGTGTCATCACGTACTGCCGATCGCGGTCGGTACACCACAGGGTGAGGCCGTCGGAGAGCCCCGGCAGGGAGTCCGTTTCGGCCCGGGTGAGCGCCATCGTGCGGCCCAGTTGCGTGGCCTCGTCGGGCGACACCCTCTGGATGCCCACCAGCCGCGCCTGCCGCACGAGCCGCGGAGCGACCGGGCTGACGTACGGCAACAGGGTCAGCACCGACTGCCAGGGCCCGGAGACCACGCGACCGCGAGGTGGCCGCATCCCGCAGTCCCGCACCACCAGCACCGGCGTACCGGCCGAGGCACCCAGCGGCGGCACCCGCCCGACGTCGTACACGGCCATCCCGTTCTGACCGCCCCCCATGGCGTGCACCATCGGCATCCAGACCTGCGCCCGCGCCGTCTCCACGGCGACCCGCGTCCCTGTTGCCGCCGCCCTGAGCGCGATGACCTGGACGGTCCACAGCCCGCCGATGAGCACGACGTCGTACGGCAGCGGCCGATTGAGCCCGAGTACAGCGGGCCGGTTCTCCGCGTCCACGCCGACGACGACGCCGTCGTCGGCGACGGGAAGGGCGAGGGCGTCCAGTTGGTCGACGGTCACAGAGTGCCGAGGGTGTCTGGGGCCGAACAATCCGAAGCCGCGGCGCAGTAGTTCACGTGCCCGCTCGGGGGCAGAGGACTGCGGCTCGCCCCGTCCGATGGCCGCCGCCTGTCCTACGCGCGGGGTCGTCGCCGTCACCGGGCACCTCCGAGGGGCAGAGTGGCCAGCATGCCGGGCACCTGTTCCCGGTCGAGTCGGGAGAGCCCCATGCCTGTGTGGCGGGCCGCAGCCTGCACCCCGCGCCGGGCGGCGACGAGTTCGTCGTCGCTGCGCCCGGTCACCCGCAGGTGCCCGCAGACGGACACTTCGTTCCGCTCCCCCCGCCTGAGCGCGAGGCTGAAGGTGGTGGCGAGGGTGGGGACGGCCGTCACCAGAGCGACGAGCTGGGGCAGCGACGGCGCTCTCTCCCCACCCAGGGCGGGCCACCGACGAATCCAGTACGTGGTGTGTCTGCGGTTGTCACAGCGCCAGTTCCGGCCCGACTCCTCGGTCCGCCGCTCCCGTGTGTCCGTCCGCCCGGCCTCCGCCGTCACCAGCGGGTTGGCACAGGCCGACGTGGCGATGGCGGCGGTCAGCTGCTCCTCGTCGAGGAGGGTCACCCGGAATCCGGAGCCGGTGAGTCGGCTCGCGAGATGATCGGCGGCACGCACGACGCACTTCTGCGCTCCGACCAGGCCGCCCCCGCGGGCGGCCACCGCTTCCGCGCACAGTTCCGGATCGAGCTTCAACGCGATCCACGTGATGCGTACGGCCGGCGCACCCGTCTGCTCCTGCAGGGGAGCGTAGTTGGCGACTGCCACGGACTGCCGGGGCAGATGGATCGCCGGCGCGGGCTGGGTGTGGAGCACGACCTGCGCCGACTCCAGCCGGATACCGTCCACATCCAAGGCGTCGTGCACCAGAGAGAGCGGCAACGGCTGTTTGTTCCGCTCGGCCCGCAGCGCGGTGGCGTCGGCCTCGACATGCAGAACCGCGGTGACGAACGTACCGTCCCCGACGATTCCGACGGGGCGGCGGTCGCGGCCGCTGTACGTGTACGTCCGCAGACTCGGGTCGCACTCCACGGCCGGCGACAGCCCCGGCTCCGTGCCCTCCGGTATCGGCGTACGCGCGGCCCGCCGCTGCCGCGCACGCAACGCCTGAGCCGTGGCCAGCCACTCGGGCAGGGAACGCCCGCGGCGACGGAGGAAGGAGAGCAGCACCAGACAGCCGGCGAGGACAGCCGCAGGCACCACGGCCACGGGATCGATCACCCATCCGACGAGCACGGCGGCGGCCGCGACCTCGAACAGGACAAGGCGTTGCAACCGGAACGCCCCGACCTGACCCGAACGCACCTTGGAGTGGAGCGCCCCCGGCGAAGCCGGTTGCTGCGCCGGTCCCTGCCCGGACGCCGAAGCACCCCGCGTCCGCGATCGGTCGCGGGACCGGGCGCGCGTTCCGGAAACCATCACTCCATCCCCCCGTTTCTGCTGACGACTCGCTGGTGTCTCAGCACCGCACCCTGCCTGTGAAGGCCCCGGCACCCTACCCGCAACACAAGTCCCCGCGGATACCAGGCATAGTAGGGGGCCGCTCTGACACCGGGGCGGTCGGCCATGACACACCAGGCGAGCGCGGCACATCTGAACACGGGGAGAGACAAGCAGAGATGGCATCTCGGCGCGACCAGCTCAATGCCTACACCTTCGCGAAGCGCCGCATGCTCGCGGCCTTCTTGCAGTCGTCGCCCGACGGTTCGGACGAGGGGGCACCACGTCCACTGCGAGCGGTCATCCCCGGCGCCATCGTGGCCGTGGTCGTCATGGCGGTCTTCGGGGCCTGGGGCATGTTCAAGCCCACCGCGCCCAAAGGCTGGGACGAACCCAACGCCAAGGTGATCGTCGCCAGCGACTCGACCACGCGCTACGTCGTCCTGAAGACCGGCCAACAGGTCCAACTGCACCCGGTCCTCAACATGGCCTCCGCGAAGCTGCTCCTCAACGAAGGCCGGGGCGATGTGGTGACCGTCGCCGAGTCCGTCCTCGACAACGGCAAGATCCCCCACGGAGCCACCATCGGCATCCCCTACGCGCCCGACCGTCTCCCCTCGCCGTCCGAGGCGGGCGGTGAGAAGCGCTGGGCGGTCTGCGAACGCCAGAGCGCGGGCGGCGAGTCCATCCAGAAGGCGGCCCTGGTCCTCGCTTCCCGCGACGTGAAGGCGACCGAGGGCAAGGGCGAGAAACTGACGGGCGGGCAACTGCTCTACGTCGTGGCCCCCGACGGGAACCACTACGTGGTGGACGCGAGCGGACGCTCGTACCCCATCGACAAGAGCAACGAACTGCTGCTGCGCGCCGTCGTCGGCTCCGGAGGCAAGCCGCAGAAGGTCTCCCGTGAGTGGCTGGAGACCCTGCACACCGGCGACCCGATCTCCTTCCCGAAGATCCCCGATCACATCGGTGTCGCGGCCGACGCCCCAGGCCAACTGGACGACGAGACCGACAAGGTCGGCATGGTCCTCAAGGCGTCCGACCTCAACAGCGATCAGTACTACGTGGTCTTGCCCGGCCGGGTCGCCCCCGTCTCGGCCTTCGTGGCCCAACTCCTGCTGTTCAGCAAGGAGCTGGCCTCCCTCGGTCAGGCCGGTGCAGCCAAGGACATGAGCCCGGGTGCGATCGTCCCCGGCAAGCCCTTCGGCACCGAGCACCGCTGGCCCACCGAGGACCCCCAGCCCGTCAACGATGCTTCCGGCACCGCAGGAGGCCGCGGCACCGTCTGCAACGTCCTGCGCGGCGTCGACGCCGGCTCGGGGAGCACGACCCTGAGCACCTGGGCCGGCACGGATTTCCCGGCCAAGCTACCCACCGGCTCCTCCAGCGCCTACGTCACGCCCGGCTCCGGCCAGCTCTACCGCCAGTTCCAGGGCAGGGAGACCAAGGCCGGCCCCGTCTTCCTCGTCACCGACACCGGCCTGCGCTACGTCCTGCAGTCCAACGCCGACAGCGGCGCGGACGACGCCGGCATCGGTACGACGACCAAGGACCGCCGGCAGGCCCAGCAGGAGGCCCAGCAGGCCCAGACCCGGCTCGGCTACAAGGACGTGGGCCCCGCGCCGATCCCCGTCGCCTGGTCGGAGTTCCTGCCGACCGGCCCACGCCTGTCGACGACGGCGGCACGCCAGCCGCAGGGTTCCTGAGGGGTCCGGACATGCCACACGTGCCCTCCTTCCTCCGCAGGGCGACCGCGGTGACGGCGGCGACCCTGCTCACGACCGCCCCCGTCGTCCTCGCGCCCCCGGCGACGGCGGCCGACCTGCCGTACTCGGACCAGTGCGCGTTCCCCAACGGCAAGTACCCGGGCCGCCCCTGGTCCCTGCAGCGCGTCCTCCTGGACGAGCTGTGGAGCCAGTCCACGGGCAAGGACATGCGGGTGGCGGTGATCGACACCGGCGTCGACGTGACGAATCCCCAACTCACCGACGCGGTCGACGTGAAGAGCGGCCGCAATTTCCTGCCCAGGAACCTCAAGGACGACGACGGCAACCCGATCGAGCGGGGCAAGGAGAACGGCACCACGGACACGGTCGGCCACGGCACCAAGGTCGCGGGCATCATCGCGTCCCGCCCCGCCAAGGGCACCGGCTTCGTGGGCCTGGCCCCCGACGCGACGATCATCCCGATCCAGCAGAACGACGCGGAGGGCAACGGCGACGTCGGCACCCTGACCGACGCGATCCGCTACGCCATCCAGGCCGGGGCCGACGTCATCAACATCTCCCAGGACACCACTAAGCCGATGACGTCGACGTCCGATCTGAAGCTGGCGATCGACCAAGCCCTGGCCCGGAAGATCGTGGTCGTGGCCTCGGCGGGCAACGACGGCCTCGGCGGCAACGTCAAGGAGACCTACCCCGCTTCCTACGAGGGCGTCCTCGCCGTCGCCGCCTCGGACCGCAACAACGAGCGCGCCGCCTTCTCCCAGTCCGGCGAGTTCGTCGGCGTCGCGGCCCCCGGTGTCGACATGATCTCCACCGTCCCCAAGGGCGGCCACTGCTCCGACAACGGTACGAGCTTCTCGGCGCCGTACGTCGCCGGCCTCGCGGCGCTGATCAAGGCGAAACACCCCGACTGGACGGCCCGGCAGATCGTCGCCCAGATCGAGCAGACCGCGGAGCGCACCACCGCGGGCCACGACCGTCTGGTCGGCTGGGGAGTGGTCGACCCCGTACGAGCCCTGACGCAGGACGAACACCCCATGGAGTCCCCCAACCCCCAAGCAGGCCTGGGCAGACCGGAAGCCCCCACCCCGGCCGAGTTCCAGATCGGCGAAACCGCCGAGGAACGCAACGCCCGCCTCGCCACCTACGTGGCCGTGGGCGCGGTGGTCCTCGTCGCGGGGATGGGCGGCACGGCGGTGGCGCTCCGGGACGCGCGACGCAGGCAGAAGCGACGGGTGCAGGGCGGATCATGGACGTGCTGACCGAACTGAATGTCCTCGGCCTCGTCCTGTCCGCCGTGCTGCTGGCCATGGCCTGCGTCAAGGCGGACCGCGTCCGAGCGTGGCGCGCCGGCATCAACCCGTCGGCCGGAGAACTGTCCGACGCCTCCTTCATCGCCGCTCGCTTCGTGTTCGTCGCCCTGGCCGGCGTCGGCATCTACCTGTGTGTGCAGGGCTTCAAGGTCTCCGATGACACGGCGTGGGACGACACCGAGTTGACGACCGCGGTGCGGGGCGCCACGGACGCCTTGGACGGCAGTTCCGGTTTCGGCGACATCTATGCCGAGGACGACGACACCGGCTGGATCGACGAATACGCGACAAAGATCGAGCAGGAAGTCGTCGAGCACGGCGGTGGCGACGCCCCGCAGTACGGCGTGAATGCGACGCCCGCCGACTCGAATACGCCCTCCGAGGCGCGTTACACGGTCACCGGCGGTGACTCGGCCTTCTGTATGCAGGTCACACGCACCCGGTCGAAGGACGGGGACTATGAGCCGCCGGGAATCGGGGGAGGTCAGAGGACCCTCGTATGACTTCGCGGTGACGACGCGGCAGGGGGGCTGCTGACTTCGTGGCTCGGCCGGTCTGGTCCCCCTGGTAACTCACATACCACGAAGTTCAGTTGGTTGTGTCACACACGTTGACTACAGTGGTGATCGAGTGTGCCGACCGGTGATCACCTGTGCACCGCTCAACGACTTAACAAACGGGGAACGGGGAGGGAAGGCATGCTGCCTGCGGAGGGTTTCAAAGTCGGCTTGGAGGCACTGGGAACCTTCAAGAAGCGTGTCGATGCCGTGCTCTCCACATTCGAGGGCTCACCCGGCAGCCCGCAGAAGATCGCGGCGCACGCCCTCTCCGAGGCCTCCTTCAGCGGCTCGGGCGGCTTCGCCGAGGCCAAGGGCCTCCACAGCCAGTACGAGCGCGTCCACGAACGCCTCACCGCACTCTCCAAGAACCTGGGTCTTCAGATCGAGGCGATGCAGATCGCCGTCATGGGCGCGGGCGGAAACTTCAGCAACGTCGACGAGGAGGAGCGGCGGCGGTTCTGGGAGATCAGGACTGAGATCGGCCGTCAGCAGCTTGAAGCGAAGCAGGAGAGGGAAGCTGCGGAGGCCGCGAAGCAGGGCAAGACCGCGCCAGAACGTTCTGATGACGACCAGGCAGGTGACCTGTACTGATGGGTGAAGAGCAGGAACACCCGGTACTGCACCAGGCGGAGAGGGAACAGGCCGCGGCGCAGGTCAACGTCATCGACATGGTGAGCGGCGCGACGGGGGTGGCCCAACTCCTCCCCTTCGGCTGGAAGGTCCCCCGTGTCTTCGGCAAGACGAACTTCGAGGGCCACGCCCTGAACGCCATGATCGACATGGTCGAGTCCGCAAAACCAGAGGACCTCGAACTTGCGGGCACTGCCCTGCTGAACGCCCAGAGGGCCATTGAAGACGCCGCCGAGGAACTCGAGGGCCACATCACCCGGGTCGACTGGGAGGGCGAGTCGGGCGAGGCTTTCCGCAAGTGGGGCGCCAATCTCGTCATCCACGCCCGCAAACTCGCCGCCTTCGCCGACGCCGCCGGCACCCAGGTGACGGCAGCGGCCACGGGCCTCGCCTCCGTCCGAAGCGCAATGCCGCCGCGCGACACCCGAGAGGACCCCAAGGCGGTCGCGGACATTCCGACGCCCAAGCAGATCGAGAGCAACGCGGAGTACGCGGCTGCGGTCAAGGCCGAGAAGGACCGCCAAGAGGCGATCAACCAGATGAACCGGCTGGCGTCCTTCTATGCGGTGTCGGAAGAAATCATGGCGGGGCAGGAGCCGCCGACGTTCGAGCCTATGCCGGATGTGGGGGTGCCTAAACCGCAGCCAGGTTACGAAACCCCCATCATCACGGGTGGTGATGTGCAAGGCAACGGTGGACTCGGGACTGTTCGTGAGTCAGTAGTGGCCGGACAGGACCCGTCGAGCACGGTGTCGAGCCACTCACATTCAAGAGGCACTACCGCGCCGCTCAAGCCGGCGGATGACTCGCCTATCACCTCAGATGGGGACGTCGGTACTAAGATCGACAGCGTAGGCACTCTGTCGCCACAGGAAAACGCAAGGCCGACGACCAGTGTGGCGCCGACGATGACTGGTCCCATTGGCGGCAGCGGAGGGACAGCCCCTCCCTTCCCCTCCGGCACAGTTCCTCCCGCCTTCAGTGGGCCGGCCGGCCGCACCTCGGCCTTCGGCGGAGCGAACGGCAACAGGGCCCCGATCTCGGCTCAAGGACGTACAGGCACTCCGAGCGGGACCGTCGGCGGTCGCGGCGCCACAGGCCCAGTGGGGCACGCCAACACCACGGGGCAGTCCGGTGCTCGAGGTGGCAGCGCTTCACCCATGGGCCGAGGCGTCTCCGGCGGGATGCCACGCACCGTCGGAGGACCGACGAGCGAACGCGCGGGCGGTGCGAGTGCCACGGGTGCGGCGCGCGGTAATGGAATTGTCGGCGGAAGACCCGCCGCAGGTCCTCAAGGGGTGACCGGTTCCAAGGTCCCACGCGGCACGGTCGTCGGCGTCGACGGCAACACCGGCTCCCGTGCGCCCGCCGGCCTAATCGGGCAGCGCGGAGTGATCGGGGCCCCGAACCCCACCCCTGGCGCTCGTCCGGGCCAGACTGCGCGTCCAGCCGCGGGCAATGCCGACGGCGTCGTTGGTACACCCAAGGGCCGAGCCCCAGCAGGGAGAAGCGGTGGACCGGCCGAAGGCGCCGCAGGCGCGCCGCACGACCGCACGGGAAACCGACGAAACGGGAACCGCAGGGATCGTGAGGGTGGGTCGCAACCGGAGACACCGCGACGCAACACGCCACCAGCGACTGACTGATCAGAGCGAGGATCTACAGAGGTATGACAGGGACCAGCGGCGGATTGACGGCGTTCTTCGCAGGACCTGCCGGAAGACAGGTATGCACCGTGTGCGCGGCACTCGGTGCTTTCGCAATCATGTCTTCGGGGCTGGCTCCGAGCGCGATCGCTGCCCACGTCCACTCCCAGCAGTGGTACTTGGACGCAATGAACGCTGACGCGATGTGGAAGATCAGCACTGGCAAGGGTGTCAAGGTTGCTGTGTTGGACACTGGCGTGAATCCACACACGTCTTCCCTCAAGGGCCAGGTGCTAGAAGACGTGGCGCCTAAGGCAGTCTCGTATAACGCCACCACGGATTACGATGGCCACGGCACCAGCATGGCGGAGTTGATTGCCGGGACCGGCGCAGGCGGCGGCCTGCGGGGCCTAGCGCCCGGCGCGAAAATTGTCCCTTATCGGGTACTCGTCAAGGGTGTTAAGAGCGCCACCGACAAGAAAAAGACGCCATCGGTCGAGGATGCGATCAGGGCTGCCGCCGATAGCGATGTCCAGATTATCAGCATGTCATTCGCCGGAGACATCATCGACCCAGACGAGGAAGAGGCCGTCAAATACGCCCAGTCCAAGGGCAAGTTGATGTTCGCAGGCACTGGAAATGACGCTGAATCCAAGAGCTTTATTGGCTATCCGGCCGCCTATCCTTATGTCGTCGGGGTGGCTGCCGCGGATGCGAAGGGAAAAGTCGGTAAGTTCTCGGAGCGCGGAAACTATGTCGATTTGGCGGCGCCAGGCCTCAACGTGCCCTATTGGTGCGACGCAACGTTCCGCTCGTATTGCGACAACGGAGATGGAACAAGTATGGCAACTGCCATCGCCTCGGCTTCCGCCGCCCTCATCTGGTCCGCCCACCCCGACTGGACCGCGAACCAGGTTCTCAGCAGTCTGATCGACACAGCGAGCCGCGACTGGCCGAAGAATAAGCCGAGCAACTTTCTGGGCTACGGCTTGGTCCGCCCCCGCAAGGTGCTGGAGAACAGCGACATCAACCCGGGGTCAGCCGCCACCGACCCCCTCAGCTTCGAGAACGGAACCGGCGTCACGGGCGTCACCGCCTCACCCTCCGCTCCCGCATCAACCTCATCACAGGCCCCCAAGAGCCCTTCTGGCGGCCAGACTTCGGCATCAGGATCGACCTCGGAGTCGTCCGACAACGCCACGATGTGGGTCGCTCTCGGAGCCGTAGGGGCGGCCCTGGTGATCGGCGGCGGTGCCTTCGCGGTGATCCGCTCGCGGCGAAAAGCGTGACAACTCACGCACGTCAACCGGTCACACGCGACCTCTCCGGCGCGATGACGCGCTCGGAAACGAACCACAGCTCTTACGAAGGGGAGTGCCGAAATGGTCGACCGCAAGCTTAATGAAGGCGACGTACAGAGGCTTCAGACCGAGGTCGTCGATCGATACGACAACATCAGGGGATCGCTCGCGAAGCTGCAGGGCACGATCGACATGATCGAGAAGGCCTGGAGGGGACAGGGCGCCCAGGCGTTCAACACAAAGCAGACGGAAATCAATCAGCACATGGTCGCGATCGGCAAGATGCTCGACGACTTCCTCGAGGGCATCAACCTGAACAAGACCGACAAGCGCAACCTCGAAGACCAGATCGAAGCCGACCTCAAGCAGATCTCGGTGGACGATCTCGGTGGAAAGACTTCGGCGCTCAACAGCTACTGAGGCTACTGACGAGCCATCGGCGGCAGCGAGCCGCACCGTGGTCCGGGCTGCGCAGTCCGGCTGAAATCTGCACAGAAACGAGGGAAACATGTCCGGAGCCCACTACGACGAACTTGCCGTCACCTACGGCACCATGGATGCGCTCGCCACCGAGCTCGGCAATCAGGCAAAGAAGCTCGAGGAGGACCTCGAGGCCCTGAAGCAGGCCGTGCTCAACGTGTCCTCGGGCTGGGGCGGCGAAGCGTACGAGGAGTTCCAGAAGAAGTCCAAGCAGTGGGACTCGCACGCGCGGGGCATCCACCAGGCGCTGGTCAACATCTCGCAGCGAGTCCACACCGCCGGCGGTGACTACCGAGGCGGCGACCTGAAGGGCGCCAGCTACTTCCAGTAGGAGCGCGCAATCGCGGAACCAGGGTGGGCACACACGGGAGGTGCCCACCCTGCGCTGTCTGGTTCGCTTCGTCTTGTCAAGACCTCAAGGTCGGAGTTTTCACGGCCACAACACGGTCGTCCGCAGCGATCTCGAACCTCCCGGCCATCGGCCGCCAGCTTGATGCTTGTCTGCTCTCGGCTTCGGTCAACATCGGGTCGACGGCGAGAATGTCTTCGGTCAAGGTGGCCACCCTATTCGCCGAAAAGCTCCCCCCCACAACGGGCCGTGCCAAAGCCGTACATAACCTGTCCAGAGGACCTCGCCGCCAAGGTCGGGACCACCACCAGGTGCAAGCTCACAACGGACGACGGCAGCACCTTGGGAGCGGCGATGGGTGCACGGCTTCACTGAGGGTACTGACGATAGAAGTGCGTTGGCACGGCTACTTGATCAGGGAAGCTGCGCTTCGGGCCCTCAATTGCGGCTCCTGCCGGTCGGGTGGAGTCTCATCAGTGCCGTGTAGACGCACTTGAGGGCGACGGGCTCGAACGGCACTCACTTCCGCCCCTATGACGTTCGTCCACTGACGTTCGGCTATCGCGACTGATCAAGAACCACAGCTGCGTCGGCGTCTGAACGTCGTTACGACGAAGAATCCGGGCCGACGGAAGGCGGAGGTGGTGGCGGAGGCGGATAGGTCGGACGTGGCGGAATCCGAGCCCTTGGGGGCCTCGGCGGCGGAGGCGTTTTGGGCTCCAACGACGGTCGGGAGCGCGATGGCGACTTTTGAGGTGTGAAGGGCGGGACGGGTGGAGGTGGAGGCGGTGGGGGCTCCAGCGGCGGCAATACTGGGCCGCCCGCGCGCAGCCGTTCGATGGTCTGCTCCGCCCGGCGGCGGGCGTCGGGAGTGTCGTCACGTTCGTAGAACCGGGGGAACTCTCGGCGGCCGAGAGTGTCGGTGAACAGCGGCTTGTAGCCGAGAGCATGGGCAATCGCCACCATACGGCGACATTGTTCGGCACTAGTGGTGTAAGGGAACTGCAGTTGTACGCGGCCTCGTCCGTCGAAGTTCCTGATGATCTCCTCGTCCGTCATGCGTGGTCCTCGTAACGGGGCAGCTCTTCAGGAAGAGTCCGGGGGTTACGACATTCGGCCAGTGCATAAGTGTGTTTGGTAAGTTGATAGGTGAAGTCGGTTACCGCTTGGCGAAGTTTTGCTCCAGAAAATCTTCCGTTCCCGATCACGCCAGCTTCTGCGATGATCGCATAGGATTCGTTTGCTTCCTCGGCTCGGACTCCGCGAGGGACGCAAGGAATATAGATGGAGGAGCTGCCACTGCTCGAGTCGAGCTCGGCCGATGCCTCGACGCCACCGATGGAAACACGTACGGCATCGCCATCCGTACTTGTCCCATAGTGGTTGAGCCACTGCTGGACGGAAGCGTCTTCGACGCGCGCCATGCCGGAGAGAATCGAGCCCGCGCTGGTGCGTACGTGGCAGGAGAACATAAGGTCTTCCCTCTCGTACCGCTGGCTGGCGCCCTCCTCCGCCGTTCGTGTGCGCGGTAGCGTCCTGATCACCACTTGGCGATCGACGGCCCCGTCGCACACCTTGGGCGGCAAGCGCTCAAGTCCTTTGGTGAAGATCTGTGCGTATCCAAACCAGGCAGCAGTGCATACGAGACCGAGGACCGCCAGGGAGGTGACAAAACCTTTGGCGGTGTACTCAGACGTCGCAAACCGTTCCTTACTCGCAGTGATCCTAGCCATTCGGGCGCACCTTGGATCGGCTTAGGAATTCACTTGCGTCGTCCCAGCCTTGATTGACAGCGACGCGGACGGTGTCGCTTGTCCCGTCTTTGGGGAGATCCACGTGGTGCTCCTTAAGAGCGTCCTCGGTCGACCATTGTGTTTGCTGGTTGACTGAATCCCGCATGTCGTAGAGGTCTTTGGCGCTCGCATATAGTGCCTCATCTCGAGCGCCTTTCAGTTCTTGCCCCTCAAGGAAGCGATCAACGGCCAAACCGACGACCCCTCCAGCAAAGCCTCCGACTGCTGCGCCGGCCGCGGCGTGGCTACCCGGGAAAAGGGAGACGGATCCATATCCCAAGCCGGTCGCGATCCACGTCTTGATGAAATCTCCCTTCTTCTGTAGAGCGTCGTTGTAGTCAGACTCTCCATCAATGGCGGCTTGAACACTTTCATCTGCCACCGAATGCCCGACAATCCCCTCGATGATGCCTGCATTTCTGCCGATGTTTTCGAGAACTTGCTTGCGGGGGCCGTCGAAGAGAGATGGATCAGAGAGGTGTGCGTCCAAGAGGCCACTGGTATAGACGCTCTCACCGATGATGATCCCGGCTCTTCCTGCAGGGTCTAGAGAGACCTCCGAGAGGAATCGTGTCACGTCCGCTGTTTTCAGTGCCTCTGGAAGTTCGCTGTTAGTTAGGAACACCTCTGAATTAGGGCCTCCGAGAGCCCGGCTGATCTCTGGCATATAGGAAGCCGCCATGTCTCCGAGGCTTTCCCCCAGCCCGTTGCCCACCAGGTCCGAGCCTCCGCCGGGCTGTGCCACCGCGTTCATGATGTTGGCCATGATCTGGACTTGCTCGGTGCTGTGAGGCGGCGCCGCTGATGTGTAGTCATCGGCGGCGACCCCTGTAACCGCGGTCTCCAGAGCCCGCCCAAGAGTCTCACCCCGGTCCGTGTACCTGGTGGTGCCCAGCATGTGATCAAGGTCCGTCTTGGACTCGAACGCGTGCACCGCCGCCTCGGGATTGTGGGACAGACCCTCGAAAAGCCCTTCCAAAGGATCCCGCCCATTGCCATCACCGAAGACGAGGTCCAGCGAGTCGTAACCCTTGACCCAAAGGTTGTCGGTGCCGGCGTCCCCCGCTCCCTTGTCCGCCTTGAACAGCTTCTCCCGGTAGCCATCGAGGAACTCCGTGTCGTACACGCCCTTGCGCATGAGGCTGCTGATGACCTGGGAGCCGAGGGCGCCAACAGGGCTGGGTGAGTTTGAGGCGACGAAGTTCGTGTTGCGCTCGGCGATAATGTCCTTCTTCCAGTTCTGCATGGCGTCCGAGTCCGAGAAGGATGCCGTAGCCAAGGTCAGGCCGAGGTTTTGCTGAAGGCTCTTCATGGCCTCGAGTTCCGAGCCCCTGGCGCCGGCGTGGACGGAGGTCATCTCGGTCCAGAACTGGAGTGTCCCCCTAGCACCTAGGCCCTTCGCGAACTGCTCCGCGAACAGGGGGTCAGCCTTGTACTTCTCCATCGTGCGGTTGAAGTTGGCGATGTCACTGAGGTTCATGTCGGACGGCTTCTTGGCCATCTTTGCCAGCTTTTCCGCGGCCGCGACAGCCTTGGCCGCAGAGTCCCGGTCCGAGTAGTCGGCGTCGCTGAATCCGTACTTCGCCTGGTCGACGATAAGCCTTAGGGCCTTCGCGGCACTGTTGTCGCATTGCGTCGCCTTGGTCAGGATGCCTTCGATCTCATCGCTGAGGGCGTTCACCGCCTTCTGGTCCGCCGCTCCCGTCTTCCCGCTGGGGTCGGATGCCCAGTCGGGCCGGGTGTTCCCCGTGACAGTGAAGGTGCCCTCCCCGGTGTCGATCACGGTCATGTTCTGCCGCGCCCCCCGCGCGATCGCCTCGCTCAGCTGGGTGCGGTAACCGATGAGCTCACCACGGGTGTCGCTGAGGATCTTGGTGATGGAGTTGGCCTGGGTATGGGCGTCGGCGAACTCGGCGGCGGTCTTGGTGATGAAGCCGCGGCTGACGGAGGCGTTGACCCCCACCCAATTTGCCTTGTCAGCCTTGGACTTCAGGTTGCTCTCTGCGTCCTTCTGCAGGTCCGCCAGCTTCCTCGTCATCTGTTCCCAGTCGGTGATCGCTTCACCGAGCTTCGAGAAGTTGCCGTGGCGCAGTGCGTCGAGGTCCATCGGAGTCAGTGGCCCTTCCGGTCGTCGAAGCCCTCGTCGAGTAGGGCGATGCTGCTGACCGTGCCGGCGATGTAGGACTCGTCGGCAGCGTGCTGGTTCTTTGTGAACCGCAGGTGGTTGGAAATGTGGGCACAGGCGTCCAGGAGCGTCTTGGTCTGCCGGCTCCAGCGCTCTGTCACATGCTCCAGCGCGCCCCCCAGGGCGAATCCCTCCCCTTTGAGGGCGCCAGCGGCCGCCTCGGAGGCCACGCGCGCATGGCCGCTATAGGCCGTGAAGTCCGTGAACAGGTCATGGGCCGCTTTACCGACCCCCGCGAGATCCTTCTGACTTGCTACGAGGTCTCCCTGGGTGTTGTTTCCCCCCTGGTCGGATGGATACTGGTTCAGCTGCATGCGCGTCGACTGCTGCTCAGCCGCCTCGGACTTCAGCTGTTCCCACTCATCCCACGCCATCGGTGTGTCCCTTCCCCCGGTGTCTCGCCCGTCCGATTCCCGGATGATTGCGCTCCGCCAGTTGCTGGACGATCACGCTTGGTCAGCGTAGCCAGACGTACTCAGAAGTCCTCTCCCCTCCGAGTTGCAACTCGCGCCTGCGCATGCCCTTGTGACTGGTCCGCTCGTCTGGATCTTCAAGCCCACCCGACTCGACGTAGTCAGCGTTGATGAACCACCACACGGCCATCCCTACCAGCACTGCTGCGAGCGAAGCAGCAGAATCGGCCGACCCCTGTACCACTTCTGCTGATTCGGCTGCCTCTGGGTGACTCAAGACTCAACCGGCGTGCCTTGAAGCGCCACCGCAGCACCTTCTGGTCGACCAGGCCCGTCCCGCCCAGCCAGAGGGCGAGCAGGATCACGGAAACCCCGACCCCAACCATCAGAACGCCCCATCCAAACTAAACCCCACCTGCACCAACGGCCTCCCCCTCCGCCGAGACACAAAGACCCCCCGCCCTGCAGGCATAGGACGCGGCCGAACCCCGCCCAGCAGATCCCCCTCACCCGGATCGCCGGCCAGCACAACCCCCTGCGCCCCCAGCTCCTTCACCCGCTGCATGAACGCCTCGTAAGACGCCCGCCCCGCACCCGCCGTAGATCGCGCGATGATGAACCGCACCCCCACATCCCGGGCGAACGGCAGGAGTTCCGTCAGTCCCGCCAGCGGGTTGCCGCTCGACGTGGCCACGAGGTCGTAGTCGTCGATGACGACGTACACCGTGGGTCCGCGCCACCAGCTCCGGTCCCGCAGCTGCTGGGCGGTGACGTCGGCGGTCGGTGTGCGGCGCTTCATCAGGTCCGCCAGGGCGGCCATGTGGTGGTCCATGGAATTGGACATGGGGATGTATTCGGCGAGGTGCGACGAAGGCGTCACGTCCAGCAGCGAGCGCCGGTTGTCGATGACGAACAGCTTGGCCTCGTCGCCCGAGTACCGCTGCGTCAGCTGCTTGATCAGCAGGCGCAGCAGGTTCGACTTGCCCGACTCGCTCTCGCCGAAGACGAGGAAGAACGGGTCCTGCTCGAAGTCCACGAAGACCGGTGCGAGGTTGTCCTCGTCGAGGGCGAAGGCGACGCTGCGGCGCGGGAAGCGATCGCCCGGAGGAAGCTGATCGGCCGGGAACTCGCGCGGCAGCAGACGGACTTCGGGGGCGCCGGGGGCCTGCCAGTGCCGGGAGACCTCGGTTGCGAGGGCGGCCGTGGCGTCGGCCAGGTCCGTGTCGGAGGTGAGACCGTCTATGCGCGGCACCGCCGCCATGAAATGCAGCTTCTGCGGCGCCTGGCCGCGGCCGGGCACCCCCGCCGGGACGTTCGCGGCCACCTTGCGGTCCAGTTCGGAGTCCATCGTGTCGCCGAGCCGCAGCTCCAGGCGGTTCATCAGGTGGTCCTTGAGGTTGGCCCTGACCTCCATCGAGCGTGAGGCCGTGAGGATCAGGTGGACGCCGTAACCGAGACCGCGCGCCGCGATGTCGTGGATCACCTGGTCCATCGCCTCGTAGTCCGCGCGGAAGTTGCCCCAGCCGTCGATGACCAGGAACACGTCGCCCCAGGGCTGATCCGTGACCGGGATCTCGCCCCGGGCCCGCCTGGCCCGGAAGTCCGCGATCGAGGCGATGCCCGCGGAGCGGAAGTACTCCTCGCGACGGTTCAGCACGCCGTACACCTCGGCCACCGTGCGCCGCACCCGCTCCGGATCCAGGCGCGAGGCGACCCCGCCCACGTGCGGCAGGCCGGCCACCGCCGCCATGCCGCCACCGCCGAAGTCGAGGCCGTAGAACTGAACCTCGTACGGCGTGTGCGTGAGGGCGAACGCCGAGATCAGGGTGCGCAGCAGTGTCGACTTGCCGGACTGCGGGCCGCCGATGATCTGCATGTGGCCGGCCGCGCCGGAGAAGTCGACCCAGAGCGGGTCGCGGCGCTGCTCGTAGGGCTTGTCCACCAGGCCCGCGGGCACGACCAGGCGGCCGGCACCTTCGTAGCCCGGCTGTGTGAGGCCGCGGCCCTGCACTGCCGTGAGGCCGGGCAGGAGTTCGTCGAGCGTCGGCGGACTGTCCAGCGGCGGCAGCCACACCCGGTGTGCCGCCGGGCCCTGGGCCTCCAGCCGGCGCACGATCACGTCGAGCACGGTGTCGGCGAGCGCGTCGTCGACCTCCGGACCGTCCGAAGTCGACGGGCGCTGCTGTGGCACAGCCATGTACTGCACCGGCACCTCGGCCGCCGTGAACAGCACCGGCCGCCGGTCCATCGGCAGCGGGCCGCCGCCCAGCGCAGCTCGCTGCGTGCCCGAGCGGTACACGCCGGAGACGTAGGCCGCCTTGAAACGCACCATCTCGTCCGTACCGAACTTCAAAAGGCCGGAGCCCGGGACGTTCGGCAGCTCATAGGCGTCCGGTACGCCGATCGCCGCGCGGGACTCCGCGGCGGAGAAGGTGCGCAGACCGACCCGGTACGACAGGTAGGTCTCCAGACCGCGCAGGCGGCCTTCCTCCAGGCGCTGCGACGCCAGCAGCAGATGCACACCGAGCGACCGGCCGATGCGGCCGATCTGCACGAACATCTCGATGAAGTCGGGCTTCGCCGTCAGCAGCTCACTGAACTCGTCGATGACCAGCACCAGCGACGGAATGGGCTGCAGGGCGGCACCGGCCGCGCGGGCCTTCTCGTAGTCGTGGATGTTGGCGTAGTTGCCCGCGTCGCGCAGCATCTCCTGGCGGCGGTTGAGTTCGCCGCGGATGGAGTCGCCCATGCGGTCGACCAGGGTGAGGTCGTCCGCGAGGTTGGTGATGACGGCCGCCACGTGGGGCATCTGCGCCATCCCGGCGAAGGTCGCGCCGCCCTTGAAGTCCGCGAGGACGAAGTTCAGCGTCTCCGACGAGTGGGTGACCGCAAGGCCCAGTACCAGCGTGCGCAGCAGCTCCGACTTGCCGGAGCCGGTGGCACCGACGCACAGGCCGTGCGGGCCCATGCCCTCCTGCGCGGCCTCCTTGAGGTCCAGCATCACGGGGCGGCCGTCCTCGCCGATACCGATCGGCACCCGCAGCCGCTCCGCCAGCGACCGCGGCCGCCAGCTGCGCTGGGTGTCGACGGACGCCGCGTCACCGAGGTTCAGCAGATCGGTGAACTCCAGGTTGGCGAGGAGTGGTTCGTCGTCGTCACCGCCGGAGGCCATCCGCAGCGGGGCCAGTTGCCGGGCGAGGGCTTCTGCGGACTCGTAGGAGAGGACGTCGGGGGTCCCTTCGTAGACGACGCCGTGTCCCGACTCCAGGTGCAGCGCTTCGGGCCGTACGACGATGGAGAGCTCGCCGCCGCCCGTGACGAGGTCGCCGGGGACCGCCTCGAGGACGGTGACCCCCTGGAGCCCTTCGGGATTGGCCAGGACCGAGTCCGGCGGCAGGGTGAGACCGTCGAGGACGACGACGATGTGGGGCTCCTCCGGCAGGGGCGCCCCGTTCGGGTGGAAGCGCGGGCGGCCGGTCAGCCGGGTGGAGAGGAGGTTCTCCAGTTCGCGGCTGTCGCTGTCGATCAGCCTGCGGCTGCCCGCTCCGTCCACGGCGCCGGGCGCCTGGACGTGCGGCAGCCACTTGGCCCACTCCCAGTGGGGCAGGGCCTCGCGTCCCGCCGCCACCACGATGAGCAGATCCTCCGGGGAGTGCAGTGCGGCCAGCGAGCCGGTGATGGCCCGGGCGGAGGACCGTACGGACTGCGGGTCGCCGCTGATCGTGACGTGGTAGAAGGCACGCAACGAGACCGCCATCGGCAGGTCGTCCAGGGTGCTGTGGACGGCGAGGAAGCGCTGCATCGCACCCGCGGTCAGCGGCTCCAGCTGCTCGACCGGGGCGGCTTGGGGGGCGACGAGGGCCCTGGCGAGGGCCTGCGCGCCGAGGCCGATGCGGACCTGGCCGAAGTCCTCGTCACCGGAGCGTCGTTCCCACACCCGGCTGCCCTCCGCGACCAGGGCCCACAGCTGTTCGGGGGAGGGGTGGAGGAAGTACTGCGCGTCACGCTGTGCCTTCGCCGTGTCGACGGCCGTGCGCCGGGTCTGCGCCAGGTAGCTCAGATAGTCGCGGCGCATGTCCGCCAACTCCCCCTGGGAGCCGCGGCGGAAGCGGATCACCATCGCGACGGACATGGCGATGGTCGAGGCGATCATGACCATGCCCATGATCCTCATGAACGGCTGTCCGCTCGTGAAGAAGAAGACCACCGAGCCACCCATGCCCAACGTCGGCAGGAGTTGCATCAGCACGCTCTCCCGGTGGCCCCGCGGAAGTTCCGGCGGAGGCTGCAGGATGATGTCCTGCGTGGACACTTCGGACGGCAGCACCCGAGGCGGGCGCTTCACGACGATGTGGCTCACTGGCATCCATTCCCTTGACCAGCCCGAGAGTCCGTCCGCCGCCCCGTGTCAGGCGGACGCAGGCCGCCGCGCGATCCTACTGATTCCCTCGGACGCAAGGGCGATAGGGTGCCGGAAGTTCGCGTCGGCACACGCGACTTGAGCCGGAGCGAGCGGGGCATTGCGTCAGATCCCGCCCACTGCGGAAGCCCGGCGACCGGCACCAAGGGCTGTTCCGTGACCTCGCCGCACGATCGGTCACAGGGGACGGGAAACCGCGCAGGGCTTTCGTACCGTAGGTAAAGAATCATCACTGAGGGGGAGCAGCAGGTGAGCATGACGGCCTCCGCGGCAGCCACCGGAAGGGGACCCGGAACGGGAACTCCCGCCGGGGCGGGCACGGGTCTCGGTTTCTGCCGCGTCACCATCGTCGCGCCCGACAGCCGGATCGACGTGGCGCTGCCCGACGACATCCCGGTCGCCGACCTGTATCCGGAGATCCTCACACTCACCCGGCAAAGCCCCGACGAGGGCGCGCCCGTCGGCTACCACCTGGTCCGCCGGGACGGCACTGTCCTCGACAGTGCCCGTTCCTTCGCCGCCCAGCGCATCCTCGACGGCGAACTCCTCGCGCTGCGCCCGTTCTCCGAGTCGCTGCCGCCCGCAGTCTTCGACGACGTCTCCGAGGCGGTCGCCTCCGCCGTGACCAGCGAGCGCACCTTGTGGAGCGGCGACCTGACGCGCGCGGCGGGTCTCGTCGGGGGAGGCGTGCTGCCTGTCCTGCTGGCCTTCGTGGCCTGGATGGGCGACCCGCTGCACGACATGAACAACCTACCCGGCATCCTCGCCGGCGTCGCCGGTGTCCTCCTGGTCGTCCTGGCCTGCGTGCGCGCCCGGGTCTACGACGACCGGACCTCGGCCATCGCCCTGGGGCTCGGCGCGCTCCCCAACGTCGGCGTGGCGGGCTCGGGGCTCCTGCCGCTTGCCGACGGACAGGGCATCGGCCGACTCCAGTTCCTCCTCGCCTGCGCGGCGGTGCTGCTGGCCTCGGTCCTGCTCACCCTGTGCTCGCCGAGCGGGGACGGCCCGTTCGTCGGCTTCGTCGCCGCCTCCGCCATCAGTCTGATCGCCGTGTTCGCGGCGATCCTCGCCGACTGGACGCCTTCCGAGATCGCCGCCCTGTGCGCCCCGATCGCCGTCGGAGGTCTGGCCTTCCTGCCGGGGCTGTCGATGCGCTTCGCCCGGCTCCCGATCGGCTTCGACACCCCGAACACGGCCCCGCGCAGCGCGTACGACACAGACCCCGCCCCCAAGGAGCCGGTCGACGCCGAGCGGGTCGCCGCCCAGGCACGGCGTGGACACGAACTCCTGGTCGGTCTGGTGGGCGGCTGCGCACTGCTCGCCGTCGGTTCCTCGGCGGTCCTCGGGTTCTCCGAGAACGTCTGGGCCCAGCTCCTGGCCCTGGCGACCGGCCTGGCCATGCTGATGCGCGCCCATCTGTTCCGGTACACCGGCCAGGTGGCCCCCGTCCTGGCGGCCGGTCTCGCCTCTCTCGTACTGCTCGGCCTGGGGCTGGCACTCAATCCGCCGTACTCGGTCATCCGCGAGGCCCTCACGGGCGACCGCAGCGACCTCGACATCCGGACCATCTGGCTCGTCGCGGCGATCGCCGCGACGGCCGCGCTCCTCACGGCGATCGGTTTGATCGTCTCGCGCGGCGGCCTCACCCCGTTCTGGGGACGCTTCCTGGAGATCGCCGAGGGCTTCGTGCTGCTGACCCTGGTGCCGCTGACCCTGGCGGTGTTCGACGTGTACTCGGCAGTCCGCTCGATGACCAGCTGAGCCCCGCCCCGCTGCCGTCCGTGTCCACCCGGTCCGGCCGGGTGGCGAATCCACCAGACCTACGGGAAGCGTCGACCGACGCCGCTGCCCCGCCGGTCCGCCGATCAGCGGGGCAGCGGCGTCGGCAGGGCCGCCGTGGAACCCGTTTCCCGCTCGCTCGGACACGTCGCCGACCGCCACGACGCAGCGCCGCACAGGGACTCGCCGGCTCGATGACCGGGTCGTCGGGACTGTCCGACGACCCGGTAGGGGCTCCCGTGCCCGCCCGTCACTCCGGGCCAGGCCCCCCACTGCGCGCCCCCGGCTCCAGATCGAACTCCCCGTCCCGCGCCCCCAGCACGAACGCCCGCCACTCCGCCTCCGTGTAGCGCAGCACCGTGTCCGGGTCGAGCGACGACCGCATCGCCACGGCCCCCTCGGGCAGATAGGCGATCTCGACGCGCTCCTCGTGGCCCTCGGTGCCCGGCGCGCTGTGCCACTCGACACCGGAGATGTCGAGCGCGTACAGCTCGTCCCGCTCCCGCTCCTTGCGTGCCTTGATCTCCTCAGCCGTCTCCGCCATGCCGCAGCGACCCCTTCCCGACGTACGAACGATCCGAATCTGCTCACCCTAGTGGCCCCCTGCCCTCCGGCCGGGCGCTTCGGAGACCAGGGCAAAGAGGATCCCGGTCGCCTGGTACGCTGGTCGACGGCCGTTTGTGTACGCACCCCCGGAGCTCACCGCTCTGGAGGCCGCGCTCAGCGGATCCCCGCCTCCCGAGTAACGGAAGCTCCCCCGAGACACAGACCGGGGGCACTCGGTGGCCCATCACAGACTACGAGGAGTACGCGTGCCGCTCGACGCCGCTACGAAGAAGCAGATCATCAGCGAGTTCGGCCAGAAGGAGGGCGACACCGGCTCCCCCGAGGTCCAGGTCGCCATGCTCTCGCGCCGCATCTCGGACCTGACCGAGCACCTCAAGACCCACAAGCACGACCACCACTCCCGCCGTGGCCTGCTGATCCTGGTGGGCCAGCGTCGCCGCCTTCTCCAGTACCTGGCGAAGAAGGACATCCAGCGCTTCCGTGCGCTGGTCGACCGCCTCGGCATCCGCCGCGGTGCGGCGGGCGCCAAGTAAGACGCCGTGAGGGAGCGGTTCCCGAAGGAAAGGGGACCGCTCCCTTTGCTGTACGTGCGGAGTGTCACCGCTGCTTTGTAGTGTGGTAGCACAACGCAATACGGACGACACAGCACAACAAGAAGAGGAGAGGCGCACCTAGCCGCCGCCGGTCCTCGGTAGTGGCCCCCGGGGGAAGTGAAACCCGGGTGCTTCGATCGAAGACCGGCCCGCACAGCCCGGAGCGCTTCTCCGCAACCGTCCCCCTGCCACACGGGCAGCGACGGGACGAAGACGAGGAGATAACGCTAGTGGAGAACGAGACCCACTACGCCGAGGCCGTCATCGACAACGGCACCTTCGGCACCCGCACCATCCGCTTCGAGACGGGCCGCCTGGCCAAGCAGGCCGCCGGCTCCGCCGTGGCGTACCTGGACGACGACACCATGGTGCTGTCGGCCACCACCGCCTCCAAGAACCCCAAGGACCAGCTCGACTTCTTCCCCCTCACGGTGGACGTCGAGGAGCGGATGTACGCCGCCGGCAAGATCCCCGGCAGCTTCTTCCGCCGCGAGGGCCGTCCCTCCGAGGACGCGATCCTCACCTGCCGCCTGATCGACCGCCCGCTGCGCCCCTCCTTCAAGAAGGGCCTGCGCAACGAGATCCAGGTCGTCGCCACGATCATGGCGCTCAACCCCGACCACCTGTACGACGTCGTCGCGATCAACGCCGCGTCCGCGTCCACGCAGCTGGCCGGCCTGCCCTTCTCCGGCCCGATCGGCGGCGTCCGCGTCGCGCTGATCAGCGGCCAGTGGGTGGCCTTCCCGACGCACACCGAGCTCGAGGACGCCGCGTTCGACATGGTCGTCGCGGGCCGCGTCCTGGAGGACGGCGACGTCGCGATCATGATGGTCGAGGCCGAGGCCACCGAGAAGACCATCAAGCTGGTCGAGGGCGGCGCCGAGGCGCCGACCGAAGAGGTCGTCGCCGCCGGTCTGGAAGCCTCGAAGCCCTTCATCAAGGTGCTCTGCAAGGCCCAGTCGGACCTCGCCGCCAAGGCCGCCAAGCCGACCGGCGAGTTTCCGATCTTCCTGGACTACCAGGACGACGTTCTCGAGGCCCTCACCGCCGCCGTCAAGCCGGAGCTCGCCTCCGCGCTGACCATCGCCGGCAAGCAGGAGCGCGAGTCCGAGCTGGACCGCGTCAAGGCGCTCGCCGCCGAGAAGCTCCTCCCGGCGTTCGAGGGCCGCGAGAAGGAGATCTCCGCCGCGTACCGCTCGCTGACCAAGACCCTGGTCCGTGAGCGCGTCATCAAGGAGAAGAAGCGCATCGACGGCCGCGGTGTCACCGACATCCGCACCCTGGCCGCCGAGGTCGAGGCCATCCCGCGGGTCCACGGTTCCGCCGTGTTCGAGCGTGGCGAGACCCAGATCCTGGGCGTCACCACCCTGAACATGCTCCGCATGGAGCAGCAGCTGGACACCCTCTCCCCGGTGACCCGCAAGCGCTACATGCACAACTACAACTTCCCGCCCTACTCCACCGGTGAGACGGGCCGCGTCGGCTCCCCGAAGCGCCGCGAGATCGGCCACGGCGCCCTCGCCGAGCGCGCCCTCGTGCCGGTCCTGCCGACGCGCGAGGAGTTCCCCTACGCGATCCGCCAGGTCTCCGAGGCGCTGAGCTCCAACGGCTCGACGTCCATGGGCTCGGTCTGCGCCTCCACCATGTCGCTGCTGAACGCCGGTGTCCCGCTGAAGGCCCCCGTCGCCGGTATCGCCATGGGCCTGATCTCCCAGGAGATCGAGGGCGAGACGCACTACGTCACCCTCACCGACATCCTCGGTGCGGAGGACGCCTTCGGCGACATGGACTTCAAGGTCGCCGGCACCAAGGAGTTCGTGACCGCCCTCCAGCTCGACACCAAGCTGGACGGCATCCCGGCCTCCGTCCTGGCCGCGGCCCTCAAGCAGGCCCGTGACGCCCGCCTCCACATCCTCGACGTGATGATGGAAGCGATCGACACGCCGGACGAGATGTCCCCGAACGCCCCGCGGATCATCACCGTCAAGATCCCCGTGGACAAGATCGGCGAGGTCATCGGCCCCAAGGGCAAGATGATCAACCAGATCCAGGAGGACACCGGCGCCGACATCACGATCGAGGACGACGGCACGATCTACATCGGCGCGGTCGACGGACCGTCCGCCGAGGCCGCCCGCACCACGATCAACGGCATCGCCAACCCGACCATGCCGGAGGTCGGCGAGCGCTACCTGGGTACGGTCGTCAAGACGACCACCTTCGGCGCGTTCGTCTCGCTGCTCCCGGGCAAGGACGGTCTGCTGCACATCTCGCAGATCCGCAAGCTCGCCGGCGGCAAGCGCGTGGAGAACGTCGAGGACGTCCTCGGTGTGGGCCACAAGGTCCAGGTCGAGATCGCCGAGATCGACTCCCGCGGCAAGCTCTCCCTGATCCCCGTGATCGAGGGCGAGGAAGGCTCGGACGAGAAGAAGGACGACGCCGACAAGTGACGTCCCAGCGCTCCAAGGCGACGGCCCGCACCTCTTCGGAGGCGCGGGCCGTCGCCCGTACCCAAACCCTCATCAAGGGCGAGAACGGCATCGGCACGGTCCGTAAGACCACCCTCCCCGGCGGCCTGCGCATCGTCACCGAAACCCTGCCCTCGGTCCGCTCCGCGACCTTCGGCATCTGGGCGCACGTCGGCTCCCGCGACGAGACCCCTGCCCTGAACGGCGCCACCCACTACCTGGAGCACCTGCTCTTCAAGGGCACCAGCCGCAGGTCGGCCCTGGACATCTCCGCCGCGCTCGACGCGGTCGGCGGCGAGATGAACGCGTTCACGGCGAAGGAGTACACGTGCTACTACGCACGCGTGCTCGACAACGACCTGCCGCTGGCCATCGACGTCGTCTGCGACATGCTGACCGGCTCGCTCATCCGCGAGGACGACGTCAACGTCGAGCGGGGCGCCATCCTCGAAGAGATCGCCATGACCGAGGACGACCCGGGCGACTGCGTGCACGACCTGTTCGCGCACACGATGTTCGGCGACAACCCCCTCGGCCGCCCGGTCCTCGGCACGGTCGACACGGTCAACGCCCTCACCGCCGACCGCATCCGCCGCTTCTACAAGAAGCACTACGACCCGACCCACCTGGTCGTCGCCTGCGCCGGCAACATCGACCACGCCAAGGTCGTCCGGCAGGTCCGCGCCGCCTTCGAGAAGGCAGGCGCCTTCGGCGACCTCGCCGCCGACCCGGTCGCCCCGCGCAGCGGCACGCGTGCCCTGCGCACCGCGGGCCGCGTCGAGCTGATCGACCGCAAGACCGAGCAGGCGCACGTCGTGCTCGGCATGCCGGGCCTGGCCCGCACGGACGAGCGGCGCTGGGCCCTGGGCGTGCTGAACACCGCCCTGGGCGGCGGCATGTCCTCCCGCCTCTTCCAGGAGGTCCGCGAGAAGCGCGGCCTCGCCTACAGCGTGTACTCGTACACCTCGGGCTTCGCCGACTGCGGCCTGTTCGGCGTCTACGCCGGCTGCCGGCCCTCGCAGGTGCACGACGTGCTGAAGATCTGCCGCGACGAACTCGACCAGGTCGCCGAGCACGGCCTCTCGGACGACGAGATAGGGCGTGCGATCGGCCAGCTCCAGGGGTCCACGGTCCTCGGCCTGGAGGACACCGGCGCGCTGATGAACCGTATCGGCAAGAGCGAGCTGTGCTGGGGCGAGCAGATGTCCGTCGACGACATGCTGTCCCGCATCGCGTCGGTCACCCCTGACGACGTCCGCGAGGTAGCCCGCGAGATCCTGGGACGGCGGCCCTCCCTGTCGGTCATCGGCCCGCTGAAGGACAAACAGGCGGCCCGCCTGAACGACGCCGTCGCCTGACAATCCCCCTGGTGAAGGAAGCACAAGAGATGAGCAAGCTGCGCGTGGCGGTCCTCGGCGCCAAGGGCCGGATCGGCTCGGAAGCCGTACGAGCCGTCGGAGCCGCCGAGGACATGGAACTGGTCGCCGCCCTCGGCCGGGGCGACAAGCTGGAGACGCTGACCGAATCCGGCGCCCAGGTCGCGGTCGAGCTGACCACGCCCGACTCGGTCATGGCCAACCTCGAGTTCTGCCTCGGCCACGGCATCCACGCGGTCGTCGGCACCACCGGCTGGACCGACGAGCGCCTCGCCCGGCTGAACGGCTGGCTGTCCGCCGCTCCCCAGACGGGCGTGCTCATCGCGCCGAACTTCTCCATCGGGGCCGTGCTGAACATGAAGTTCGCGCAGATCGCGGCACCGTACTTCGAGTCGGTGGAGGTCATCGAGCTCCACCACCCGAAGAAGGTCGACGCCCCGTCGGGCACCGCCACGCGCACCGCCCAGCTCATCGCGTCGGCTCGTGCCGAGGCGGGCGCCGCCCCGGCACCGGACGCCACGGAGACGGCCCTGGACGGCGCGCGAGGCGCGGACGTCGACGGCATCCCCGTGCACTCCGTCCGCCTGCGTGGCCTGCTGGCTCACCAGGAGGTCCTGCTGGGCGGCGAGGGCGAGACGCTGTCCATCCGCCACGACTCGCTCCACCACAGCAGCTTCATGCCGGGCATCCTGCTCGGCGCCCGCCGCGTGGTGAGCACTCCGGGCCTGACGTTCGGCCTGGAACACTTCCTGGACCTGAACTGAGCCTCTGACCGTCATGCGCGCGAAGCTCACCTACGCCGTCACCGCCGCCGTCCTGGTCGTCTACTTCGTCCTGGTCGGCAGCCGTGGCGTCCTGCTCATCGAGACCGGCACGCCCCTCACCGTCACCTTCGGTGTCGCCGTGCTGATCCTGCCGGTCATCGGCCTGTGGTTCCTGTGGAAGAACACCCAGTTCGCCCGCAGGGCCAATCAACTCGCCGCCGAACTCGACGCCGAGGGCGGGCTGCCCGTCGACGAACTGCGGCGCACCCCCAGCGGCCGCATCGACCGCGACTCGGCCGACGAGGTCTTCGCCAAGCGCAAGGCCGAGACGGAGGACGCCCCCGACGACTGGCGCACCTGGTTCCGCCTCGCCATCGCTTACCACGACGCCCGCGACACCCCGCGCGCCCGCAAGGCGATGCAGCACGCGATCGCCCTGCACGACGGCAAGCAGTCCGAAGCCGCCTGAACCGCGGCCCACTCATGACGGCGGGGCCCGACCGTGAGAACGGTCGGTCCCCGCCGTCATGAGATCGAGGACGTCAGCGTGGGCCGTACTCCTCGGCCCACGCCTCCACCGAGTCCGCCGCCCGGTCGAAGGCCTCCGCGCGGCCGAGGAAGTCCGCGTTGTGCGTCGTCATCAACGGCGTCGGGGTGGCGTCCTGCCCCTGGCGCCCGAGCAGCAGCGCCTGCCCCTGCACGGTCCGGGGCAGGGCCAGCCAGCGCACCGGCTGCTGCACCGTACGCACGGAGACGACCTGCTCCCAGGACGCCGTACGCGTCGTGAGGAATCCCACGTGCCGCAGCCCGCGCGCGCTGACCCACACGCCCATGCGCAGCAGCCGCAGCGCCGCGGCGATGACGAGCAGCGCGAGCGCGAACACCACCGCGGCCGAAGGCAGTTCGGCCGTCACGGCGATGATGACCGCCGCGAACAGCACGAACGAGGCGAGCAGCAGCGCGAGCGCCGCGACGGCCACGCGCCAGGGCCCGGGCCGGTACGGCCGCCGCCAGCGGTCACGGTCCTCGTAGGGCAACGGAACGTCGTCCGTCGCCTCGAAAACGCGGTCGGCCGTCAGGAAGGGCAGGGGCACGGCTGGTCCTCACTCGATCCATGCGTGGGCTGTGCCCGGTGAGGCTACCGATCTGTGTGCTCGGTCACCACTGGCGGGGGGCCAGATGGAGTCGCCGCCGCAGCGGTGCGGTTCAGCGCCTCTCGGACGCCTGCGACTGCTGCGGCTGATCAGCCGTCTTGCCGGGCGTCAGCGCGGGCGTCCCGATGACCAGGGACCCCACGAGCCCCGCCACGATGGTGAGCCCCAGCAGCCAACGGCCGGCCATCTGACCGACGGACGACCGCTCGCGCGGCGGGGGAGTGACATTGCTGCGGAACCTGTCGGCCTCGGCGACGAAGGCAAACGGTACGGGTTCACGCCGACCGAACATCAGGGGTACGTCTCCTTCAAGGGTGGAACGGATCACTTTCGTCTGTAGAGACGAACGAACTCCCTCAGAGGTGCCCTGTTTCACCAACTTCATTGCGGCACGCCACCGATCGCACCGAATCGGCCGGGCCGTAGAGTGGCGTCGCCACACGACGAGATGGGAAGGCCCTGCCAACCGTGACCGACACTCCCGCCGACGACCTCAAACCCAGCTACCGCAGCGACGTCACCGTCGAGCTGGTCAAGCACACCGCGTCCGACGCGGACGTCCTCTTCGCCGCCCGCGTCTCGACCCTCGGCGAGCAGTCCCTGGACGAGCTGAAGAAGGACCCCGAGCGTTCCAAGGGCCTGATCAACTACCTGATGCGGGACCGGCACGGCAGCCCCTTCGAGCACAACTCGATGACCTTCCTCATCAGCGCCCCGATCTTCGTCTTCCGCGAGTTCATGCGGCACCGCGTCGGCTGGTCGTACAACGAGGAGAGCGGCCGCTACCGCGAGCTCCAGCCCGTCTTCTACGTCCCCGACGAGTCCCGCAAACTGGTCCAGGAGGGCCGCCCGGGCAAGTACGTGTTCGTCGAGGGCACCCAGGCCCAGCAGGAGCTGACCGGCCGTGTCATGGAGGACTCGTACCGGCAGGCGTACGAGGCCTACCAGGAGATGCTCGCCGCCGGCGTCGCCCGCGAGGTAGCCCGTTCGGTCCTCCCGGTCGGCCTGTACTCCTCGATGTACGCCACCTGCAACGCCCGCTCGCTGATGCACTTCCTCGGCCTGCGCACCCAGCACGAGCTGGCCAAGGTCCCGTCCTTCCCGCAGCGCGAGATCGAGATGGTCGGCGAGAAGATGGAGGCCGAGTGGTCCCGGCTCATGCCGCTCACCTACGCGGCCTTCAACGGGAACGGACGCGTGGCGCCGTAACGCGGCCCAGATCACCCGGTCAGGTACAGATGTACGGTTCAGCCGCGCGAAGTGTCCGTATTGCGGCATTTGGAGAAGTTCATCTAGCCTGATCAAACGGGTCCGGCACTGCTTGAACCCCCGAGCAGGCAGTGCCGGGCTCCGCCTTTGTCACGACTTGTCGCCTGCCCCATGGGCAGACCCGGTCCTGAGCAACGAGTAGCGTGTAACCCATGGCTCCGACCTCGACTCCGCAGACCCCCTTCGGGCGGGTCCTCACCGCCATGGTCACGCCCTTCACGGCGGACGGCGCACTCGACCTCGACGGCGCGCAGCGGCTCGCCGCCCATCTGGTGGACGCAGGCAACGACGGCCTGGTCATCAACGGCACCACCGGCGAGTCCCCGACCACCAGCGACGCGGAGAAGGCGGATCTCGTACGGGCGGTCCTGGAGGCGGTCGGAGACCGTGCCCACGTGGTGGCCGGAGTCGGCACCAACGACACCCACCACAGCATGGAACTCGCCCGGGCGGCGGAGCGCACCGGCGCTCACGGCCTGCTCGTCGTGACCCCGTACTACAACAAGCCCCCGCAAGAAGGCCTCTACCGGCACTTCACGGCCGTCGCCGACACCACCGGCCTTCCGGTGATGCTCTACGACATCCCCGGCCGCAGCGGCGTCCCGATCAACACCGAGACGCTCGTCCGCCTGGCAGAGCACCCGCGGATCGTCGCCAACAAGGACGCCAAGGGCGACCTCGGCCGCGCCAGCTGGGCCATCGCCCGCTCCGGCCTCGCCTGGTACTCCGGCGACGACATGCTGAACCTGCCCCTGCTCTCGGTCGGCGCGGTCGGCTTCGTCTCGGTCGTCGGCCACGTCGTCACCCCGGAGCTGCGCGCCCTGGTCGAGGCGTACACCACGGGCGACGTCCAGAAGGCCACCGAGATCCACCAGCGGCTGCTCGCCGTCTACACGGGTATGTTCCGCACGCAGGGCGTCATGACCACCAAGGCGGCGCTCGCCCTGCAGGGGCTGCCCGGCGGGCCCCTGCGTGCCCCCATGGTCGAGTGCGCGCCCGAGGAGATCGAGCAACTCAAGATCGATCTTGCCGCGGGCGGGGTACAGCTCTGACATCAGACTTCGCGCGGACCTCCGCGCACCTGCTTCACAACTGAATAAGCGGGCCACCGGTGCCCGCACCCCACACAGACAACTGCTTCTGCACGAACGTCACGCGCGCCACGTGCCCCACCGGTACGTGGCGCGCGTGGTGAGGAGAGTCTTTTGAGTCATCCGCATCCCGAACTCCGCACGCCCCCGCCGCTCCCCGAAGGCGGCCTGCGCGTCACCCCGCTCGGCGGCCTCGGCGAAATCGGCCGCAACATGACGGTCTTCGAATTCGGCGGCCGCCTTCTCATCGTCGACTGCGGCGTGCTCTTCCCCGAGGAGGAGCAGCCCGGCATCGACCTGATCTTGCCGGACTTCTCGTCCATCAGGGACCGCCTCGACGACATCGAGGGCATCGTGCTCACGCACGGGCACGAGGACCACATCGGCGGTGTCCCCTTCCTCCTGCGCGAGAAGCCGGACATCCCGCTGATCGGCTCCAAGCTGACCCTCGCCCTCATCGAGGCCAAGCTCCAGGAGCACCGCATCCGCCCCTACACCCTCGAGGTGGCGGAGGGGCACCGCGAGCGCATCGGTCCCTTCGACTGCGAGTTCATCGCGGTCAACCACTCCATCCCGGACGCGCTGGCCGTCGCCATCCGCACGCCTGCGGGCATGGCGGTCCATACCGGCGACTTCAAGATGGACCAGCTCCCGCTGGACAGCCGCCTCACGGACCTGCACGCATTCGCACGTCTGAGCGAGGAAGGCATCGATCTCCTCCTCTCGGACTCGACGAACGCCGAGGTGCCGGGGTTCGTCCCGCCGGAGCGGGAGATCTCCAACGTCCTGCGCCAGGTCTTCGCCGGCGCCCGCAAGCGCATCATCGTCGCGAGCTTCGCCAGCCACGTGCACCGCATCCAGCAGATCCTGGACGCGGCACACGAGTACGGCCGCCGTGTCGCCTTCGTCGGCCGCTCCATGGTCCGCAACATGGGCATCGCCCGTGACCTGGGCTATCTGAAGGTCCCCCCGGGCCTGGTCGTGGACGTCAAGACGCTCGACGACCTCCCGGACAGCGAGGTGGTCCTGGTCTGCACGGGCTCCCAGGGCGAACCGATGGCGGCCCTGTCCCGCATGGCCAACCGCGACCACCAGATCCGCATCGTCCAGGGCGACACGGTGATCCTCGCGTCGTCCCTGATCCCGGGCAACGAGAACGCGGTCTACCGCGTGATCAACGGCCTCACTCGCTGGGGCGCCAACGTGGTCCACAAGGGCAACGCCAAGGTCCACGTCTCCGGCCACGCGTCCGCGGGCGAGCTGCTGTACTTCTACAACATCTGCCGCCCGAAGAACCTGATGCCGGTGCACGGTGAATGGCGCCACCTGCGGGCCAACGCCGAGCTCGGCGCCCTGACCGGAGTCCCGCACGACCGCATCGTCATCGCCGAGGACGGCGTCGCCGTCGACCTCATCGAGGGCAAGGCCAAGATCTCCGGCAAGGTCCAGGCGGGATACGTCTACGTCGACGGCCTCTCGGTCGGTGACGTCGGCGAGCCGGCGCTGAAGGACCGCAGGATCCTCGGCGACGAGGGCATCATCTCGGTCTTCCTCGTCATCGACTCGTCCACCGGGAAGATCACCGGCGGCCCGCACATCCAGGCCCGCGGCTCCGGCATCGAGGATTCCGCCTTCGCTGACGTGGTGCCCCGGATCACGGAGGTGCTCGAACGCTCCGCGCAGGACGGCGTGGTCGAGCCCCACCAGCTTCAGCAGCTCGTACGCCGCACGCTGGGCAAGTGGGTCTCGGACACCTACCGGCGCCGTCCGATGATCCTGCCTGTGGTGGTGGAGGTCTGACGGTCCGTCGGGCCTGAGCAAGCGCCAACTGGGAGCGGGGCGCCTCGATTTGCATCGAGGCGCCCCGCTCCAGTAGGTTTACAACTCCTCCCGACGGGGCACCCGGGCCAACTTAGGCACCAGGAACCATGTCCGGCCGGGGAGGGGAATTTCGACTCAGGACTTCTGATAAAGTCGGAATCGCCGGAAAGGGAAACGCGGAAGCGGGAACCTGGAAAGCACCGAGGAAATCGGGTCGAAAAGGATCTGATAGAGTCGGAAACGCAAGACCGAAGGGAAGCCCGGAGGAAAGCCCGAGAGGGTGAGTACAAAGGAAGCGACCGTTCCTTGAGAACTCA
>NZ_JACHCX010000010.1:0-9863 GCF_014207295.1 Streptomyces sp. AK010
CGACGGCACCAGCCACCTCCACAAGCGAGACGAACGGACGAACCACGCCCATCTCTCCCGCCGCCAACCGGAGTTCATGCCCACCCAGCCCGAACTAAACGATCACGTTCGGAAAGCGGATGGCGTCTCATGCCAGGCCTCCGGCGTTTGCGCCGCGAGGCCTGAGGGCGTTTCAGGGATGGGATGCGGCTGCGGGGGAACGGAGTTGGGGCGTACGGTGGTGGCGCGTGAGAGGGTCCGGGCGGGACCGGAGTGCCGCCTGGAGGGGCGTCCCTTTGATCCCGTACTGTGGCTTTTGTCGTCAGGCAAGCAGCAGCCAGACGCGGCTCTGGGGAAGGGACTCTGGGACTTGATGGAGCGCACCGTCGTCCGTTGTGCCGATGGGCACGTGTTCAGCACCGCTTCGTTCCCGATGCAGCAGGCCGAGCGGCTCGGCCCCGGGCGGCTGCTTCGGTGCCCGCGATGTGCGCGGCTCCGGAGCGTGGTGCCCGTCAGCTGTCAGAAGCGGTAGCGGCGACAGCAGCGGCAGCCGCAGTGGCCATGGTTGCAGTGACGGCACGGCCGGTGCGGTAACGGACAAGCAGTAGGCAACAGGCACAAGGCGCGCGGAGACGTCCGGTTGTGGTCGCTCCGCGCGCCTTGCGTATCCTCGGGGCGTGCTTCTCTCAGACAAAGACATCCGGGCCGAGATCGATGCAGGGCGGGTGCGGATCGACCCGTACGACGAATCGATGGTGCAGCCGTCGAGTATCGATGTGCGCCTCGACCGCTACTTCCGGGTGTTCGAGAATCACCGGTACCCCCACATCGACCCCGCCATCGAGCAGGCCGACCTGACCCGGCTCGTGGAGCCGGAGGGCGACGAGCCGTTCATCCTGCACCCCGGGGAGTTCGTCCTCGCCAGCACCTACGAGGTCATCACCCTGCCCGACGACCTCGCCTCCCGGCTGGAGGGCAAGAGCTCGCTGGGACGCCTGGGACTGGTGACGCACTCCACCGCCGGGTTCATCGACCCGGGCTTCAGCGGGCACGTGACCCTGGAGCTGTCCAACCTCGCCACCCTGCCCATCAAGCTCTGGCCGGGCATGAAGATCGGGCAGCTGTGCATGTTCAAACTCAGCTCGCCCGCCGACTTCCCGTACGGCAGCGAGCGGTACGGGTCCCGGTACCAGGGGCAGCGCGGGCCGACCGCCTCCCGCTCCTTCCTCAACTTCCATCGGACCCAGGTGTGAGCGACAACAGCATGAGCGCAGTGCGGGAGAACCTGACCTACGAGAAGTTCGGCGGCGCCGTGCGCGAGCTCGCGCAAACCATCGCCGACGACGGCTACGAGCCCGACATAGTCCTCAGCATCGCCCGCGGCGGTGTCTTCGTGGCCGGCGGGCTCGCCTACGCCCTCGACTGCAAGAACATCCACCTGGTGAACGTCGAGTTCTACACGGGTGTGGGGACGACCCTCGAGATGCCCGTCATGCTCGCGCCCGTTCCCAACGTGATCGACTTCTCGCAGAAGAAGGTGCTGATCACCGACGATGTCGCCGACACCGGCAAGACGCTCAAGCTGGTGCGCGACTTCTGCCTCGACACCGTCGCCGAGGTGCGCAGCGCCGTCGTCTACGAGAAGTCCCAGTCGCTCGTGAAGTGCGAGTACGTGTGGAAGCGCACCGACGACTGGATCAACTTCCCGTGGAGTGTGTTGCCTCCAGTACATAGGTCGGGGGAGGCCGCTAAGCCCAACAGGGAGGCTCTCTGAACTAGTTCGGTGTCGGTGCTCCCCCGGAGACCCCGGGAGTGTCAGTGCCGACAGATATGCTTACTGCCGTCCACTTCCGGTCCATCCCGAGCTTCGGACCCAAGGGCCGAAGACCCCAGTACGCCAGGGGTTAGCACGACCGGACTGGAAGTGTGACATGGCAGAACTGCGGAAGCCGGAAGAGCCGGAACGTGATCCGCGTCGGAGCCTCACGAAGGCCGAGATCATGATCGCGATCCTCACAGCGATTACGGCACTCGCAGGCTGTGTGGAGCAGTTGGCGCGCTAGCGCTGTACGTCGGAGAAGGAGCCGGCTGATGGCGGACCACAAGAAACGGGTCCGGCCAATCGCAGCTCGGCCGGACCCGCTTCGATACTCCACCCACGGGCCCTACCTAGGCCTTACCCGCCGAGGTGGGGCTCCTGTGCGTGAAGGGCTCGTCACTCCCAGGTTGCAATGCAATATTGCACTCTCGGGTTGCAATCTTGCTACCCAGGGAGGCTTGGGTAGCCTACATCGCCCCGTTTGCAGGCCCTAGCTGGCTATCGAGGAGGGTCACCCGGTTCTGCCTAAACGATCCCACTGCCTTTATCCCCACTCTCCCCAGCTCCCATCCCGTACGCCGTCGACCCACACACCGTGGAGCGGGCGTGGTTCATGGCGTCCAGGTGGAGCGCGCCACTGTACGAACGACCTGGACGCCATGGGTCGCGTCTGCTCGGCTCTGCCTGGGTCAATGGCGTACGGGATGGGAGCTCCCCGCGCACGCCACTACGGGCCCGCAGTCGGGGACGGTGCCCCCTCCATCCCGGTGCCGGCCGATCCCCCGCCGGAGGCACTGTTCTAACCCGCGGGCATTGTCTGCGGTGATCGACTCATGGCTACCGGCTCTATCCACGCGTGGGCGCGCGTCGGCGCAGCCCGCCGGAGCGGGCCGAAGGCAGGAGCGGCGGCGGAGCGCAGCCGGGTGCCTTGATGAGGTAGAGAAACCTGTAACAGCTCAGGCCTGGAGAGGTTCCGGACTCGGGGTCTCGTCGACAAAGCCGTGATCGACAAGCCGGGCAGGGTGCTGGGCAAGCCAGCCCGAGACACGTGGGCCTCCGTTGACAGCAGTGCCTTCGAGGACGGGGGACTGTAAGCTCGATTGACAGACCCCACCTTCGCCGTGCTCCCGAGCGGGACGAGGAGTGGGTTCGTCGCGCCCTCGTTTTGCACGGGCGGGCCTGATCATCAGTGCCAGACAGGTTCGATCAGACTGGGGTCGAACTTCCGTCGACCGCGCCCGGCAGGATGGATGATCACGGCTGAGAGGCTGTGCAACACGATCTCCTGTTGGCGCTCGACCGGCAGCGCGAAGAATTCCTCGACGGACAGCTCGGCCGCATCGTTCTTGGCCTCGGCCTGCTTCTGCTCCTTGTAGAAGCGGGCCCGCTCCAGTTTCAGTTCGTCGCGCAGCCGTTCCTTGGCGGGCAGGAGCTGCAAGAGAGTAGCCACCGTGATCTGCTTGGAGCGCTCGGCCTCGATGAGTTGGGCGATGTCCTGGGTGACCTCCTCCAACTCGGCCTCGCTAGGCCAGCGTTGCTCGCCCTGGATCGCGGTGACCGATGCTCGGGCACGCTGTTCCTCCAGAACAAGCTGGGCGATCAAGGCGTCGACAGGTTCGCCAGTTCGGCCAACCTTTCCACAACCGCCGTTCACCACCGAGCACTGATAGCTGAACCGCGCGGCCTTGGAGCCCGGTTCCCACCGCTGGTTGATCTGCCCTCGGATCTTGGTCTTGCACAGGCCACAGCGAGCAATGCCAGAGAGCAGGTACTTGCGCGCGAGGGACTTGCCGGGGCGCTTCTGTTTCCGCTCAGCGATCGCGGCGCAGACGGCCTCCCACTCTTCAAGGGTGTTGATCGGCTCCCAATCGCCCTTGATCGGTCGGCCGTCGTCGCCGTGCAGGATCTCCCCGTGGTACGTCCGGTAGCCCGCCAACCGCGGGTTGGTCAGGATGTGCTCGACGTGGTGGTGAGCCATGCGTTTCGTGCCCGCGCGAGGGTTGCCCAAGCCTTGCTCCTGCCATCGCGTCCTGATGGTTCCGATGCGGACGCCGGCGAGGATTTCGCGCTGAGCCTCGCGGATGGCTTCGGTCGCCTTGGAGTCGACCTTGGTGCGGTCCTCCCTCTGCCAGCCGTACGGCGCAGGCCCGCCACTGTCCTTGCCCTGTTGGGCCAGCTCCAGGTGTTTGCGCTTGATCCGGCGTGAGGCGTCGTGCGACGACTTGTTGGCGAACGCCACCATGATGCGGGCCATGGTCCGGCCGTCCGGCGTCCCGAGGTTGATGTCGTTCGTGACGGTGGCGAACTCCAGACGGGGGCGCTCGTCGAAGATCTCGATGAGTCGTTCCAGGTCCCGCGGCTGCCGTGCAAGGCGGTCCAGGTCGTAGGCCACTATGCCGTCGATCAGGCCAGCACGGAGGTCCTTCAGCATGAGCTCGAACTCGTCGCGGACGACGTTGCGTTTGAAGGCGGATACGTCGTTGTCCTCGTAGGCCTTCACGACCTGCCACGACCGGAGGTCCGCCAGACGCTCGCAGTCGCGCTGCTGACGGGCGACTCCTAACGCCTCGCCCTCGTCATCCCGCGAAATTCGGGTGTAAACCCCCACCTTGCGTGCCACGATCAGCCCCCTGCCTCTGAGCAGGCCAGACTACTACCGTCATTGAGGCAAGTCAGCCTGGAGCGTCGAACCGCCCGTCGTGCGGCGGGCCGGCCAGGTGCTCGACGCCTGACCAGCGGGATCGGACACGAGAGAGGGGCTCCCCGCGGGGAGCCCCTCTCTCGTACCGCAGAAGGATCAGACCGTGCCCAGCTTCACGATCGACAGCAGGGCGATCAGCTGGATCGCCGACGCGCCCAGCGCCTTCGGCCAGGGCAGGTCGTGGGAGCGGCCGACCATGAGGGTCAGCAGGGCGCCGCCCGCGACCCAGGTGGCCCAGCCCAGCAGCTGCACGAACGTCGCGTCACCGCCCGCGAACATCGCGAAGACCAGGCGGGGCGCGTCCGTGAGGGACATGATCAGCATGGACAGGCCGACCGTGGGCTGCCAGGCGCCGTCGCCGCCGAGCTGGCGGGCCAGCGTGTGGGTGACCACGCCCAGGACGAACGCGCTCAGCACCATCGCGACGGCCGTCGTCAGGACGATCGGCACCGCGTTCGACAGTGTGGCGCTTATCGCATCCTCGCGGGCGCCGTCGAAGCCGAAGACGGCGAGCAGGCCGTAGAGGAACGTGACGACGAGGGCCGGGCCCCACATCGAGTAGTCCCGCATCTGGAGGAAGGTCTGGCTGGGGGCGAGGACGATCCCCCGGAGCAGCTGCTTCCAGTGCAGGCGCGGGCCGACGGGGCCGGGAGCCGGGGCCGCCGCGCCGGCGCGGTAGGTGTCGCCCTGCGTGTAGGGGTCCTCGCCGACCGAGAAGGCCTGGGTGTGGCCCGGGTTGTTCGCCGCGTACGGGTCGTGCGGACCCTGCGGGCCGGGCGGGTACGCGCCGTCGCCGAAGTACTCCGGCTCGCCCTGGCCGCCGTAGCCGCCGCCGTGCCCGGCGTCGGGCTGTGGCCACGAGGGGCCGCCGCCGTTGCCGTACGGCTGCTGCCGCGGGTACGGCTGCGGCGCCGGCGGGGAGCCGTACGGCGGTCCCTGCGGCGTCTGCTGCCCATACGGAGGGTTGTGCGGTCGCGTCTGAGGAGCGCCGTTGTTCCGGCCGCGTCCGATCCTGAATCCAGCCACGTCTTCGAACGTACCTGGTCCCCGGCGGTGGCGTGCCGGGCGCAGGCTTTCGGGCCCGGCTTTGCGGCCGAGCTGTGACATCCCTTAAGGGGAAGGGGCTTTGGGTGTGCGTGGGGTGTCAGGGTTCGGCCGTACGGGCCATGTGTCGGGTCATGTCCCGGGCCCGGTCCTCCCGGAGCCGAGCGGCGTCGGGAGACGCCGCGAGCGGCTGGGGAGAGCCGGGAGCGGCTGGGGAGAGCCGGGAGCGGCTGGGGAGAGCCGGGAGCGGCTGGGGAGAGCCGGGAGCGGCTGGGGAGAGCCGGGAGCGGCTGGGGAGAGCCGGGAGGGGGCGGGAGTGTCCGGCCCGTGGCACACCGCCCCGGGGCCGGGCCGGTCCGTGTGGGCCCGGTCAGTCGGCGAAGCCGCAGCCCAGCTCCACCGTGGTGCCGTTCTTCAGGCCGCTCGCGGAGCCCCACAGGACGGTGACGGAGCCGCCGTCGACGTCGTCGCCGACATCCTCGCCGGGGGGGCCGACCGCGAGGTCGGTGTAGCCGTCGCCGTTGAGGTCGGCCGGGGCGATCGCCTCGCCGAAGCCGTCCTCGGCCTCGGCGGCGCCGGGCACCCCGGCGGTGTTCTGGCTGATCACGGTGTGCTCGGCCGGGTCGAGGCCGGTGGCGCCGCCGTAGACCACGGCGACGTAGCCGGCCATGCCCTTGCCGTCGACCTTGGCGTAGGGGGCGGCGAAGGCCACGTCGCCGTAGCCGTCGCCGTAGCCGTCGCCGTTGAAGTCGGCCGTGGGGCCGGCGGCGGGTGCGGCGGTGGCCGTCTTCGCGGGCAGGGCCGTGAGCCGGTGGTGAGGGCCGTGGCCAGGAGGATGGTGCGCTTGCGCATCGGGATCCCCGTCGGGTCGTCGGTCGTCGGTCGTCGGATCGTCGGGTCGGACGTGGTGGTGGTCAGGAGTTGAGCGCGGTGCCGTAGCCCGGGGTGCCGGCCGTCGAGATGCCCGTGGTGCCCGGGCCGAAGCTCGTCGAGCCGGAGGTCGCCGGGCCGGTCGCCGTGGCGCGCAGGGACCAGACGGCGCCGTCTCCGGCGTTCTCGCCGGGCGCCGAGACGGACAAGTCGGCGCGGCGGTCGCCGGTGTGGTCGGTGAGCGTGACGTGCTCGCCGAACCGGTCGCCCGTCTCGGAGGCACCCGGCACACCGGCGGTGTTCTGGGTGTACGAGGTGGCGCCCTTGGTGGTCAGTCCGGACGCCGAGCCGTACAGCACGGTGACGGCACCGGCGGAGCTGTTCTCGCCCGCGGTGCCGACGGCCAGGTCTGCGTACCCGTCGCCGTTGATGTCGCCGAGCGAGACGCCGCTGCCGAAGCGGTCGCCCTTCTCGGCGGCGCCGGGCACACCGGCGGTGTCCTGGGTGAGGACGAGCGGGGCGCGGCCGCTGTCACGGCCGTGGGGTCCGCCGTAGACGACGGTGACCTTGCCGCCGAGGGCGCCCCCGGGGTCGGCGGAGGCCTCCCGGTCGTTGCCCACGACGATGTCGGCGTGCCCGTCGCCGTCGATGTCGCCGACGGCGGAGACGAACCCGGCGGGCAGCTTCTGCAGCCAGTCGACGTAGTTGCCGATCTTCATGTCGGCGAGGGAGGTGGCGGCGGCGCCGTCGTGCGCGGTGCGGCCGTGCAGGACCAGGCGGGGGCGGCCGTCGCCGGCGACGTCGCCGGAGGAGAGGTGGGTGACGCCGTTCGAGGACGACCACCAGTCGTTGCGCGATCCCGAACCGCCGTTGGGCGCGCTGGTCTTGGTGATCGGGCCGTTCACGAGGGAGAGGGTGACCGGCCCGGTGGAGCCGACCGCGACGTCCACGTTCCCGTCGCCGTCGAAGTCGCCCGCGGCCAGCGTCCGGCCGTACCGGTCGTAGTCGGTGCTGAAGAAGCTGAACAGCGAGCGGGCCCCGGACAGGCCGGAGGGCGAGCCCCAGACGATGGTGACCGTGCCGTCGTTGCTGTCGCTGCCGTCCTCGCCCGGCGTGCCGACCAGCAGGTCGGCGTAGCCGTCGGTGTTCAGGTCGGCGGAGGCGAGCGCGGAGCCGAAGGCGTCGTCGGCCTCGGCGGCACCGGGCATGCCGGCGGTGTTCTGCGTCAGCAGGGTGCGCGTGGAGCTCTTCGGCCCGCTGGCGCTGCCGTAGACCACCGACACGGCGCCGGCCCTCGCCTGCCCGGCGACCGTGGCGCCCGGTGCGCCGATCGCGAGGTCGGTGCGGCCGTCGCCGTTGAAGTCGTAGGGGGCGGCGGCCGGCACGGCGTGCGCGGCCGGGGCGGAGAGGGTGAGGGCGAGCGGGGTCAGGGCCGTGGCGAGGACGGCGGTGGTGATGCGGGTGCGCATGGGTGTACGTGCCTCACAGGAGAGTCGGCGGGGTGTCACGGGGCCACGGTCGAGCCGCGTCACGGGGCCACGGTCGAGCCGCGTCACTGGGCCACGGTCGAGCCGCGTCACTGGGCCACGGTCGAGCCGAGGCCGACGCTGCCCTTGAGGGAGACGGCGCCGTTCGTGATGCCCTGCGCGCCACTGGTGGTCAGGCCGGTGGCGGAACCGCGCAGGGTCCACAGGCCGCCGGTGTCGTTCTCGCCGTGGACGCCGATGACCAGGTCGGCCTTGCCGTCCTTGGTGACGTCGGTCAGGCCGACCGCGGAACCGAAACGGTCCGAGGACTCGGCGGTGCCGGGCACCCCGGCGGTGTCCTGGGTGTACGACTTCACGCCGCTGCCGGTCCTCAGGCCGGAGGCGGAGCCGAACAGCACGGTCACCGAGCCCGCGTCCGTCGCCGAGCCGATGTCCTCGCCCGGGGCGGAGACCACGACGTCGGCGTACCCGTCGCCGTTGATGTCGCCGGTGGTCACCGCGCTGCCGAAGCCGTCCTCGGCCTCGGCCGCGCCGGGCACGCCCGCGGTGTCCTGATGGACGACGGTCGGCTGCTGCGCCGGGTCGGGGCCGCCCGGGCCGCCGTACCAGACGGTGATCCGGCCGCCCTTGTGGCCGCCGGGCTTGAGGTCGTACGGGTCCGTGGGGTCGCCGAGGACGAGGTCGCCGTAGCCGTCGCGGTTGATGTCGCCGATGGAACCGGGGTAGCCGTCGGCGTCCGGCAGCTCGGCCATCTTGTACGTCGTGCCGGTCCAGCGGAAGTAGTCGATCTCGCCGCCGGTGTCGCCGTCCACGTTGAAGGGGTAGACGCGCTCGGCCGCGCCGTCGCCGCTGAGGTCGCCCGCGATGACCTCGAAGGTGGTGCCGACCTCACCGACGCGGAGGTTGTTCAGCGGGCCGGCGGTGCGGGTGAAGGGGCCGTTGTAGATGCGGGTGTGGGTCTGGCCGGTGAGCGTGACGTCGGTGTCGCCGTCGCCGTCGAAGTCGCCGGTGGCGGTGCCCCGGGAGAAGTTGCCGTACTCGGAGAGCGTCGACGGCTGCGGCAGGCCCTTGCCGCTGGTCAGGCCGGACTTGCTGCCCCACAGCACGGTGCCGGAGCCGACGCCGTCCCGGTCGCCGATGCTCTCGTTGCTCGCGCCGACGACGAGGTCGGAGTAGCCGTCCCGGTCCAGGTCGCCGGCGGCCAGGGCGGAGCCGAACAGGTCGCCGGCCTCGGCGGTGCCGGGCACTCCCGCGGAGTTCTGGGTGATGACGGCCCTGCGGGCGGCCGAGACACCGGACGCCGAGCCGTACAGCACGACGACGGCACCGGCGCAGGAGGCCGAGCCGACGTCGGCGCACGCGGCGCCGGCCGCGACGTCCCGGTATCCGTCGCCGTTGAAGTCCCCGGCGAGACCGGAGGGGGCGGCGGTGGCGGGCGGGGCCAGGGCGGTGGTGAGCAGGCCGGTGGTGAGCGTGGCGGCCAGCAGGAGGGTGCGCTTGCGCAAGGTGGGACTCCGGGTGGGAAGGGGCCAGGCCGGAGCGGGGGCCGGCCCCGGGGGGTGCGGGTGGCTGGGGTGGTGCGGGCGCTGCGGGGGTGGTGCTGCGCGGGGGGTGGGTGGCTTGGGTGGTGCGGGGTGGTGCGGTGGGTGGTGGGTGGTGCGTGCTGGGTGCTGGGCGGTGGGTGGCGTGGTGCGAGGTGCTTCGCCGGGCGGGTGGCCCTGTCGGGGCGGATGGTGCTGCCCCGGGGGCGCTCCGACGGCGTCAGGTGGCGGTCGGCGGGTCTGCGCCCTGGGGGCTTCGCCGGTGGGAGACGACCCAGCCGGCGTGGGGCGACCCAGCCTGCCCGGGATGGCGCCGCCGGTCCGGATGGCGCCACCGGCCCGGGATGGCGCCGCCGGTCCGGATGGCGCCGCCGATCCGGGATGGCACCACCGGTCCTGGACAGCCGGGCCGGCCCGGGACG
>NZ_JACHCX010000010.1:9958-126297 GCF_014207295.1 Streptomyces sp. AK010
GGACGATCCGCAGGCCCGGGATGGGTGCCGGTCCTGGACGCCCGCCGGTCCGGGCCGGCCTGCCGGTGCAGGACCGCCCCGCCGACGCGGGTCACCCCTGCCCGGGACGATCCGCAGGCCCGGGATGGGTGCCGGTCCTGGACGCCCGCCGGTCCGGGCCGGCCTGCCGGTGCAGGACCGCCCCGCCGACGCGGGTCACCCCCACCCGTTCCGCACGGCTCAGTCGCCGAAGTTCGCGCCGAAGTTCGGGTAGCCCGTCGTCGAGACGCCCGAGTCGCTGGGGGAGACGGTGCGCGAACCCGTGGCGGTGATCTTCGTGCCGTTGGACGGCAGGTAGAGGACCGCGCCGTTGCCGTCGTTCTCGTACGAGCCGGCCACCACGTCGGCGCGGCCGTCGCCGGTGACGTCGTCGAGCTTCACGTCGGTGCCGAGGAAGTCGCCCTTCTCGTCCGAGCCGGGGACGCCCGCGGTGCTCTGCGCGAACGCCTGGGTGCCGGAGGAGGTGTTGATGCCGGAGGCCGAGCCGTACAGCACGACGAGCTGGCCGGCGTCGGTGACGGAGCCGATGTCCTCGCCCGCGACCCCGACCACGAGGTCCTGGTAGCCGTCGCCGTTGACGTCGCCGAGGTCGAGCTCGTAGCCGAAGTAGTCGTTCTTCTCCGAACTGCCCGGGACGTTGCCGGTGTTCTGGGTGATGCCGGTGGTGGAGCCGGCGCCGTCCGCGGTGCCGTAGGTGATCCACACCTTGCCGCCGTCGGAGGCCCCGGGGAAGGTCACGCCGTCGTCGGTCTTGTTCCAGTGCATGCCGGTGACGATGTCGCCGAAACCGTCGCCGTTGACGTCACCGATGCCGGTGATGACACCGGACTTCAGCGGCTGGGCGCCGGCCGCGGACAGGCCGGAACTCGTTCCCGGCAGCAGGTAGTTGGTGTTCCAGTACTGGCCGGTGGCGGTTTCAAAGCCGTCGACGACCAGGTCCGTGCGGTGGTCGCCGTTGACGTCGCCCGCGGTGATGTTGAGCGGGCCCGAGCCGTCGCCCGACGCCTGGACCGGGGCCTTGACGCCGTACCGGCCCTTGACCGCCGTGCCGGAGGCGCTGATGCCGCCCTTGAGCACGTAGACGGTGTTGGAGGTGTTGCCGACGGCCAGGTCCGCCTTGCCGTCGCCGTCGAAGTCGCCGGCAGCGAGGTTCCGGCCCCAGCGGTCGTGCTTGGTGGGGGCCGCGTCGGCGATCGAGACGCCCTTGCCGGTGATGCCCTGGGCCGAGCCCCACAGAACCGCGACGGCGCCGCCGTCCTTGTCGCTGCCGACGTCCTCCATCGGCGCGGAGACGGCGAGGTCGTCGTAGCCGTCGCCGTTGAAGTCGGCGTAGGCGCTGTCGGCGCCGAACACGTCGCCGGTCTCGGCCGTGCCCGGGTTGCCGGTGGTGTTCTGGCTGATCGCGGAGCGCTTCGCGGAGGACACTCCGGTCTTCGTGCCGTACAGCACGACGAGCTGGCCGGCGTCCTTCTTGCCGCTGACGTACGCGCCGGAGGCGGAGAACGCCACGTCGCCGATGCCGTCGCCGTTGAAGTCGGCCCGCGGGGCGTACGTGCCGTCCGCGGCGGTCGCCGGACCGGCCGTGGCCGAGAGCAGCGTGCCGGTCAGCGCGGCCGCGGCGGCGGTCGCCAGGGCGAGTCGCACGCGGGGGCGCCGGGACGGGAGTGCGGGTACGGACCGGCGCCCGGAGGGGCGCTCGTGCTGCTGCATGCGGGGTCTCCTGCTTGCATGCGGGGGATGCCTGGCGGACATCCACAGTCGATGGAGGGCCGGACTGTCCGTGTTCGCCGGGAGTTGTCCGGGCGTTCACGGGCGTTCGGCGATCAAGAGACCTGTGGAGAGACGTAAGGGTTGTACGTGAGTTCGGTTGATTTCCGGGGCTGATCGGAGGGGGCGGCGGCGCGAGCTACGGCCGCCTGCGGACCCGGTGGCGCGGGTGGAACACGCGGTCGCCGTGGATCACGACGCGTAGGTCGGGCCGTGCTCCAGCGCGCACGCGCGGTCTCCCGCCCTGTGGGGCGGGAGGTCATGGGCATGCGACTTGGTGTGGTCGAGATCGACAGAAGCAGACCAAGATCGGGCGGGCTGTGATGGAGGCCATAATTCCGCCCGCGGCTTCCCGTCATCATGGGGAAGCTGCCTGCGGATAGCCCTTTGATCCCAGGCGTGGCGCCAATGGAACCTTCAAAACGAAACTAGTGCTGCGCACACCGGACGGCATCGGCGACCGTGTCACCGACCTCCGGCTTGGACAGCGTGCGCCCCGACCCCTCGAAGGTGCGTGAGAACAGCGGCTCGTCCCAGACCCGGTTCATCGTGGCCACGAGGTGGATGCCCTGGCGGATGATCTCGGCCTCGCCGATCCCTCGACGCTTGGCGGCTTCCTTGATGATCGCCAGGTCCCCGGAGTCGGCGTGGACGTTGGTTCGTTTCATGGACATGTACCAAGAGTGGTCCATGTTGCACCGGATGCATGTGGCGATTGGGGCCTCAGGCCTTCAGGGGGCTGAACTCGTACTGCAACTCATAGAGATGCCCGGCCTTCACCATCGAGGTCGCTTCGATCGGGCGGCCGTCGGCGGCGTAGACGACCCGGAGCGTGCACAGGACCGGCAGGCTGCCGGGAAGACGCAGCGCCTCGAACTGTTCCTGCGAGGGGACCCGGGCCGAGACCCGGTCCACGCAGTGGTGGGGTGTGTGCCCCAGTTCCCTGAGCAGGGTCGTGGTGCCGCCCTTGATCCGGCGCCGCTCCATCAACGGCGTACTCCGGGCGATGTCCAACGGGTAGTAGGACCGCACGAGTTCCGCCGGCTCGTCGTCGATCAGCAGCAACTGGCTGCGCAGTACGACCGTGTCGTCCCTGAGGTCGAGAGCGGCTCTGATGTCCGCGGGCGCGCTCGTCTCCGACACGTCGAGGAGCGTGATGCGGGCGTCCCTGCCGTGCTCGGCCGCCTCGGCCAGCCAGGGGTAGGGCCCGCCGACTGCCGCCGGTGTGAGGGATGTGGCAGGGCGTATCGTCCGCTGCCTGTGCTCGCGTACCGTCACTGCCGCACCAGCCCGTCCCACCACCAGGCGCTCGTCCTTGAGGAGTTGTAGGGCCTTCTGAATCGTGGCGTTGGAGGCGTCGAAACGGCTTCTGAGCTGCGCGGTGGAGGGCAGGTTGGCACCCGGCGGCAGTCCGCCGGTCATGATGTCGTCGCGCAGGTCGGCCGCGATCCGTTCGTGCAGTGAGCGGCGGTCGTGGGCTTCGGGTTCTGCCTTGGGCACGGTCATCCGATTCTGATCTCGTAGCGCAACTGCTGGCGTTGGGCGGGCATCACCATACGGTCCACCTGGATCGGCCGGTCGTCGCGGTTCAGTGTGAGCCTGGTCAGACGCAGGACGGGGTCCGTCTCGGTGAGCCGCAGGGCCTCTTGTTCGTTTTCGTCCGGTAGACCGGCGGTCACGTCCTCCCTGACCAGGACGCCGACATGTCCCAACTCGGCGAGCAGGGTGACAGCTCCGCCCCGGATCTTGGCCGTTCCGGCGAGAGGAGAACCTCGGGCGATGGCGGTGGGGTAGTAGGTGTCGGTGAGTTCGTTCGGCTCGTCTTCGAGGAAGATCAGGCGGCGTCGTACGACGACCGGTTCTCCGTCATGAAGCCCGAGCAGCTGCGCGACTTCGGCCGGAGCGGGCACCTCTCCCGCGTGGGTGATGCGCTGGGAGCCGCGCCTGCCCCGGGCGGCCGTGTCCGCGCTCCAGGCGTCGCCCTGTCCCTGCTCGCGGGGCGTCAGATACGGCATAGACGTACTGATCCACCTGCTCGCGCTCACGATGTCCTCCACAACTGACGCTCGCTTGGACCTTGCCGCTTTACACGGTAAGCGACTTGGTGGCCAGGGGTTCGGAACGTAGCCGTTCGACCTTGCTGCATTTCGTGAATAGCGATACGGTTGTGCCATGACCGAGCTCCTGCGTCGTCTCGTCGCCCACGAACAGCAACAGTGGTGCCAACGGGGCGACACCAGAACGCCGACGCCCCCCGCCCGATGACTCGGGGCAGGGGGCGTCGAAACCGTCGGGACGGCCGGCTGGAACCGCCTACTTCACCGGCTCCGGCTCCGGCGCGGTCGGTGAGTCCGCCGTGCCCGCCGGCGGCTCGCCGCCGTCGTCGTCGCCGTCGTCCGTCTCGGCCTCCGCCGGGACCGGCGTCTTCACCGAGTCCAGCAGCAGCTGGGCGACGTCCACGACCTGGATGGACTCCTTCGCCTTGCCGTCGTTCTTCTTGCCGTTGACGGAGTCCGTGAGCATGACCAGGCAGAACGGGCAGGCCGTCGAGACGATGTCGGGGTTGACCGACAGGGCCTCGTCGACACGCTCGTTGTTGATGCGCTTGCCGATCCGCTCCTCCATCCACATCCGCGCACCACCGGCGCCGCAGCAGAAGCCGCGCTCCTTGTGGCGGTGCATCTCCTCGTTGCGGACACCGGGGACGGCGGCGATGATCTCGCGCGGCGGCGTGTAGATCTTGTTGTGGCGGCCCAGGTAGCACGGGTCGTGGTACGTGATGATGCCCTCGACCGGCGTGATGGGGATCAGCTTGCCCTCGTCGACGAGGTGCTGGAGCAGCTGCGTGTGGTGGATGACCTCGTAGTCGCCGCCGAGCTGCGGGTACTCGTTGCCGAGCGTGTTGAGGCAGTGCGGGCAGGTGGCGACGATCTTCTTGGCCGACTTGGGCTTCGCCGACTCGGCGACGACCTTGCCCTCGTCGTCCATCTCCTCGCCGAACGCCATGTTCAGCGCCATGACGTTCTCCATGCCGAGCTCCTGGAACAGGGGCTCGTTGCCGAGACGCCGGGCGGAGTCACCGGTGCACTTCTCGTCGCCGCCCATGATCGCGAACTTGACGCCCGCGATGTGCAGCAGCTCCGCGAAGGCCTTCGTGGTCTTCTTGGCGCGGTCCTCCAGGGCGCCGGCGCAGCCGACCCAGTACAGGTACTCGACCTCGGACAGGTCCTCGATGTCCTTGCCGACGACCGGGACCTCGAAGTCGACCTCCTTGAGCCACTCCAGGCGCTGCTTCTTCGCCAGGCCCCAGGGGTTGCCCTTCTTCTCCAGGTTCTTGAGCATCGTGCCCGCCTCGGACGGGAACGACGACTCGATCATCACCTGGTAGCGGCGCATGTCGACGATGTGGTCGACGTGCTCGATGTCCACCGGGCACTGCTCGACGCAGGCGCCGCAGGTGGTGCAGGACCACAGGACGTCCGGGTCGATGACGCCGTTCTCCTCCAGCGTGCCGACCAGGGGGCGCTCGGCCTCGGCCAGCGCCGCCGCGGGCACCGAGGCGAGCTGCTCCTCGGACGCCTTCTCCTCGCCCTCCATGGTCTTGCCGCCGCCGGCCAGCAGGTACGGCGCCTTGGCGTGCGCGTGGTCCCGCAGGGACATGATCAGCAGCTTGGGGGAGAGGGGCTTGCCCGTGTTCCAGGCGGGGCACTGCGACTGGCAGCGGCCGCACTCGGTGCAGGTGGAGAAGTCCAGCAGGCCCTTCCAGGAGTACTGCTCGACCTGGGAGACGCCGAAGACGTCGTCGTCACCGGGGTCGGTGAAGTCGATCGGCTTGCCGCCCGAGGTCATCGGCTGGAGCGCGCCGAGGGCCGTGCCGCCGCTCGCCTCGCGCTTGAACCAGATGTTCGGGAAGGCGAGGAAGCGGTGCCAGGCGACACCCATGTTGGTGTTGAGCGACACCACGATCATCCAGATGAACGAGGTGCCGATCTTGATCATCGCGACGAAGTAGACGAGGTTCTGCAGCGCCGTGACGCTCAGCCCCTTGAACGCGAGCACCAGCGGGTACGACGCGAAGTACGACGCCTCGTAGTGGTCGACGTGGTGGAGCGCGCCTTCCAGGCCCCGCAGGACGTAGATCGCGAGGCCGATGGTGAGGATGACGTACTCGACGAAGTACGCCTGGCCGGCCTTGGAGCCGGCGAAGCGGGACTTGCGGCCCGGGCGGCTCGGCAGATTCAGCAGGCGGATCGCGATGAGCACCGCGATGCCCAGGATCGTCATCACGCCGATGAACTCGATGTACAGCTCGAACGGCAGGAACTCACCGACGACCGGCAGCACCCAGTCGGCCTTGAACAGCTGGCCGAAGGCCTGGGCGAGGGTCGGCGGGAGCGTCAGGAAGCCGACGGCGACGAACCAGTGGGCGACACCGACGATGCCCCACCGGTTCATGCGCGTGTGGCCGAGGAACTCCTTCACCAGGGTCACGCTGCGCTGGTAGGGGTTGTCGGTCCGGGTGCCGGCCGGGACCGGCTGGCCCAGCTTGAAGTACCGGACGAACTGGCCGATCGCGCGCGCGAGCAGCGCGACGCCGACCACGGTCAGAACCAGCGACACGATGATCGCGGCGAGTTGCATGGGGGCTCCTCGGGCCTGCGAGGTTTTGTCAGGGGGACCTGTCGTTCTCCAGGCTTCCCCGAGATTACTAAGCGGTAACTTATGCAGTCCGTCTGAGACTACCCTCATCCTCCGCCGCACTGTAGCCGGGTGGGCAGTGATCTGAATCGCTGAGGGTTGCCTCAGAAACGGGCCGGATCCGGTCACCGTCTCGTCGCGATCCCACCGTGTCCCGTCGCGATCCCGCCGTGTCCCGTCGCGATCCCGACGCGATCTCGTCGTGTTATTCATACCGAAATGTCATAATCCCGCCTACCTTATATCCGTGCTCTACGGGATCACCGCCGCCGCCACCGCCCTTCTTCTCACCGCCCTGCTCGCCGCCGCCCTGCGAACCCCCGCGCTACGGCTGCGACTGGTCGAGCGGCGGCGGCAGCGGGACGTACCGCTGTCCGGGGGCGTGGCCGTCGTACTCGTCACCGGTCTGGTCGTCGGGGCCGGGGAGTGGCTGGGGGGCGCACCGCCCGCCGACGGCGCGCGCGGGGTGCTCGTCGCCGCGGGCGCCGTCGCCCTGCTCGGGCTCGCCGGTGACGTGTGGCGGCTGCGCCGACGGGTGCTGGCCGCCGGTACGGGCGTGGCGGCCGCGTGTGTCGTGCCGTACGGGGAGACGGGGGTGGGGACCGGGCTGCTGGCCGTCGCCTGGGTCGTGGCGGTGGTGTTCGGGTTCCGGGGGCTCGATCACGCCGACGGGCTGGCGGGCACGGTCGGGGTCGTCGCGGCCTTCGGGGTGGCGGCCTGTGCGGCCGTCGAGGTGAGGGACGGGATCGCGGGGCTGATGAGCGTGCTGGCCGCCGCGCTGACCGGGTTCCTGCTGCACAACTGGCACCCCGCGCGCGCGGCGCTGGGCAACTGCGGGTCCATGTCCGCGGGGTTCGTTATCGCCGTGGGGGCCGTGCATGTGCGGGCCGGGTGGGGAGTCGTGGAGAGCGCGGGGGTCCTGTTCGCGCTGACCGCGGTGGTGGCCGCCGACGCCGTACTCGTGCTGGGAGTACGGCGGTTGGCCGGGCGGGGCGTGGGGCGCGGCGGGCCCGGCCATCTGGCGCACCGGCTGCGGCGGCTCGGGCTGACCGCGCCGGGGGCGAGTCTGCTGCTGGGAGTCGGGGCGTTGTCCGCGATGCTCGTCGGGGTACTCACGCATGCGGGCCACATCGGGGCCGGCGCCCTGTGGTGGGTGGTGGGAGGGACCCTCGTCGTGGTGTTCACCCTCTCGCGTGTCCCTGTGCACGGCCCAAGACGCAGCGTATCACCGCAGGTCGGAGCCTCATTGCGTGTAAGGAGGGGATAAGAGTTGAGTCTGCCTGACTCAGCTCTGTTGACCGGTTGGGGGCCGTCGTGCACACTTGAGTCCGTTCCACTCAAGTCAGCTGGAGGAATCAACCATGGCACGTGCGGTCGGCATCGACCTGGGCACGACTAACTCCGTCGTCAGCGTTCTGGAGGGCGGCGAGCCCACCGTCATCACCAACGCCGAGGGCGCCAGGACCACGCCGTCCGTCGTCGCCTTCGCCAAGAACGGTGAGGTGCTCGTCGGAGAGGTGGCCAAGCGCCAGGCGGTCACGAACGTGGACCGGACCATCCGCTCCGTGAAGCGTCACATGGGCACGGACTGGAAGATCGAGCTGGACGGGAAGCCTTTCAACCCGCAGCAGATCAGCGCCTTCGTGCTCCAGAAGCTCAAGCGTGACGCCGAGTCCTACCTGGGCGAGAAGGTGACCGACGCGGTCATCACCGTCCCGGCGTACTTCAACGACTCCGAGCGTCAGGCCACGAAGGAGGCCGGCGAGATCGCCGGTCTGAACGTGCTGCGCATCGTCAACGAGCCCACCGCGGCCGCCCTGGCGTACGGCCTCGACAAGGACGACCAGACCATCCTGGTCTTCGACCTCGGTGGCGGTACGTTCGACGTCTCGCTGCTGGAGATCGGCGACGGCGTCGTCGAGGTGAAGGCCACCAACGGTGACAACCACCTCGGTGGTGACGACTGGGACCAGCGCATCGTCGACTACCTGGTCCAGCAGTTCCAGTCCGGCCACGGCGTGGACCTGGGCAAGGACAAGATGGCCCTGCAGCGTCTGCGCGAGGCCGCCGAGAAGGCGAAGATCGAGCTGTCCTCGTCCACCGAGACCTCGATCAATCTGCCCTACATCACCGCCTCCGCCGAGGGCCCCCTGCACCTCGACGAGAAGCTCACCCGCGCCCAGTTCCAGCAGCTGACCGCGGACCTCCTGGAGCGCTGCAAGACGCCGTTCCACAACGTCATCAAGGACGCCGGCATCTCCATCAGCGAGATCGACCACGTCGTCCTGGTCGGCGGCTCCACCCGTATGCCCGCCGTCGCCGAGCTCGTCAAGGAGCTGACCGGCGGCAAGGACGCCAACAAGGGCGTCAACCCGGACGAGGTCGTCGCCATCGGCGCCGCCCTGCAGGCCGGTGTCCTCAAGGGCGAGGTCAAGGACGTCCTGCTCCTCGACGTCACCCCGCTGTCCCTCGGTATCGAGACCAAGGGCGGCATCATGACCAAGCTCATCGAGCGGAACACGACGATCCCGACCAAGCGGTCCGAGATCTTCACCACCGCCGAGGACAACCAGCCCTCCGTGCAGATCCAGGTCTACCAGGGCGAGCGCGAGATCGCGGCGTACAACAAGAAGCTCGGGATGTTCGAGCTGACCGGTCTGCCGCCGGCGCCCCGCGGCGTCCCGCAGATCGAGGTGTCCTTCGACATCGACGCCAACGGCATCATGCACGTCACGGCGAAGGACCTCGGCACCGGCAAGGAGCAGAAGATGACCGTCACCGGCGGCTCCTCGCTGCCGAAGGACGAGGTCGACCGCATGCGCCAGGAGGCCGAGCAGTACGCGGAGGAGGACCACAAGCGCCGCGAGGCCGCCGAGTCCCGCAACCAGGGCGAGCAGCTCGTCTACCAGACCGAGAAGTTCCTCAAGGACAACGAGGACAAGGTCCCGGGCGAGATCAAGACCGAGGTCGAGCAGGCCGTCGCCGAGCTGAAGGAGAAGCTCAAGGGCGAGGACTCCGCCGAGATCCGCACCGCCACCGAGAAGGTCGCGGCCGTCTCGCAGAAGCTCGGCCAGGCCATGTACGCGGACGCGGGTGCGGCCCAGGCCGCCGGTGGTCCCGCCGGTGACGCGGGCGCGGCCGGTGGCGCCAAGGCCGCTGACGACGACGTCGTCGACGCCGAGATCGTCGACGAGGACCGGAAGGACGGTGCCGCGTGACGGAGGAGACCCCGGGCTTCGACGAGCAGCAGCCCGACGTCCCTTCCGGCGCCACCTCCGACGACGCCGAGCCGAAGGCCGCCTCCCCCTCCGCGGAGGAGGGGGAGGCCCCGGCCGGGGACACGGGCCAGGACGTGGCTCTGGTGGCCCAGCTGGACCAGGCCCGCACGGCGCTCGGTGAGCGCACGGCGGACCTCCAGCGCCTCCAGGCCGAGTTCCAGAACTACCGCCGCCGGGTCGAGCGCGACCGGATCGCGGTCAAGGAGATCGCCATCGCGAACCTCCTGACCGAGCTCCTGCCCGTGCTCGACGACATCGGCCGCGCGCGCGAACACGGCGAACTGGTCGGCGGCTTCAAGTCCGTCGCCGAGTCGCTGGAGAGCACCGCGGCGAAGATGGGCCTGCAGCAGTTCGGCAAGGAGGGCGAGCCCTTCGACCCGACGATCCACGAGGCCCTGATGCACAGCTACGCACCGGACGTCACCGAGACGACGTGCGTCGCGATCCTGCAGCCCGGGTACCGGATCGGCGAGCGCACCATCCGCCCCGCGCGCGTGGCGGTGGCCGAACCCCAGCCGGGGGCACAGACGGTCAAGGCGGAGGAGTCCGCCGACGCCGACGACAAGGAGAGCGGTGGCCCGGACGAGGGCTGACGTCATCAACGAAGGGAAGGAGGGGCGTCGAGGATGAGCACCAAGGACTTCATCGAGAAGGACTACTACAAGGTCCTCGGCGTCCCCAAGGACGCCACCGAGGCCGAGATCAAGAAGGCGTACCGGAAGCTCGCCCGCGAGAACCACCCGGACGCCAACAAGGGAAACGTCAAGGCGGAGGAGCGCTTCAAGGAGATCTCCGAGGCCAACGACATCCTCGGCGACCCCAAGAAGCGCAAGGAGTACGACGACGCGCGCGCCCTCTTCGGCAACGGCGGCTTCCGCCCGGGGCCGGGCGGCGCGGGCGGCTCCTTCAACTTCGACCTGGGCGACCTCTTCGGAGGCGGCGCCCAGGGCGGCGGCCAGGGAGCCGGCGGCTTCGGCGGCGGACTCGGTGACGTTTTCGGGGGCCTGTTCAACCGCGGCGGCGCGGGCGGGCCGGGGACGCGTACGCACCCCCGGCGCGGCCAGGACATCGAGTCCGAGGTCACGCTCAGCTTCACCGAGGCGATCGAGGGCGCGACCGTCCCGCTGCGGATGTCGTCGCAGTCTCCCTGCAAGGCCTGTTCGGGCACCGGCGACAAGAACGGCACGCCGCGCGTGTGCCCGACCTGCGTCGGCACCGGGCAGGTCGCCCGGGGCAGCGGCGGCGGCTTCTCCCTGACCGACCCCTGCCCGGACTGCAAGGGCCGCGGCCTGATCGCGGAGAACGCCTGCGAGGTCTGCAGGGGCAGCGGCCGGGCCAAGTCCTCACGCACCATGCAGGTGCGCATCCCCGCGGGCGTCAGCGACGGCCAGCGGATCCGGCTGCGCGGCAAGGGAGCGCCGGGCGAGCGCGGCGGGCCGGCGGGCGACCTCTACGTGGTCGTGCACGTCGACACCCACCCGGTGTTCGGCCGCAAGGAGGACAACCTCACGGTCACCGTCCCGGTGACCTTCACCGAGGCGGCCCTCGGCGGCGAGGTGCGGGTGCCCACCCTGGGCGGCCCGCCCGTCACGCTGAAGCTGCCCCCGGGCACGCCCAACGGGCGCACCATGCGCGCCCGGGGCAAGGGCGCGGTCCGCAAGGACGGCACCCGCGGCGACCTTCTGGTCACCGTGGAGGTGAGTGTTCCGAAGGACCTGACGGGGAAGGCTCGTGACGCACTCGAGGCGTACCGCGAGGCGACCGCGGGTGAGGATCCGCGGGCGGATCTGTTCCAGGCCGCGAAGGGAGCATGAGTCAGATGGACGGTCGTCGGCGCAATCCGTATGAACTGACCGAGGAAACCCCGGTCTACGTCATCTCGGTGGCGGCCCAGCTGTCCGGCCTGCACCCCCAGACCCTGCGCCAGTACGACCGGCTGGGCCTGGTGTCCCCGGACCGCACCGCGGGCCGGGGCCGGCGCTACTCGGCCCGCGACATCGAACTGCTGCGCACCGTCCAGCAGCTGTCGCAGGACGAGGGCATCAACCTGGCCGGTATCAAGCGCATCATCGAACTGGAGAACCAGGTCGCCGCGCTCCAGGCCCGGGTGGCCGAGATGCAGGACGCGCTCGACGGAGCGGCGGCGGCGATGCGCCAGCGCGAGGCCGCGGTGCACGCGTCGTACCGCCGCGATCTGGTGCCGTACCAGGAGGTGCAGCAGACCAGCGCGCTGGTGGTGTGGCGGCCGAAGCGGCAGCAGCAGTCCGACTGATCCATGCGCGTCCGTGACAGTGCATGAAAGGGGCCGGGAGCCAACTCCCGGCCCTTTTGCGTGCCTCGACCCGATTTCTCCAGGTCTCCTGTCAATGACTGACCGGTGCAGAGCACTTGAAGATGATTCCGCACCGTCTTCACAACCAGTGCGGAGCGTGGTGTTGTCATCTCGTTAAGTGGTTCGGCTTGACGCTGGGGGCGCATCCGCGTTGGCTTTTCAGTCACATGGGTCCCAAAAGAGGTGCCCACGTCCGAATCACACGCGAAGTGAGCTCCCGCATGCGTCGTCGCATCTCCATATCCGTGGCTGCCGCCACGATGTCCGTCACGCTCGCCGGCTGCGGCATGCTCAACGCGACGGGGAGCAGTGACGACGCGAGCCCGGCGAAGGGCAACGACATCACGGTGGGCCTCCTCCTGCCGGAGAAGGCGAACACGCGGTACGAGAACTTCGACTACCCGATCATCAAGCAGAAGGTCGAGTCGCTCACCAACGACAAGGGCCGCGTCGAGTACGCCAACGCCGATGCGAGCGCGGACAAGCAGGCGGGCCAGCTGCAGCAGATGATCGACGACCGGGTCGACGTGATCCTGCTGGACGCCGTCGACGCGAAGGCCATCGCGAGCGGCGTGAAGAAGGCCAAGGAGGCCGGCATCCCGGTCATCGCCTACGACCGGCTGGCCGAGGGCCCGATCGACGCGTACATCTCCTTCGACAACGAGCTGGTCGGCGAGGTCCAGGGCCGGACCCTGCTGGAGGCCATCGGCGAGAAGGCGAGCCTCTCCGACAAGATCGTCATGATGAACGGCTCGTCGACGGACCCGAACGCCAAGCAGTTCAAGGCGGGCGCGATGTCCGAGCTGAACGGCAAGGTGACGATCGCCGAGTCCTTCGACACCAAGGACTGGAAGCCGGAGAACGCCGAGGCCAACATGGCCGACGCGATCCGGAAGATCGGCAAGGGCAACATCGCGGCGGTGTACTCCGCCAACGACGGCATGGCCGGCGGCATCGTCAGGGCGCTGGAGGCCGCGGGCGTGTCCGACCTGCCCCCGATCACCGGGCAGGACGCGGAGCTCCCCGCCGTGCAGCGGATCCTCAGCGGCGAGCAGTACATGAGCGTGTACAAGTCCTACCCGCAGGAGGCGGAGAACGCCGCGGAGATGGCCGTCGCCAAGGTCCAGGGCCGCGACATCCAGTTCGCCGCCCTCACCCGCGACAAGGTCGACAGCCCCACGGACAAGGGCATCCCGGCGCAGCTCGTGCCCGTGGTCGCGCTCACCAAGGAGAACATCAAGGACACGGTGGTCGCGGACGACATCTACAAGCTGTCGGACATCTGCACCGCCGAGTACAAGGCGGCGTGCCAGGCCGCCGGTCTGAAGTAGCCGCACCCCGAGCCGGGTTCACCCACCCCGGCCGGCTGCCCACGACGTGACGGGCCGAGGCTCGGAAACACCGGTGTGTACCGGTGGTTTCCGGTGCTCGCCGCGCGGGGAGCCGTGTTGCGGAGCACGTCCCGTCCGCGCATAGTTGCGCTGCGGCAGGACGGCGAAACCGGGGGTGGGATGGGCGATGGCCGGGCACGGGGCGGAGGGGCATCCTCACGGTGCTGACCGACTGTGCGAGGCCGGGGATCGCTTGTATTCCCGGGCCGTACGGCGGGGCCGTGTGCCGCGCCACGACGCCGAGCCGGTGCCCTGCCTGCTGGAACTGGCCCTGCTGCACCCGGACCCCGACGACATGGACTGGCTGGTGCCGACCTCCCCGCAGGAGGTCATGACCCGGCTGCTGCGCGGGATGCACGACGAGGTCAGCGCGAGCCAGCGGCGGGTGGGCTCGGCCGTCGCGGCCGTCGAGTGGTACGCCGGTCTGGGCCGTCAGGTGCGGCCGGCCGCGTCGGGGGCGGAGGGCCCGGCGATCCGGGTCCTGGACGGACTCGCCCGGATCCAGGCCGCGATGGACGAGGCGACCCAGGCGTGCACCACCGAGGTGCTCACGGTCCAGCCCGGCGGCATCCGCCGCGAGGCGGAGCTCTCCGAGGGCTTGCACCGGGCGCTGGCCCTGCGGGGGCGCGGGGTGCGGATGCGGGACCTGTACACCCATGTCGCCCGGCACGGGCAGGGGTTGCTGACCTACCTGGAGCTGATGGGCGACGCGGTGGAGGCGCGCACGCTGGACGAGGTGATCGACCGGCTGATCCTCTTCGACCGCACGGTCGCCTTCATCCCCGCCAACTCCGACCGCACGATGGCCCTGGAGCTACGGCACCCCGCGATCGTCGAGTACCTCGTCACGGTCTTCGAACGCCTGTGGCGCCTCGCCATCCCCCTCACGGCCCCGCTCCCCGACACGGGCATCGAGGGCATCTCCCACCGGGAGCAGTCCATCGCCACGCTGCTGGCGGAGGGGCACCAGGACGCGGCGATCGCGGAGCGGCTGGGCATCAGCGTCCGCACCTGCCGGGCGCACATCGCCCGCCTCTCGGAAACCCTGGGCGCGGCGAGCCGCACACAGCTGGGCGTACGCATCGCCCAGGCGGGCCTGGACGGCGCTCAGCACGCCACGACGTCCCTCAGCGTTCCTGGTCGAGAATCCCGGACTGCGCGATGAGGTAGCCCAGTTGGGCTCGGCTCCCGCTGCCCAGGGCCGATGCCAGTTTGGCGATATGGGCCCGGCAGGTGCGGACGTTCATGCCGAGACGGCGGGCGATGGCCTCGTCGACATGGCCCTCGATCAGGAGCTTGGCGATGGAGTGCTGGATCTCCGTGATGCCGTCGCGAGCGGTCCCGTACGGTGTGCCGGTGCTGAGCGGGACCGACCGGTCCCACAGATACTCGAACAGTTTGATGAGGTAGCGGACCAGGCCGGGGTGACGCAGCTCCAGGGCGACCTGCTGGTCGTCCCGGGCGGGGATGAAGGCGACGGACTCGTCACAGATGATCAGGCGCTCGACCAGCTCGTCGATGGTGCGGTATTCAGCCTTGCCGTCGGAGAGCTGGGCGGCGTACGCCAGTTGCTCGGGGTTGTAATGGGCGGTGTGCTGGTAGAGGGTGCGGATCCTCACACCGCGTTCGATCAAGGGCCGGTCGCGCTCCAGCCCGCGCAGCAGGCTGCGCTCGGACATCCGGTCGCTCGGCTGGACGGTGAGCATCTCCGTCTGGCACTGGACGGTGGCCATGTTGAGCGCGGCGTTGATTCGTTCGCCGCCTTCCAGCACAGTAATGGCGTCACTGGTCGCCGCCAGCTGGGTACCCAGTGCGAGGAACGGCTGAAAGGTCTCCGCGAGTCCCGTCGCCAGGCGCCGGCGATCGGCTATCTCCTGTTCCAGCGGGTTGAGCTGCCGGGACAGGGCGACCGCCGGGGGCACCGGACGGAGCCAGGTGGGGTCGTCCGGATCGGGGTGGAGCAGGGCGAACTCCATCAGGCACGGGGCGGGCTCCGCATCCACGCGGGCGATCCGTCCGGCACGCAGAGCGGTGGCATAAAGACGGCTACCCTCATCGCACCACTCGGTCATCGCGTGGGGATGTGCCGTCTTAGTCCGATTCGATGCCAAATTTCCACCCCCCAGGGTCCTGAACATGCAGGAACATGATGCATCGATTGTGTGGCCATGACGTGCCCGAATGAGCCATCGTCGTACCTGACGGGGGAAAAGGGGACCTTCAAGTGAGGACGAAGCCGACTATGCGTAACAGAATGCTTCGCTCGGTGCTTGTCGCCGCCTTCTCCGCCGTTGTGGCCCTCGGTGTGCTGAGTGGCTTCTCCGATGTGAAGGACGATGTTCGGGCGAACAGCAGCTGGCCGTCCGTTGCCGTGAACAGTGCCGGTGCCGCGGACAACAGCAGTTGGCCGAGCCCTGGGGCAGACGGAGCCGGGAGCTGACCGTGACCACTCCACCCGACGACCGCTCCTTCCGTCGTGAAATGGCCACCGCCTACCGCTCCGGCTGGCACTTCATCGACCTGGTCACCGCCATCCCCCACAGCGGTGACTCGTTGATGGTGACTGTTTTCGGCGAGCCGGTGGTCGTGACGCGGGACGACGACGAGGACGTGCGGGCGTACCGGTGTCTGCGGCGGCCTCGGGGGGCGCCGCAGCCAGTGCGATGTGCCGTACGGTACGGAATGATCTTTGTGAACCTGGACCAACGGGACCATCAGCAGGTGGAGGCCGACTCTCCTGCCCCGAGGACCATCTCTGCCACCCCCCGCAGTGCCTGACGCGATTCCCCCGTCGTAACAGATCGCTCAGGTGCTTCCCCCCCGCAGCGGCGTCACCGTGACCTGAACACGGTGACGCCGCTGCAGTTTTCGGGGACATTTCCGGGTATCGACCCCATCCAGCGGTGGCCGGATCCAGTCGATCACCGGTGTGGATGTTCACTTCGCTCAACCTCGCCCCATCGCCCGCGTCAGCTGGATCTCGATCACCACGCGCGCCGGATTCGGCGAGGGCGTCCTGCCGTAGCGCTCCGCGTAGCGCCGCTCCGCCTCGGCCACCCGGTCCGGTTCGTCGTGGACGAAGGCCCGGCCCTCCAGCGTCGCCCAGCGGCGCCCCTCCAGCTGGCAGACGGCGACGGCCGCCCCCTCCTCGCCGGCGGCCCGCACGTACCGGACCTTCGCGCTCGCCCGATTCGTGATCACCCGAGCCAGACGGGCCTCGGGATCGTATGTGACCCCGACGGGTACCAGATGCGCGGTGCCGTCCGGGCGGGGAGTCGTCAGGGTGCACAGGTGCCGCTCCCGCCAGAAGTCGAGATACGACGGGTCCGGAGCGCCGGGGTCCACGGAGTACTTGGTCGCCATGCCCCGGAACTTAGACCCCCGAGACTCCCGGAACCGTCCTTGAGTGCACTAGACTCAACTTTGTGCAAGCCGTTCGGGTCAGTGCAAGGAGGAGAACGCGAACGTGGACGCCGAGCTGACCAACCGGAGCCGGGACGCGATCAACGCTGCCAGCAACCGGGCCGTGACCGAGGGACACGCCGACCTCACCCCTGCCCATCTGCTGCTCGCGCTGCTCCAGGGACAGGACAACGAGAACATCACCGACCTGCTCGCCGCGGTCGACGCCGACCAGGCCGCCGTACGCTCCGGAGCCGAGCGCGTGCTCGCCGGGCTGCCGAGCGTGACCGGGTCGACCGTCGCGCCGCCCCAGCCCAACCGCGAGATGCTCGCCGTCGTCGCCGACGCGCAGGCCCGCGCCAAGGACCTGGGCGACGAGTACCTCTCCACCGAGCACCTCCTCATCGCCCTCGCCGCGAAGGGCGGCGCGGCGGGCGAGGTGCTGTCCCGCCAGGGCGCCGACGCCAAGAAGCTCCAGGCCGCTTTCCAGAAGACACGAGGGCAACGACGCGTGACCACGGCCGACCCCGAGGGGCAGTACAAGGCACTGGAGAAGTTCGGGACCGACTTCACCGCCGCCGCGCGGGAGGGCAGGCTCGACCCCGTCATCGGGCGGGACCAGGAGATCCGGCGGGTCGTGCAGGTGCTGTCCCGGCGGACCAAGAACAACCCCGTGCTGATCGGCGAGCCCGGCGTCGGCAAGACCGCCGTCGTCGAGGGGCTCGCGCAGCGGATCGTGAAGGGCGACGTGCCCGAGTCGCTGAAGGACAAGCGGCTGGTCGCGCTCGACCTGGGAGCCATGGTCGCGGGCGCCAAGTACCGGGGTGAGTTCGAGGAGCGGCTGAAGACCGTCCTCGCCGAGATCAAGGACTCCGACGGGCGGATCATCACCTTCATCGACGAGCTGCACACCGTCGTCGGGGCCGGCGCGGGCGGCGACTCCGCCATGGACGCCGGGAACATGCTCAAGCCCATGCTCGCCCGCGGCGAGCTGCGCATGGTCGGCGCCACCACCCTCGACGAGTACCGCGAGCGCATCGAGAAGGACCCCGCCCTGGAGCGGCGCTTCCAGCAGGTGCTGGTCGCCGAGCCGACCGTCGAGGACTCGATCGCGATCCTGCGTGGACTCAAGGGCCGCTACGAGGCCCACCACAAGGTCCAGATCGCCGACAGCGCGCTCGTCGCCGCCGCGTCGCTCTCCGACCGGTACATCACCTCCCGCTTCCTGCCCGACAAGGCCATCGACCTCGTCGACGAGGCGGCCTCCCGCCTCCGCATGGAGATCGACTCCTCGCCCGTCGAGATCGACGAACTCCAGCGCGCCGTCGACCGGCTGAAGATGGAGGAGCTGGCGATCGGCAAGGAGACCGACGCCGCCTCCCGCGAGCGCCTGGAGAAGCTGCGCCGCGACCTCGCCGACAAGGAGGAGGAGCTGCGCGGCCTCACCGCCCGCTGGGAGAAGGAGAAGCAGTCCCTCAACCGCCTCGGTGAACTGAAGGAACGCCTCGACGAGGTCCGCGGCCAGGCCGAACGAGCCCAGCGCGACGGCGACTTCGACACCGCCTCCAAGCTCCTCTACGGCGAGATCCCCGCCCTGGAGAAGGAGTTGGAGGCCGCCTCCGAGGCCGAGGAAGAGGTCGCCAGGGACACCATGGTCAAGGAGGAGGTCGGCTCCGACGACATCGCCGACGTCGTCGCCTCCTGGACCGGCATCCCGGCCGGCCGCCTGCTGGAGGGCGAGACGCAGAAGCTGCTGCGCATGGAGGACGAGCTCGGCAAGCGGCTCATCGGCCAGACCGAGGCCGTACGCGCCGTCTCCGACGCCGTACGACGGTCCCGCGCCGGCATCGCGGACCCCGACCGCCCCACCGGCTCCTTCCTCTTCCTGGGCCCGACGGGCGTGGGCAAGACCGAGCTGGCCAAGGCCCTCGCCGACTTCCTCTTCGACGACGAGCGGGCGATGGTCCGCATCGACATGTCGGAGTACAGCGAGAAGCACAGCGTGGCCCGGCTGGTCGGCGCTCCGCCCGGATACGTCGGCTACGAGGAGGGCGGCCAGCTCACGGAGGCCGTGCGCCGCCGCCCGTACTCCGTCGTCCTGCTGGACGAGGTGGAGAAGGCCCACCCCGAGGTCTTCGACATCCTGCTGCAGGTGCTGGACGACGGCCGGCTCACCGACGGGCAGGGCCGCACGGTCGACTTCCGCAACACGATCCTCGTGCTGACGTCGAACCTGGGCAGCCAGTACCTGGTCGACCCGGTCACCAGCGAGCAGGAGAAGAAGGAGCAGGTCCTGGAGGTGGTGCGGACCTCCTTCAAGCCGGAGTTCCTCAACCGCCTGGACGACCTGGTCGTCTTCGCCGCGCTGACCAAGCCCGAGCTGGAGCGCATCGCGAAGCTCCAGCTGGACCGCCTGGCCAAGCGGCTCGCCGAGCGGCGCCTCACCCTGGACATCACGCCCGAGGCCCTGGCCTGGCTCGCGGAGGAGGGCATGGACCCGGCGTACGGCGCCCGGCCGCTGCGGCGGCTCGTCCAGTCCGCCATCGGCGACCGGCTCGCCAAGGAGATCCTGTCCGGCGAGATCAAGGACGGCGACACGGTCCGGGTGGACCGCTTCGAGGAGGGGCTGCTGGTCGGGCCCGCGACGGGCAAGACGCTGTAGGTCCGTCCCCGGTCACGGGACGGGCAAGATGCTGTAGGTCCGTCCCCGGTCACGGGACGGGCAAGATGCTGTAGGACCGTCCCCGGTCACGGGACGGGCAAGATGCTGTAGGTCCGTCCCCGGTCACATCGTGAACGCCGAGAAGCGCACCAGCGCCGTCTCGGCGTTCACGTACTCCACCCTCACCTGGACGACATGCGCCTCCGCCGTGCCGGGCAGGCCGTTCTCGTGGGTCACGTCGAGGCAGAGCGCTCCGCAGGCGCCACCGCCCGTGCGCGGCTCGGGGCCGTTCGGGTACGTTTCGCGCAGCCAGTCGCGGACGTCCCCGCGCCGCATCCGCAGTACCGCCGCGTACGACGTGTCGATGCCCCGCTGCACGGTGCAGTCGTGGGCGCGGGCGTTCGCGGGGCGCTCGGCGGCGCCGAAGACCAGGGCCTCGGTGCAGGGGATGGTCGCCGCCGCGCCCGTACGTTTGCCGCCGCGGGCCGCGTCGTCGTCCGACCAGGCCCACAGGAACAGGCCGGTGATCAGGACACCGAGCACCACCACCGGCAGTGCCAGAAACGGCAGGACGATCCCCCACCGGGTATGGCCCCTGTCCGCTGCCCGCATGTGCACCGCCCCCTCCGTCGGCTGCTCAGGAGGACGGTTGTGGGTACCCGGAGGTTGCAGTTGACCGGATCGTGTCAGCCCAGGGCTGACAGGGTCTGTCGGGGCTTGCCACCCCCCTCCCCGCATGGGGGAGGATGGCGGAATCCGTACGAAGGGAAATTCACGGTGACCATCGACCCGTCCTCGATTCCGAACTTCGGGGGCCAGCCCGAGCCGCAGCCCGGCGGCCCGGCCGGCCCCGTCGTCCCGGATCAGGACCTCGTGAAGCAGCTCCTCGACCAGATGGAGCTCAAGTACGTCGTCGACGACGAGGGAGACCTCGCGGCGCCGTGGGAGCAGTTCCGCACCTACTTCATGTTCCGGGGTGAGGGAGACCAGCAGGTCTTCTCCGTGCGGACGTTCTACGACCGGCCCCACGAGATCGAGGCCAAGCCGCAGATCCTGGAGTCGATCGACGACTGGAACCGCCGGACCCTGTGGCCCAAGGTCTACAGCCACACCCACGACGACGGCACGGTCCGCCTGATCGGCGAGGCCCAGATGCTGATCGGCATGGGCGTCAGCCTGGAGCACTTCGTCTCCTCGACGGTCAGCTGGGTGCGCGCGGCGATCGAGTTCGACAAGTGGCTCCTCGAGCAGCTCGGTATTGAAGAGGAGATCAACGAGGCGGAGAAGCCCGAGGACGAGGAGTAGATCCTCAGCCGGCCCCGCAGCGGCGCGTCGGCGCGTACGAGCAGGTACGCGCTGTACGCGCCGTACGCCTTTTCGGGCGCCGCTGCCTCCCCTTGGGCGCCGCTGCCTCCCCCTCGCCAAGGGGGCGGCTGATCAGATCTCAAGACGCAGCTCCGCCCATACCGTCTTGCCCACCGGGCTGCGAGGCGTCGACCCCCAGCGCTCGGCCAGGACGTCCACCAGGAGCAGCCCCCGCCCCGACTCGCCATCGGGAGACGACGAGGGCGCGGCCGTAGGGAGCCGCTTCGCCGAGGCGGCGTCCGCGACCTCGACACGCAGCACGCCCGCGGCCCGGTCCAGGGCGAGCCGGAGACCGCATTCCCGGCCGGGAACCCGGCCGTGCTGGACGGCGTTCGCCGCGAGTTCGCCGACGACGAGGGCGACCGCGCAGGAGACGTCCGACGCCGGCGGACAGCCGCGTTCCCCCATCCACCGGACGGCGTGATGCCGGGCGAGCTGCGCACCGCGCGGGGTGGAGGGGAACTGCACCGTGAACGACTGGAGTTCACGCTGCGGCATGTCTCCCGGGGTGGCGCTTTCTGTCAGCACGGCCTGTCCGTCCTTTTCCGTCTGGTCGAGGCGTTCCGTAACGCACACGAGTCATCACGTTCCGTGCTCAAGAGTCGGCCGATCGTCCTACGCTCGACAGGGGGCGCAGCCTTACTTGTGCAGCCGTAAGGAACGGAAGTGATGCCTTGGCCAACGGAATTGACCCCAGTGCGTCGATGGCCGCGCTGTTCGGTGCGCGGGTGCGCAGGCTCCGGACGGCGGCGGGGCTGACACAGGCCGAGCTGGGCGACCGGACGCATGTCGTGAGCACGCGGATCACGCAGATCGAGCGGGCGTCCGGAGCGAAGCCGACGCTGGAGCTGGCGCGTGCGCTGGACGCGGCACTCGGTGCGGAGGATCTGCTGGTGGAGCTGTGGCCGTATGTGTACCGGGAGGCGTTTCCGGACTGGTCGCGGAAGTTCATGGAGCACGCGGAGCGGGCGGTGACGGTCCGGCAGTATGCGGCTCATGTGGTGCCGGGCTTGTTGCAGACGGAGGACTACGCGCGTGCGGTGCTGAGAGTCGGTCGGACGCTCGGCAGCGAAGAGCAGTTGGAAGAACGGGTCACCTTTCGACTGGGACGACAGGAGCGGCTTGGCATGCCCGATCGGCCCGAGCTGTGGGTCGTTCTCGACGAGGCGGTGCTCCGGCGTCCCGTCGGTGGCCAGGGGGTGATGCATGAGCAGTTGGAGCGACTGCTCAGGACCAGGGCGGAACCTCACATCACCGTGCAGGTACTGCCGTTCGACCAGGGCGAGCACGAGGTCATGGGCGGTTCGCTCACGGTGCTCACCATGCCGGACGGCTCGGAGGTCGCCTACACGGAAGGCGCGCATTACGGCCAACTCATCGAGGATCCGGTCGAGGTCAGGAGTTTCGCGCTGACTTACGATCGGCTGCGGGCGGCAGCTCTGCCCCCGCTCATGTCCCTGGACATGATCCGATCCGTGAGGGAGGACAACCACCGTGGAGCGAAACTCCCGTCCCGATCTGAACGGCGCCGCCTGGCGCAGGAGCAGCTACAGCAATCAGGAGGGGGGCGACTGCGTGGAGGTGGCCGACGGGTTCCGGGCCGTCGTCCCGGTCCGTGACAGCAAGGCCCCGCAGAGCCCCGCGCTGTGCTTCGAAGCCGCCTCCTGGGCCGCCTTCATAGGCGAGTTGAAAGCCGGGCACCACCGTCCCTGAAGTGGCTTCCGGACGCACCGGGCCCTTGTCCGCGAGGGTCCGGCAGGCCACTGACCTCCTGAAAAGAACCGGGGAAAGAACTACCCGCCCACCCACCCTCCCCGCGCCGGAAGGCGGGCGTCACCCGTCCGAGTGACCGGCTTGCGGGGGCGGGTAACGGGCCGTTACGTTCGCCGCGACAACCGCAAACAGATACGGCCCCCGGCCGGGACGGCAATCCCGATCGAGGGCCTGACCGATCTGGAAGAGACGACTTCCCGATGGCTGACCCGCAGTCTAACGCGCGCCTGCGCGCCGACGCCGGAGCTCCGACTACCGGCGTGATCCACGTACGCACCCGCCTCACCGCCGACTTCACGGTGATCTCCAACGCCCTCGCCCAGCGACGGGGCAGCGCGGTCACGGTCGGCGTCGCGGCGTACATCGCCTCGATGCCCGACGGCTCCCCCGTGACCATCACCGCTCTGTGCGAGCACTTCAGCGAGGGCGAGATCCTCATCTCGCGGGCGCTCAGAGAACTCGAATCGGCCGGATACCTGGAACGCCGCCGCGAACGAACGCCCACCGGGCAGGTACGCACCCGGACGTACTTCTACGACGTACCGCGCGGCGAAGTCCCCGACGATCCGCCCGAGCCGCCGAAACCCCGGCCAAGGAAGCGGCCCGCCATCCCGGAAACCCGACGGGAGACGGCGCCCGCTCCCGTTCCTGCCCCCGCTCCCGAGGAGCCCGGCAGCCCGGCACCCGCCCTCGCCGACGCCGCCCCCGGGGCGGTCGCCGTACTGACCGCCCTGCGCCGGGTCGACCCCCGCCTGGTCCTGTCCGCGCAGGAGGCCGCCCGCCTGGCACCGGCCGTCGCCGAGGGGCTGGCAGCCGGAGTCGGGCAGCGGGAGATCACGGAGCTGCTGACCGTACGGCTCCCCGACCGTTTCCGGGCCCGCCCGGCAAGCGTCCTGGCCTTCCGCCTCCGGGAAACCCCGCTGCCGTTGCCCTCCCCCGCACCGCTCCCGCCGAGCATCGGGCGCCCGGCCGTACTGCCCTTCCAGACCTGCGACGGCTGCGAGCGCGCCTTCCGCGCCCCGGAGCCCGGACACTGCCGGACCTGCCGGAACCGACTCGCCGGGGAATGTCTGCGTGCGGCGGGCTGAGCCGGTGGGGCTCATGGATGAGTACTCGAGTGACCCCCGAGACCTGAACCCCGGCGTGCCTAGAGCGCCGCGCTGAGTCGCTTCGCCGTCTCCTCCAGCACCCCCGTCCGCTTGCAGAACGCGAACCGTACGAAGGGGGCGCCCTCCTCGCGGTGGTCGTAGAAGACCGCGTTGGGGATGGCGACGACCCCGGCGCGTTCCGGCAGGCCGCGGCAGAAGGCGAAGCCGTCGCCCTCTTGAGACAGCACAGCGCCGAGGGGGCGGATGTCGGTGGTGATGAAGTAGGTGCCCGAGGGACGGAAGACGCGGAAGCCCGCCTCCGCCAGGCCCGCCGCCAGCAGGTCCCGCTTGGCCAGCATGTCGGCGCGGAAGTCCGCGAAGTACGACTCGGGCAGTGAGAGGGCCTCGGCGACGGCGTACTGGAACGGGCCCGCCGAGACGTACGTCAGGTACTGCTTCGCCGAGCGCACCGCCGTGACCAGCTCCGCGGCCCCCGTCACCCAGCCGACTCCTCGTTGGTACACCCATTCACGCATGGCGCACGGGCTCACCAGGGTCAGCTGTCCCTGGACGAGAAGTCGGCCTCTCTGCGCCGCACGACCGAACACCGGGCGGCCGGGATGGGGCCGGTGGATCGCCGGGGCGCCGGTCAGTTCTCGTAGTGGTAGCGGCACTGCGCGATCAGGACGGCGTCCTCGGTGGCCTTGTAGATCAGCCGGTGCTCGTCGTTGATACGGCGCGACCAGTAGGCCTGGAATCCGTGCTTGAGCGGTTCCGGTTTGCCGATCCCCTCGTTGCCGTTCCGGGCGATGTCCGCGATGAGCGTGTTGATGCGCTTCAGGATCTTCCGGTCCTGAAGCTGCCACCACAGGTAGTCCTCCCAGGCACGGGAGGAGAAGGTGATCTTCAACTTGCGGCCCTTATTCGTCGGTCGCCAGCTCGCGTACGGTGCCGCCGCCGCTTTCCAACTCGTCGATGGACGCGAGCAGGCGCCGCGCGTTGGCCGGGCTCCGCAGCAGGTACGCCGTCTCCTTCAGGGACTCGTAGTCCTCAAGGGAGACGATGACGACCGGCTCGTGTCCGGCCCGGGTGATGACGACCTCTTCGCGGTCATCGGTGACTGCGTTGAGCACTTCGGCGTACCGTGCGCGCGACTCGGAATATGTCATGGTCTTCACGATTGACCCCCTTTCCACGTACAGGAAATTGTACGTGGGCTCTCTGTGGTGCGGCAAGCGTCGTAATGGCGGCGGTGGGCCCCACAGGGCAGCGGTCAGTGCGCGAACGCTTTGCGGAGCCGTTCCGCCGCGTCCGTCAGGACTTCCGTGCGCTTGCAGAACGCGAACCGTACGAACGGCGCCCCCTCCTCGCGGTGGTCGTAGAAGACCGCGTTCGGGATGGCGACGACGCCGGCGCGTTCGGGCAGGGCGCGGCAGAAGGCGAAGCCGTCGCTCTCGCCGAGGGGGCGGATGTCGGTGGTGATGAAGTAGGTGCCGGCCGGCTTGAAGACCGTGAAGCCCGCCTCCGCCAGCCCGCTCGCCAGCAGGTCCCGCTTGGCCAGCATGTTCGCGCGGAACGCGGTGAAGTAGCTCTCCGGCAGGGCGAGCGCCTCGGCGACCGCGTACTGGAACGGCCCCGAGGAGACGTACGTCAGGAACTGCTTCGCCGAGCGGACCGCGGAGACCAGGGCGGCCGTGGACGTGATCCAGCCGACACCTCGTTGGCCTACCTATTCCCCTGTCGTGCGACAGGCCCCGCTGCGGATCTCCGGAACCGGCGGTGAGCGGGCCGCACAACCTGTCCGGACCGGTCTGCCTGCCGTACCGACGGGCTCGGTGACGCGGCACTGTCCGTCGTATCCTGACCACACACGGGAAGGAGCCGTCCATGAGCGTCGACGCGATCGTGCACACCGAGTTCCCCAAGGGATACACGGTCCTGTTCGGGGCCGACGGAAAGGTGATCATGACGCCGCAGAGCTTCGAGCGCTCCAGCACGATCAAGTCGATGCAGTACGACACGATCGTGTCGCTCGGACGCCACGCGAAGACCGCCTCCGACGTCTACATCGACTTCCCCGCCGATGAGAATTCCGCCCCGGATCTGGCGATCCTCCGTGAGGACTCCCGCCGGGAGGGCAAGCGCTACAGCTTCGAGGACGTCCTGCTGATCTCCGAGGTCGTCTCGACCTCCTCAGCGCGCAAGGACTACGACGACTGCACCGCGAAGTACGGCCGCTACGGGATCCCGATCTACCTGGTCGTGGATCCCTACGCCCAGGAAGTCGTCCTTCACACCCAGCCGACCGCCACCGGTTACATCGCCGCACACACTCACAAGTACGGCACGGGCAAGCTCCCCATTCCCCTGGCCGATGGCCGCACCTTCACCCTCGACCTCGACGAACTCCCGCGCCCGGAACCCGAGGCAGACGCCCGCTGACGAGGACCTCCCCGTTGACAGGCCCGTGCCGTTCTGGGGCGTGAGTCCGTGCGACGAAGTCCGGTTCGCCGCGGCGAGGTTCGAAGCCGCGGTTGCCGCGGGAGACAACCACCACGCACTGCCCTGAGGCAGCGGGCCCGCTCCTCCTCGGCCGAGTCGCCGGCCTCCGTTCGGCGATAGCGTGGCACGGCAACGACTGCTGCAGACAGATGGGGCGGATTTCATGCGGATGCGGTTCGAACCCGAGGCCGAGGAGGAGTTCGAGGCGGCGCGTGGGCTGGTGGTCGACCGCCTGGTTCGGTGGGCCGGGGAGCAGGGGCTGCCGGTGGACGGGTTCCTGGCCGAGGCGGCGCTGGACTACCGGCACCTGGCGACGGCCGACGGTCGACTGGGGCTGTGGGAGCCGCGCCACGTAGAGGAGCTACTGCTCTCCTGGCTTCCCCAGCAGGTCACCGAGCTTCCGGGGGAGGAACGCGCCGACGCCCCGGGCACCCTGCGCACGCTGCTGCGCTATCTGCACGCCGCGCAGTTGGCGGACCCGCGCGGCTCCTCGCTCCAGGATTCCCTTGCCGCGGTCGACAGGTTCGCGGAACAGTATCTGGCGGCGATGACGGACCGCACTCGCTGGGGACTGGCGAAGTTCTGGGCGGTGACGGCCGCGGAGCAGGGCGTGGACGTCCAGGACGAGGCGGCGTTTCAGCGCTTCGCGGACCGGGCGCAGCGCGGGAAGGTCGCCTACGATCAGCGGGCTCTCGCCGCGATCATGGAACGGCGGCTGACCGGCCGCGTGCTGTCCGACGGGGCCCGGGCCGAGCCGCAACTGCCCGTGATGCTTCCCCCGGACGACGTACTGCGTCGACGGGCCGAGGCGTCGGCGACCGTGGCGCAGTTGCGGGGACTGGCCGAATGGGCGGGGCCGGGCGGCCGCCCGGTGACGGCGACGGGACGGCTGCGGCTGGCGGAGGCCCGCGAGCTGGTGGACGTACTCGGCACCGGCGACAGGATCGAGGGTGTGCGCTCTTCGGCGGACCTGCCGCGGCTGGGCCTGCTGGTGGAGTGGGCGAAGAAGGCACGGCTGGTCCGGGTGGTCAAGGGGCGGTTGTACGCGGTGGCCAAGGCCCGGTCGGTGCTGGCCGACCCGCTCCAGCTGTGGCTGCGCGCCTTCGACGCGTGCTTCGAGCTGCGGCAGGCCCTGATCGGGGCACGCAGCGGCTGGCACATCGCGTCGATGCTCTTCGACGTCTACGAGGACGTCCTGGACGATGTGCTGAACACGCTCTACAGCCTGCCGTACCCGATGCCCTGGCCGCGGCTGCGCGACACCGTACACCTGGCCTATCGGAGTTCCTTCCAGCTCGACGCCGGGTCGGGCCTTCAGCATCGGATGTGGTTCGAGCACGCCGACCGGGACCTGCACACGGTGCTCGACCTGCTGGACGACCTGGGCGCGATCGAGCGTGACCGTGGGATGGCCGATCCGGTGTTCCTCGACATCGACCTCTCCGATGCCGGTCCCGAGCTGCTCGCGGACATGCCGCCGGAGCTCGCGGAGCTGCTGGGCGTCGCGGGGGCGGCGACGGACCCGGTGGCGCGGGAGCGTGCCGATGCCCGGCGAGACGAGCTGACCGCCGGGCCGGTCGAGCTCATCCGTCTCACCGAGCTCGGTACCCGGGCCGTACGACAGCGGTTGCTGGCGGCCGGCAGGGACGCACCGTTGGTCGGTGAACTGGCCCAGGCGCCGGCGGCCGGCCTGCTGGGGGTGCTGGCCGAGGACTACGATCCGGACGCCGCCCGCACGGAGCTGGCCGGCTGGATCACGTCCTGCGGCGAGCGGGAAGGTGCCCTGCGGCAACTGACCGACGCCGTCGGGACCATGACCTTCCGCACGCGAGCGCAGGCGATGCTCGACGTGCTGCTGACGGCGTTGCCGGACGGTGAGGGCGAGCGGCTGCTGGGCACGCTGCGACGGGACACACAGCTGGCGCCGTTGGCGCTGAACGCGCTGGCGCACCGTGAGTTGCTGTCCCCAGAGGACATGACCGACGCGGAGTCTCTGCTGGTGCTCGCCGAGAGCCTGCTTCAGCTCGTGGAGTTGGCGGGCGGCGGGGACGGCGCCGAGGAGACGCTGCGCGCCCAGGGCTCCCAGGTCAGGGATGCGGTTTTCGCCGCGTTGGACTCCGCGCACCCGGACCGGGCCGGACTCGACGAGCTCAGGCAGCTGGCGGCTCGGGCACTGGGTACCCCCGGCGCCCACCTCGGCCGCGCCCGGAAGGCTCGACGCTCCTCAGGCAAGAGCGCCCGCAGGCGGCGCCGCTGACCTGGTAACACCGCCTGCCCCCAGGCGCCGGGTGCGCTGGCAGTGGCACGGAGCCGGGCGGAGGGAAACCGATGAGTCCCGGGGGCGTACGTCCTCGGTGGCGCGCTACCGTCGGGGGCGTGGTTGAGGGATGGGGCGAGGACGGGCTGCGGGCCCTGCGTGGCGCGCTCCACACGCAGGACGGAGTGGCGTTGCTTGCGGCGTTGCGTCGTGGACCCGTGCGTGAGGTGCTGCAGCTGGCCGGCGATGGTGTGGCCGGGGCTGCGGCGCAGGGCCTGCCGGGGGCTGCGGAGATGGCGGCCTTGTTTCTCGGCGCGCTCCAGGAGCGCGGCTTCCGGGGCGATGAGGAGCTGGCGGACCGGTTCCGCGCGGCCACGGGAGACGCGGCGATTCCCCTCCTGCGCCCGCTCGCGGTCGACCTGGAGACTCTCGCCATGCTGCTGGAGGGCGACCCGGCCGAGTCCGGTGGCCGGATCGATCTGTCCACCGGGGAGTGCTGGCCTGCGTTCACCGATGAGCTGGGGCCTGGGTCCGAGGCCGAGGAGGACGACGATCCCGAGCGATGGCTGTACGTGCCGGCTCTGGGGTCCCGGGCCGGTTACCGGGACATGGAGCTGTTCATCGACGAGGTCGGGGACGCCGCCCTTGCCGGCAGGCTGCGGATCGCCATCGGTGGGCGGGGCGCCTTCCGGCGCTTCAAGGACGTCCTCGCAGGTGACGAGCGCTCCTGGAGCCGGTACCACCGGTTCAGCGATGAGCGACAGCGCGGCCGGGCCCGCGCCTGGCTGGCCGAGGAGGGCTACTGCCCGCACATCACCTTCTTCGTAGAGCCCAGTCCGGGTTCGTTTCTTTAGGGGCCGGTATGGCTCTTTACCTGCCCTTGTCCTGCATGGTCCGGGGGCGCTGCCGACGGGCCTGGCGGCAGTCGAGTGCGGGTGCGCGGGGGCTCGTGGCAACCAGGCCGTGTGGCCGGTACAGATGCTGGTACGTCTGTGGTGGTCAGAAGGCCAGCGTCTTGAGTCGGGAGGCCGCCTCCTCCAGCACGCCTGTCCGCTTGCAGAACGTGAAGCGGACAAAGGGTGTGCCCTGCTCACGGTGGTCGTAGAAGACCGCGTTGGGGATCGCGACCACCCCGCAGCGCTCCGGCAGTGAACGGCAGAAGGCGAAGCCGTCGCTCTCGCCGAGGGGGCGGATGTCGGTGGTGATGAAGTACGTGCCGGCCGGGCGGAAGACCGTGAAACCCGCCTGCTCCAGGCCGCCCGCGAGCAGGTCCCGCTCGGTCAGCATGTCCGCGCGGAACTCCTCGAAGTACGAGTCGGGCAGGCGCAGGGCCTCGGCCACGGCGTACTGGAAGGGCCCGGAGGCCACGTACGTCAGGTACTGCTTCGCCGACCGGACGGCGGCGACGAGATCGGGGGTGCCGGTGACCCAGCCCACTCCGTGTTCATGCACCTGTTTGTTTTCTGGCTTCGCGTCGGGCCAGGTCGCCCCCCACGTGAGCTCGTTGCCGGCGCAGCAGCAGCAGCAGCAGCAGCAGCTTCGGCGGGGGCGGGTCCTGGCGCAGGAGTAGGACCTTCAGCTGCTACCCGCCTGCGATAGAAATCAGAGCGTAATCAGAGTACAGTCTGAGTATGAGCATCGCACCCTTGGCATTCGAATCGGAGTCTGTCTCGTTCACCGATCTGTCACGGAACCCGAAAGCTGTCGCGGCCAGGGCCGCCGCCCTGGGATGCCTGCGTGTCACGCACCGAGACGCGCCCGACATGGTGTTGACCACGGCTATATATGCAGAGCGCGCCGAGGAGAACCTGACCACGGCGTCCCGGCTGTTCCTTGCACTGTTGAAGCAGGACGACGGTGCCAAGTCGCTTTTGCTCGCGCTGCCCGAGGTGTTCCCGTGGGTGCGCCACCTGGACGCTGAGGAAGTCCGGGAATTCACTGTCGAGCTCCTGGAAGCGCTGTCCGACGCCGCTGAACTGGGCGCCAGGGAGGCTGTGCACCGAGCGATCGTCTCGTGGCGGGCAACCGCCCGCATCAACGCCGACCCTGACCAGCTCAGGGAAGCGCTCCGTCCGCTTGGTGACGTCGACCTCGGCCCGGTCGAGGTGCACGAGTGAGCCCGAAGAAGGGCGATCGGGTCAGCGTCCCCCCGCTGAGCGGCTGGAACGTCGTCCATGGGACGACGGAGGCCGCGACCGGTTGGGAGGAGTTGTGTCGGGTGGCGCTGCCGAACGCGCATCGCTGCCTGGAAGCCCTTCGCACAGACCCGCTGTCGCGGGCGAACTGGAACCGTCAGCACCAGCTCCGCGGCAGGCATGCCACCAGGGAATGGAAGGGCTCCGAGCTGGAGCAGTGGGAGTACGAGATCACCAGCGGCGGCCGCGTTCGCTACCTGGTCAGCCCGGATACCTCGACCGTAATCCTGGTGTACGCCTCCCCGCGGCACCCGAAGGACACTGAGTAGCTCGACGGCCCGGGGCCCTATGCGCCCAGTGCCTTGAGACGGCGCGCGGCCTCCTCCAGTACGCCTGTCCTCTTGCGAACGCGAAGCGAACAAAGGGTGCGCCTCCCTGCTCACGGTGGTCGTAGAAGACCGCGTTGGGGATGGCGATCACGCCAACGACTCCGGCGGCGCGAGGGCCTCCGCGACCGCGTACTGGAACAGGCCGCTCCTCGTTCGCATACCTCATGGTGGAGGGTGTGGGACAGGCTTGAGAGGGTGCTGTGCTCGACCGCGAGTCCTGTCAGCTTTCGTAGTGGTAGCGGCTGGCATGCTGCTGGAGGGCGACCCGGCCGAGTCCGGTGGCCGGATCGATCTGTCCACCGGGGAGTGCTGGCCTGCGTTCACCGATGAGCTGGGGCCTGGGTCCGAGGCCGAGGAGGACGACGATCCCGAGCGATGGCTGTACGTGCCGGCTCTGGGGTCCCGGGCCGGTCACCGGGACATGGAGCTGTTCATCGACGAGGTCGGGGACGCCGCCCTTGCCGGCAGGCTGCGGATCGCCATCGGTGGGCGGGGCGCCTTCCGGCGCTTCAAGGACGTCCTCGCAGGTGACGAGCGCTCCTGGAGCCGGCACCACCGGTTCAGCGATGAGCGACAGCGCGGCCGGGCCCGCGCCTGGCTGGCCGAGGAGGGCTACTGCCCGCACATCACCTTCTTCGTAGAGCCCAGCTCGGGTTCGTATCCTTCGGGGCCGGTATGACTCTTTGCTGCCCCTGTCCCGCATGATCCGGGGCGCTGTCACCGGGCCCGGCGGCGCCGGTTGATCGCTGGTGGAAGCGTGTCCGCCGACAGGCGGGCTGCGTGATACGACTGCCGATCACCGGTGTCCCGGTCTACCGGGCGGCAGTCGAGTGCGGGTGCGCGGCGGCTCGGAGCAACCAGGTCGTGCGGCCGGTACATCTGCTGGTACGTCTGCGGCTGTTAGGCAGCCAGCGTCTTGAGTCGGGAGGCCGCCTCCTCCAGCACGCCTGTCCGCTTGCAGAACGCGAAGCGGACAAAGGGCGCGCCCTGCTCGCGGTGGTCGTAGAAGACCGCGTTCGGGATGGCGACCACCCCGCAGCGTTCGGGCAGGGCCCGGCAGAAGGCGAAGCCGTCGCTCTCGCCGAGGGGGCGGATGTCGGTGGTGATGAAGTACGTGCCGGCCGGGCGGAACACCTCGAAGCCCGCCTCCGTGAGCCCGGTGGCCAGCAGGTCCCGCTTGGTCAGCATGTCCGCGCGGAACCCCTCGAAGTAGCTGTCCGGCAGCGCGAGGGCCTCGGCCACGGCGTACTGGAACGGTCCGGACGCCACATACGTCAGGTACTGCTTCGCCGAGCGCACGGCGGTCACGAGCGCGGGCGCGGCCGTCACCCAGCCGACCTTCCAGCCGGTGAACGAGAACGTCTTGCCGCTGCTGGAGATGGTCACCGTACGCTCGCGCATCCCCGGGAACGTCGCCAGCGGCACGTGCTCGGCGTCGTCGAAGACCAGATGCTCGTACACCTCGTCCGTCACCACCAGCAGGCCCCGCTCCACGGCCAGCTCGGCGATCGCCGCCAGCTCCTCGCGCGTGAGGACCGTGCCGGTCGGGTTGTGCGGGGTGTTGATCAGCAGCAGCCGGGTGCGGTCGGTGACGGCGTCGCGCAGCTCGTCGAGGTCGAGCCGGAAACGGCCCTCGTCCTCGTGCGCCCGCAGGGTGACCGGCACCCGGCGCCCGCCGGCCATCGCGATGCACGCCGCGTAGGAGTCGTAGTACGGCTCGAAGGCGATCACCTCGTCGCCGGGCTCCACCAGGGCCAGCAGGGCGGCGGCGATGGCCTCCGTGGCACCGGCGGTGACCAGGACCTCCGTGTCGGGGTCGTAGGCCAGGCCGTAGCGGCGCCGCTGGTGGGCGGTGATCGCGGTGCGCAGCTCGGGCACGCCGGGGCCGGGCGGGTACTGGTTGCCCCGGCCGTCCCGCAGAGCCCGTACGGCGGCCTCCCTGATCTCCTCGGGGCCGTCGGTGTCGGGGAAGCCCTGCCCGAGGTTGATGGCGCCGGTACTCAGAGCCAGGGCGGACATCTCGGCGAAGATCGTCGTCCCGAACTCGGCGAGCCGGCGGTTCAGGAGGGGGCGCGCGCTGGAGGTCATGCCGGTCATCCTGCGCCGAAGCTCTGGAGTTCCTCAACTCTGTGTTGGGTCGTTCCGCGGCCGGGCATCACCGCCTCACGCAAGAGCGAGGCGCCCACGGGGGGCCGCTTCGGGGGAAACGAAAGGAGGGTGACGCCATGATCGTCGGCATCATCCTGGCGGTGGTCGGAGTCGTCCTGGTCGGGGCGCTGGTCTCCACGGCTCGCAGGGGCGGGTCCCCTTCCCGGCGGACGGCGCGGCGCGGGGCGTGGGCGTCCTCCGGTTCGGGCAGCAGCCACAACAGCTGGTGGGCCGGCGGGGGAGACTCAGGCTCCTCCGGCGACGGCGGACATCACGGGGGACACTCCTGCGGCGGCGGATCGTCCTGCGGAGGCGGGTCCTCCTGCGGTGGTGGTGGCGGCGGTGGCTGCGGCGGCGGAGGCAGCTGACTGACGTCGGCGTCCTCACGGCGACGGGCTGTCGTCCTCACGGCGACCGTCTGTCGCCCTTACGGCGACGGGCTGTCGTCCTCACGGCCGGGGGCTCACCCTCACGGCCGGGACGTCGGCCGTCCTCACGACGGCAAAGCCGTATCCACCGAACGCGGGGTCCGCACCTGGCGCGGGCCCCGCGTTGTCATGTCCGGAGCTTCCCGGACGGATCACCGGTCGAACGCCCGTCAGGTGACCTCGGGGGAATCCTGGCAGCGTTTCCTGCCTGTAGGACAACTCCCGTCCGCCCCGGTGCGGCTCCGGCAACTGCGTGCGGTGAAGCGTTCTTTCGGGGGTCAGGCGGAATTCCGCGCTCCCGTTCGTCCCGGCTCCGGTCGTGAGCCACGGCGCACCGGCGCACGCCTCCCCGGTGCCGGCGCACGCCGTAGTTGAACAGTTGAGCTGTGGAGCCCTCTGAGGGATGGAAACCTTGCGAACTTGGGTAAAAACGCTGTGGTGGCGCCACCGTTCATGGTTCCCTCTAAGCCACCGACGCAGCCCTTCCCGGACATCCCGCGGACACCTTCCTGAAACCGGCCGACCGGGTTGCCTCGGGCCGACATCCCCCGGTTTGACCGGGGCGCAGCGGACCCATCTCTCTTTTTTGTGTGCTTGCGGAGCCGATCCATGCTCACGACCCTGAACACCCCCTACACCGACACCCGCGCGGCCGATCTCGCATGGGCCCTGGGGCGCGAGCCGCTTCCCGCACTGGCCGCACTCGACCTCGAACTGGCGGACGCCAAACTGCAGTTGCGACTCCTCGGCGCGTCCCACCAGGTCCTGCTGGAGGAGGAGCGGGGCGTCTGCTCGGAGACGGTGGCGTGCATCGCGGGCAGCAGCACCCCGCTTCCGCTCGGCGTCGCCAAGCGGGTGGACGACTGGGAGTACGAGTTCGCGGCCCGGGTCGAGGTCCTCTCGCCCGGCTCCTTCGCAGGCCGCGCCCAGGAGTTGCTGGCCCTCGTCTCCGACCATCCGCACGGCCTCGCCGGTGTCTTCCCCGGCAGCCCGTACGCCTTCACGGCGCTGCTCGCCCAGCATCACGAGGGGCAGGTGCACTGGCGGACCTGGCACGCCTACCCGCAGGACGGGCAGTTGGTGGCGACCCGTACGAAGGTGGGAGTGCGCGTGCCGGCGGCGGTCTACGTCAACTGACCCTTGCCCGCTGATGTCCGGCCCGCAGAACCGTATGTGGTCAACCCAATCTCGTACCAGTGCCCGGCCCCGGTAAACCAGCACCACACGTGTGGGTGACGAACCGCAGTCGAGGCGTGACGTAACGTCGCAGCGTGATCGAGCCGCACGCGCCCGCCCCGCCCCGTTCGCAGGAGCCATGGAGCGCCCCGGGCGGCCCCGACGGCCCGGCGCGACTGCCCGTCCGGCCCGGCACCGGACGGTTCCTCGTCCTTGCCGGCGTGTTCGTCTGCGCGGCCTGCGGACTCGTGTACGAACTGGAACTCGTCGCGCTCGCCTCGTACTTGATGGGCGACTCCGTCACGCAGGCGTCCGTCGTGCTGTCCGTGATGGTCTTCGCGATGGGCATCGGCTCCCTTGCCGCGAAGCGGCTGCGCCGGCTCGCCGCGGCCGGGTTCGGCGCCGTCGAGGCCACCCTCGCGCTCGTCGGCGGATGCAGCGCGATGGCCCTGTACGCCGTGTTCGCCTGGACGGGCGACTGGGGCGGGATGTGGGCCAACGGGTCGCGCTGCCTGCTGGTCGCCTTCTCCCTCGCCATCGGACTGCTCATCGGCGCCGAGGTCCCGCTGCTGATGGAGCTGATCCAGCGCATCCGCCGCCAGGACGCGGGCGGCGCGGTGGCCGACCTGTTCGCCGCCGACTACGTAGGAGCCCTAGTCGGCGGCCTCGCCTTCCCCTTCCTGCTGCTGCCGTTCCTCGGGCAGTTGACCGGCACGCTGCTCACCGGCGCGGTCAACACGGTCGTCGGCGGGGCGCTGGTGCTCGGCCTGTTCCGGCGGGACCTCACCCGCCGGGCCCGCTGGCTGCTGCTGATCGGCAACGGCCTCGTCCTCGCCGTCCTCGCCTCCGCCGCGGTCCTCGTCGACGACTTCGAACGGGCCGCGCGGCAGGCGATGTACGGCGACGACGTCCGCGTGGCGCTCCAGACCGGTGTGAAGGAGGTGGTCCTCTCCGGCGGTACGGAAGGACGGCCCCTCGACATCTACTTCGACGGCCGGCTGCGGGTCAGCGGGCGCGACGAACTGCGCTTCCACGAGGCCCTCGTCCACCCGGCCATGACCGGGCCGCACACGCGCGTGCTGATCCTCGGCGGCGGCGACGGCCTCGCGGTGCGCGAGGTGCTGCGGCACTCCGGAGTGGACCGGGTCGACGTCGTCGAACTCGACGCGGAGGTGGTCCGGCTGGCCCGCACCGACCCGGCCCTGTCCGCGCTCAACGAGCACGCCTTCGGCGACCCGCGCGTGCGGGTCACCACCGCGGACGCCTTCGGCTGGCTGCGCGGAGCGACCCCGGCGGCGTACGACGTGGTCGTCTCGGACCTGCCGGACCCGGGCATCACGGCGAGCACGAAGCTGTACTCGCAGGAGTTCTACGGCCTCGCGCGGCGCGTGCTGGCCCCCGGCGGGCGGCTCGTGGTGCACGCCGGGCCGGTCGCGTCCGGCCCCCGGGTGTACTGGACGGTCGAGGCGACCGTGCGCGCGGCCGGTCTGCGCACCGCCCCGTACGGCACGGCAGGCCGACGCGCCGGTGGCGCCGCCGGGCCCGACCGCACGCCCGCCGAACGCGCCCGGGCGCCCCGGGACTGGGGTTTCGTGCTGGCCGCCCGCACGGGCCCGCGCCCTCGGCTCGACCCGGACGGTCCGCGGCCCGGCGTCCTCACGGAGGCGTCCCTGGCCGCGGGGGAACGGGCGGCGCGCAGGACGCGGATCGCGGGGCTGCCCGCGTCGACGCTGGTGCATCCGCGGTACTGACGGTGCGTCCGCGGTACTGACGGTGCGTCCGCGGTACCGGCGCATCCGCGGTACTGAGGGGCGGGGGCCTGTCGGGCGGGTCCGGAGGATACGCCTGGTGGGGGTGGAACGGGGGTGAATCCCCCGGGCGGGGGTGCGTTTCGGGCTGTGCTGGGTAGAGTCCGTCGACATGGAGCACGAGGTGTTCGTTCCGGTTCCGGCCGAGCGGCTCAGGGAGGTGCTGGACGACCCCGCGCGGGTCGCCCGGGCCGTCCCCGGGCTCCAGCAGGACGCCGGCGCCGAACCGGTCGCCGGGCGGCTGAAGATCCGGGTCGGCAGCCACTCCGTCACCTACCGGGGTGCCGTACGGGTCTCCCGGCGGGGCGACGACGCGTACGCCGTCGAGGGTGAGGCGGAGGAGTCGCGGGGCAGCGGCTCGGTCAAGCTCAGTCTGCGGATCGCCCTGCGCGCGGCGGAGGACGGCTGCACCGTCGTGTACGACGGCACGGCCTCCGCGGACGGACGGATCAAGGACCTCCCGGCGGACGCGGTGGAAAGTGCCGTCACCCGGCTGCTGAACCGTTTCGCGGAGCACCTCGCCGCGGCGGCCACGGGCGCGGACGACGGGGTGCCACCGCCACCGCCCCCGTCCGGCCAGGGCACGGGCACGGTGGCCGAGGGCGCCGATCCCGGTCTCACCGAGGAACCCCCGGCCTCCCCCGAGCGCCCCTCCGTCTTCGGTGCCGACGTCCCGCCCTCCTCCCTCGGACCCGAGGCCCGGGAGGACCAGGAGGACCAGGAGGACATCGCCGAGGCGGCGCACGCGCGGCGGACCATGATCGGGCGCAGCGCCGAGGAGGTCGACCACGCGCCGCCGCGCGGCCGGTACGCCCCCGTGCCCGCGCCGCAGACCGTGACGCCCCCGGCCCCGCTGCGCTGGGCGGCCCCCGCGGCGGCGCTCGTGGTGGCCTCGGCCATCGTGGCGGTCCGGGCCCTGCGCCGACGCCGCTGAGCCGCAGACGGCGTGTGGGCGGGGCGGCGACGCCGCTGAGCCGCAGACCGCGTGTGGGCCGGGCGGACATGGCCGAACACCCCGCAACCGGTGAGGCTCTCTTGATCACCGCAGTAGGGTCGATCCGTGAGTGACGAAGACATCACGCTGACCGCGGGTGACGCGGAGGTGACCGTGCAGCCGGGCAACGGCGGCCGGGTCGGAGGGCTGCGGATCGGCGGCGTCGAACTGCTCCGCCAGGGCGTGGGGGTCCCCCCGGGCGAGCGAAGCCGAGCCTGGGGGAGGTTCGGGTGCTTCCCGATGGTGCCCTGGTGCGGCCGGATCCGGGACGGACGGTTCCTGGACGGCGCCGAAGTGCGGCAGATGCCGCTGAACGCCCCGCCCCACGCCATCCACGGCACCGTCCGCGACCACGCATGGCGCACCGCCCGCACGAGCACGGACGAGGCCGTCCTCACGTGCGAGCTCGTCGACCCCTGGCCCCACCCGGGCGTCGTCACCCAGATCGTCGCCCTCACCCAGGACGCACTGACGCTGACCATGTCCGTCGAGACGTACGAGTCGTCCTTCCCGGCGCAGATCGGCTGGCACCCCTGGTTCAACCGGAACCTCGGCGGCGAGGACGTCACCCTCGACTTCGACCCCGCCTGGCAGGAGGAGCGCGGCGACGACCACCTGCCCACCGGCAACCGCCTCGACCCGAAGCCCGGCCCCTGGGACGACTGCTTCGGCATGCCCGGCGGCGTCGAGGCCACCCTGACCTGGCCCGGCCAACTGGAGCTGAAGGTCACCAGCCGCGAGGAGTGGGTCGTCGTCTACGACGAGCAGCGGGAGGCCGTGTGCGTGGAACCGCAGACCGGCCCGCCCAACGGGCTCAACACCCAGCCGCGCCTGGTCACACCCCTGGAGCCGCTGGAGGCCACCACGACCTGGAGCTGGCGCCGCCTCTAAGCTGGGCGGCATGACGGACACTCGCGGCGCGCTGCTGCAGCAGATCAAGGACAAGGCCGTGGTGCACGGCAAGGTGACCCTGTCGTCGGGTCTCGAGGCCGACTACTACGTCGACCTGCGGCGGATCACGCTCGACGGTGAGGCCGCCCCGCTGGTCGGCCAGGTGCTGCTGGACCTGACGGCCGAGCTGGACTTCGACGCCGTCGGCGGCCTGACCATGGGCGCCGACCCGGTCGCCGCCGCCATGCTGCACGCGGCCGCCGCGCGCGGGAAGCGCCTGGACGCCTTCGTCGTGCGCAAGGCCGCCAAGGCGCACGGCCTGCAGCGGCGCGTCGAGGGTCCGGACATCGCGGGCCGCCGCGTGCTGGTCGTCGAGGACACCTCCACCACCGGCGGCTCCCCGCTCACCGCCGTCGAGGCCGTGCGCGAGGCCGGGGGCGAGGTCGTCGCCGTCGCGACCATCGTCGACCGGGCGACCGGCGCCGCGGAGAAGATCCAGGAGGGCGCCGGGGTGCCGTACCTCTTCGCCTTCTCCAAGGACGAGCTGGGCCTCGACTGACCGGGGACCGACCAGGGCGTGGACGGTGGCCTGGACCTTCCGGCCAAGTCTGGAAAGATGGGGCCGACGATGACGTCGTACCCCAAGGTCTAGGTCAGGGCCGTTAGACACAGCAGTACGTCAACCCGCAGATACAAGGAGCGGACGCATGCCCATCGCAACTCCCGAGGTCTACAACGAGATGCTGGACCGGGCGAAGGCAGGAAAGTTCGCCTACCCGGCCATCAACGTGACCTCCACCCAGACCCTGCACGCGGCCCTGCGCGGTTTCGCTGAGGCGGAGAGCGACGGCATCGTCCAGATCTCCACGGGTGGCGCCGAGTTCCTGGGCGGTCAGTACAGCAAGGACATGGTGACCGGCGCGGTCGCCCTGGCCGAGTTCGCGCACATCGTCGCCGAGAAGTACCCGGTGAACATCGCGCTGCACACCGACCACTGCCCCAAGGACAAGCTCGACGGGTACGTACGCCCGCTCCTGGCGCTCTCCCAGAAGCGCGTCGAGGCCGGTCTGAACCCGCTGTTCCAGTCGCACATGTGGGACGGCTCGGCCGAGACCCTCGCCGACAACCTCTCCATCGCGCAGGAGCTGCTGGAGCAGGCCCGCGCCGCGAAGATCATCCTCGAGGTGGAGATCACCCCGACCGGTGGCGAGGAGGACGGCGTCTCCCACGAGATCAACGACTCCCTCTACACCACGGTCGACGACGCGATCCGCACCGCGGAGGCCCTCGGCCTCGGTGAGAAGGGCCGCTACCTGCTCGCCGCGTCCTTCGGCAACGTGCACGGCGTGTACAAGCCGGGCAACGTCGTCCTGCGTCCCGAGCTGCTGAAGGAGCTGAACGAGGGCGTCGCCGCCAAGTTCGGCAAGGGCTCCCCGTTCGACTTCGTCTTCCACGGCGGCTCGGGCTCCACGGAGGAGGAGATCCGCACCGCGCTGGAGAACGGCGTCGTGAAGATGAACATCGACACCGACACCCAGTACGCGTTCACGCGCCCCGTCGCGGACCACATGTTCCGCAACTACGACGGTGTCCTGAAGGTCGACGGCGAGGTCGGCAACAAGAAGACCTACGACCCGCGCACCTGGGGCAAGCTGGCCGAGGCCTCCATGTCCGCGCGCGTCGTCGAGGCCTGCGGCAACCTGCGCTCGAACGGCACGAAGATCAAGTAAGTCCGGTCCGCGCCGGTTCCAGCCGGTTCGCATCGGTTCCAGCCGGTTCGCATCGGTTCCAGCCGGTTCGCGCCGGGTCGCACCCGGGTTCGTTCGCGTGGAGCCCGGCACCTCCTGAGGTGCCGGGCTCTTCCGTATGCTCCCTGCATGCCCGATGTCCGGTTGGCCTCCCCGCAGGGCAAGTGGATCCTGCTCACCACCGTCCTCGGCTCCAGCATGGCGATGCTGGACTCGACCGTCGTCAACGTCGCCCTGCCGCGCATCGGCCGCGACCTCGACGCGAACCTGTCCGCCCTGCAGTGGACGGTCAACGCCTACATGGTCACGCTGGCCGGGCTGATCCTGCTGGGCGGGGCGCTCGGGGACCGGTTCGGGCGGCGCAAGGTGTTCGTCGTCGGCGTGGTGTGGTTCGCGGTGGCATCGCTGCTGTGCGGCCTCGCGCCGAACGCGGGGGTGCTGATCGCCGCGCGGGCCCTGCAGGGGGTCGGCGGCGCGCTCCTGACCCCCGGGTCACTGGCGCTGATCCAGGCGTCCTTCCACGCCGACGACCGGGGGCGGGCCGTGGGCCTGTGGTCCGGGTTCGGCGGGATCGGGGCGGCGGTCGGGCCGTTCGTCGGCGGCTGGCTGGTGGACGGGCCGGGCTGGCGGTGGGTGTTCCTGCTGAACGTGCCGCTGGCGCTGGTGTGCGTGCCGGTGGCGCTGCGGCACGTCCCCGAGTCGGGCGGGGGCACCGCCCGCTCGAGCGAAGCCGAGAGTGGGGGACAGCAGGCGCACGGGCGCTTCGACGTGCTCGGGGCCGTGCTGGGGGCGCTGGCCCTCGCGCTGGTGACGTACGCGCTGATCGAGGCCGGTGAGGGCGGAGCGGTGGTGGTGGTCTCGGCGGTGGCCGGTCTGGCCGCGGCCGTCGCGTTCGTGGTGGTCGAGCGGCGCCGGCCCGACCCGATGATGCCGCTGGACATCTTCGCGTCCCGGCAGTTCACGGCCGTCAACCTCGTCACGCTGTGCGTGTACGCGGCCCTCGGCGGGTTCTTCTTCCTCGCCGCGCTCCAGCTCCAGGTGGTCGTGGGCTACTCGGCCCTGGCCGCCGGTACGGCCCTGCTGCCGACGACCGTGCTGATGCTGCTGCTGTCGGCGCGCTCCGGGGAGCTGGCCGACCGGATCGGGCCGAGGATCCCGCTGACGGTGGGGCCGCTGCTGTGTGCGGCCGGGATGCTGATGATGCTGCGGGTCGGACCGGGCGCGTCCTACGCCGCCGATGTGCTGCCGGCGCTGGTGGTGCTCGGGCTGGGCCTGGTCACGCTGGTGGCGCCGCTGACGGCGACGGTGCTGGGCTCGGTGAGCGTGGTGCGGGCGGGGCTGGCCAGCGGCATCAACAACGCGGCGGCCCGGGCGGCTGGCCTGATCGCGGTGGCGGCGCTGCCGCTGCTGGCGGGGATGGGGGAGGAGGCGTACCGGGAGCCGGCCGCCTTCGACACGGCGTTCGACAAGGCGATGGGCTGGTGCGCGGGGGCGCTGGTGGTGGGGTCGGTGATCGCGGCCGCGGTGGTGCGCAGGCCGCCGCCGGACTGCAAGCGGCCGGAGTGCCTGCGGCACGGCGGTGTGACGGCGCCGCCGCTGGAGGGGGAGCCGGTGCGGAAGCGGTTGGGGTAGAGGGGCGGGGAGCTGCTGCCCGGCAGCCGGGTGCCGGGGTTCAGGCCGAGGCCGGGCGGGACCGGTGCCCGCGGCCGCGTGGGATGGCGCAGACTTGGGGCATGTCCATTCACGAGAACCTTCTCGGGGGCCCGCCCCCGACCCACCTCCCCGACGACCCCGGGCCGCGGGACATGCTCGCCTCGGGTGCTGCGCCCGCCGAGGTCGCCGCTGCGCACCCCACCTCCTCGCTCGCCTGGGCCCAGCTCGCCGACGAGGCGTTCGAGCGGGGCGCCACCGTGGAGTCGTACGCGTACGCGCGCACCGGCTACCACCGCGGTCTGGACGCGCTGCGCCGCAGCGGCTGGAAGGGCCACGGTCCGGTGCCGTGGGAGCACGAGCAGAACCGCGGCTTCCTGCGGGCCCTGCACGCCCTCGCCCGCGCCGCGCAGGCGATCGGCGAGCAGGAGGAGTACGAGCGCTGCTCCCAGTTCCTGAAGGACTCCTCGCCGACGGCGGCGCAGGTCCTGGGCTGACCCACGGTCCGTGCACGCGAGGCCCGCCCCCGAAAGGCGGGCCTTGCGGTTTCGGGGGACGATTGCGCAAGATGCCCTCGGGGACCGGGGCCCCCGTGTCGGATTCGGCAGGGGCGGACCGCTACCCGGAGTTATACGCAGGAGACAGCGATGTCCCACGAGGCTCACGAGCCCGAGACCCCGCATCTCGACTTCCACGGCACGACGCCGTACGAGGACTACGTCAAGGCAGACGTACTCACCCACCTCCAGCACACCCTCTCCGACGATCCCGGAGAGATGGTCTTCCTGGTGACGACCCAGGTGATGGAGCTGTGGTTCACCGTCATCGTCCACGAGTGGGAGACGGCCGCGGGCGCGCTCCGGGGTGACGACATCCCGACCGCCGTCCACGCGCTCAAGAGGTCCGTCCGCGAACTGGAGGCGCTCAACCACTCCTGGAAGCCGCTCGCCCAGCTCACGCCGGCCCAGTTCAACTCGTACCGCAGCGCCCTCGGCGAGGGATCCGGCTTCCAGTCGGCGATGTACCGGCGCATGGAGTTCCTGCTCGGCGACAAGTCCGCGTCCATGCTCGTCCCGCACCGGGGCGCACCGCGGGTGCACGCCGAGCTGGAGAAGGCGCTGCACGAGCCGAGCCTGTACGACGAGGTCGTGCGGCTGCTGGCGCGGCGCGGGCACGACATCCCGGAGGCGGTGCTGCGGCGCGACGTCTCGCGGCGCTACGAGCCGTCGCCGCAGGTCGAGGCGGCCTGGACGGCCGTCTACTCGGGCGACGAGAGCGACGAGGTCGCCCGGCTGGGCGAGGCGCTGAGCGACGTCGCCGAGCTGGTGTGGCGCTGGCGCAACGACCACCTGGTCGCCACCCGCCGTGCGATGGGCGCCAAGACCGGCACGGGCGGCTCCGCCGGGGTGGCCTGGCTGGAGAAGCGCGCGCAGAAGAACGTGTTCCCCGAGCTGTGGACGGCGCGGTCCTATGTCTGACCTGGCCATCGTGGCGGAGAAGCTGGACGCCGTCGATGAACTGGGCGGCAAGCGCGAGGAGTTCGTCCTCGATGACGTCGTCTACCTCGACGGCAACTCGCTGGGCGCGCTGCCCGCCGTGGTGCCCGGCCGGGTGGAGGACGTCGTACGCCGCCAGTGGGGCGAGCTGCGCATCCGGTCCTGGGAGGAGAGCGGCTGGTGGACGGCGCCCGAGCGGATCGGCGACCGGATCGCCCCGCTGGTCGGGGCGGCGCCCGGGCAGATCGTCGTGGGCGACTCCACCAGCGTCAACGTCTTCAAGGCGCTGGTGGGCGCGGTGCGGATGGCCGGGGAGGGCCGTGACGAGCTCCTCGTCGACGCGACGACCTTCCCCACCGACGGGTACATCGCCGAGTCCGCCGCCCGCATGACCGGCCGCACCCTGCGGCCCGTGGCACCGGCGGACGTGCCGGGCGCGCTGGGCGAGCGCACCGCCGCCGTCCTGCTCAACCACGTCGACTACCGCACCGGCCGGCTGCACGACCTGCCCGGTCTGACGGCCGCCGTGCGCGAGGCGGGCGCGGTCGCCGTCTGGGACCTGTGCCACAGCGCGGGCGCGCTGCCGGTAGGGCTGGACGAGCACGGCGTGGATCTCGCGGTCGGCTGCACCTACAAGTACCTGAACGGCGGGCCCGGTTCACCCGCGTACCTGTATGTGCGGCGGGAGCTCCAGGACCGTTTCGACTCGCCGCTGCCCGGGTGGAACTCGCACGCCGAGCCCTTCGGCATGCGTACCGGCTACGAACCGGCCCCCGGTGCCCTGCGCGGCCGGGTCGGCACGCCCGACATCCTCTCCATGCTCGCCCTGGAGGCGGCCCTGGAGGTCTGGGACGGGGTGTCGGTCGAGGCGGTGCGGGCCAAGTCCCTCGCGCTGACGGACTTCTTCCTTCAGTGCGTGGCGGCGTATGTGCCCGAGGGCCGGGTGGAGTGTGTGACGCCGCTGCCGCATGAGGAGCGGGGCAGCCAGATCGCCCTGCGCTGCTCCCCCGAGCTCTCGACTTCGTTCGAGCAGGGAGGTGCCCCCATCGCCGGTGACGTGATGAAACGGCTGATCGAGCGCGGAGTGGTCGGCGACTTCCGGGCGCCGGACGTGCTGCGCTTCGGTTTCACGCCGCTGTACGTCGCCTTCGCCGACGTGGAGCGGGCGGCGCGGGTGCTGGCGCAGACGCTGGCCTGAGCGGCGGCGGGGCCGGGACGCCCGGTGGTGTCCCGGCCCCGCGGTGCCCGTCCGGTCTTCACCGAGCGTGACATCCGCATGTCCGCGCATGTCACGCGCCTGGTACCGTCCCGGCCAACGGCTGGCCCCCTCAACTGGCCCGCCGCGTACGGTTCATCGCTGGAAGGTTGGAGCATGACGGACGACGTCGCAGCAGCACGGGCCGCTGCCGAGGAGAAGTCGGCTTTCTCCCACGCGCCCGTCGACCCCGACGCCACCGCGGCCTACGGCGACCACCCCGACCAGGTGATCGACTTCTTCGCCCCGCGCCGGGCCGGCGGCCCCGGGCCCGCCCCGGTCGTCTTCGTCCTGCACGGCGGTGCCTGGCGGGCCCCCTACGACCGGCGCCACATCAGCCCCTTCGCGGACTTCCTCGCCCGCCGCGGGTTCGCCGTGGCCAGTGCCGAGTACCGGCGCGGCGGCGCCGACGACTCCGTCGCCGGCCGCTGGCCCGACACCTTCGACGACGTCGCCGCGGCGCTGGACGCCCTCCCGGCGCTGGTACGGGAGTTGCTGCCGCAGGCCGACCCGCGCCGTACGGTCCTCACCGGCCACTCGGCGGGCGGGCATCTCGCGCTGTGGGGTGCCGCCCGGCACGTCCTGCCGGCCGACTCGCCCTGGCGGGGCGGCAGCCCGGCGACGCTGCGCGGCGTCGTCGCCCTCGCCCCGATCGCCGACCTCGCGATCGCCGACAAGCTGGACGTGTGCGGGGGCGCCGCGCGTCAACTCCTGGGCGGGGACGAGAACTTCGCGGAGCGCCGACCGTACGCGGACCCGGCGCTGCTGCTGCCCACCGGCATCGCCACCACCCTCGTCCAGGGCCGCACGGACCTCGATGTGCCGCAGGCCGTCGCCGATTCGTACGCGGAGGCGGCGGCGAAGGCCGGAGAGATGGTGGGGGTGACGCTGCTGGAGGACGTGGGGCACTTCCCGCTCATCGACCCGGCGGCGGACGCGTGCGCGGTGGTCGTGGAGGAGATCGCGCAGCTGGCCTGGTGAGCACCGCCGCGCGGCCTTGGCCGGCTGCACTTCGACGGCCGCGGCTCCGGCCGGGTGACAGAGGTCCTCGGCGACCTCGACCGGGCCGACCGCGTCGCCGTCCTCGTCCCCGGCTCCGACACGGGCCTCGACACCTACGGCCCCCTCAGGGACCGGACCCAGGCGGCGGTGTTCGCCTACGAGTCGGGGCTGGTGCGGCCGTCGGGCTACTGAGGGGCGGCGCCGATCGCGCCTGGTCGGCCCCGTAGTACCTGAGAGGGACGGGCAGGAACCCCTCTCACTGGGGACGACCCGGACCCGGGGGTGCGCCTACCGTTCTGTACGTGACCGAGACGACTCACATGCAGACCACGCCGCCGGGGGACCGGGCCAAGCCCCGCAGTCCGGAGTACCGGGTGGCGGTGGACTTTCTGCGGGGCCTGAGGCAGGACCTCTTCCAGGACGCGTTCGCCTACCGGCCGCTGCCGGCCCGGCGCACGGACGGGTGGGTCGTCCGGCGGCTGCCGGGCCGGCTGCGGGAGTACGCGGCGTGGCTCCCGCACGCCGTGATCACCGCTGCGGCCCTGATCACCTTCGCGCTCGCCGCGGTCGACTCGGGCGGTCCGCCTCTCCTGCTGGGTCCGCTCTGCGCGATTCCCGTGCTGCTGACCATGGTGCGGCCCGTCGGCGCGTTCTGGGCGTCCATGGTCTCCACCCCGCTGGCTGCCGTGCTCGGCAGCCACTGGGGCGAATGGCCCTGGGCGGCCGGCAGCTTCGCCTGCCATCTGACCGTGCTGACGGTCGTGGCGATGCGCACCCGGCCGCGCACGGCCGCGTGGATGTGGGCACTGACGCTGGTGTACGCGCTCATCGCGGACTCCGGCGTCGGCCCGACCTACATGTACGGCAGCAACTCCGGCCCCATGCTCGTCATATCGGCCCTGGTCCTGCTCTGCGTCACCGTCTGGCACATCCGGCGCCACGCCGAGCAGGAGGTCACCGCCCAGCAGACGGTCACCGCGCACGAGCGCTCCCGCCGCACCCTGCTGGAGGAGCGCACCACCATCGCCCGCGAGCTGCACGACGTCGTCGCCCACCACATGTCGGTCGTCGCCATCCAGGCGGAGGCCGCGCCGTACCGGGTGGAGAACCCGCCGCCGGAGCTGGAGAAGGCGTTCGCCACGATCCGGGAGAACGCGGTGGCGGCCCTGACCGAACTGCGCCGGGTGCTCGGCGTCGTCCGCGCCGAGGACTACCAGGTCCCGGACGCCCCGCAGCCCACGCTCGCCGACCTCGACGGCCTGCTGGCCAATGTCCGGGAGGCCGGGCTGACCGTGGAGAAGACGGTGACGGGCGCGGTGCGGGAGCTGCCGCAGGGCGTGGAGCTGTCGGCGTACCGCATCGTGCAGGAGGCCCTGAGCAACACCCTGCGGCACGCGCCGGGGGCCACCGCCCGGGTCGAGATCGGGTACGTGCTCGGCGGCCTGGGGCTGCGCGTGGTCAACGACCCGCCGCCCGATCCGAGCCTCGTCAAGCCCTCGCCCGGCGCCGGGCACGGCATCACGGGCATGCGGGAGCGGGTGACGATGCTGACCGGCGAGATGACGGCCGGCGGCACGGACGACGGGGGATACGAGGTGACGGTGTTCCTGCCGGTCGCCCTGCCGGGCGAGGACGACGCATGACCATCCGGGTCCTGATCGCGGACGACCAGATGATGGTGCGTGAGGGCTTCTCGGTTCTTCTGAACGCGATGCCGGACATCGAGGTCGTCGGCGAGGCGGTGAACGGCCGCGAGGCCGTCGCCAAGGTGCGCGAGCTCGCCCCGGACGTGGTGCTGATGGACATCCGCATGCCCGAGCTGAACGGCATCGAGGCGACCCGCGAGATCGTCGCCGCCGACGGCGCGGCGAAGGTGCTGGTGCTCACCACGTTCGACCTCGACGAGTACGTGTACCAGGCGCTGCGCGCGGGCGCCTCGGGCTTCCTCCTCAAGGACGCCTCGGCCCGCCAGCTCGCCGACGGGGTGCGGGTGGTGGCGTCGGGGGAGGCGCTCCTGGCCCCCTCGGTGACCAGGCGCCTGATCACCGAGTTCTCCAAGCTCTCCGAGAAGCCGCGCCTGATGCCCTCCGCGCAGGCCGCCTACGGGGATCTCACCGAGCGGGAGACGGAGGTGCTGGTCCTCATCGCGCAGGGCCTGTCGAACTCGGAGATCGCGGAGCGGCTGGTGGTCGCCGAGTCCACGATCAAGACGCACGTCAGCCGGATCCTGGTGAAGCTGGGCCTGCGGGACCGCACCCAGGCGGCGGTGTTCGCCTACGAGGCGCGGTTGGTGACGCCCGGATAGCCCCGGCCTCGGTCGGGCCGTGCGGGACGGCTCGGCTCGGACAGCCGCCGTCCGGGCGGCCGTCGTCCGGGCGGCCGGGGGACGTCGCCCCGCGGGCTCTCGGCCCCGGGGTGACGCGGACGGGTCAGTCCAGTTGCATCGGCGTGCAGTCGCTGACGTAGGACTTGGAGACCCAGCCGGTGCTGCCCTTGGCCAGTCCGCTCTTGGACTTCCGGCCGAGCTGCAGCTTGATCCAGGAGCCCTTGGTGGCGAGCTTCCCGCCCCGGTCGTTCTTGTGCGGGATGCCCTTGGACGCGTAGCCGGTGCCGGCGCCCGTGCGGAAGTTCACGCCGCTGCTCTTGGAGACGTAGTAGGAGACGTTCGGCTCGCACGGCATCTCGGCGGCGGTGGCGGCCGGGGCAACGGCCGCGACCACGCCGGCGGACAGCGACAGGGCCGGCATGGCCGAGGCGGCCAGACAGGCGGGGACGCGGGCGCGGAGCTTGGCTCGCTGCGGTGTCATGAAGTTCTTTTCTTGCGAAGACTCGTGCCGTTCACACGGCCGGGCCAGCTCAACGATCTTGATGTCGCAGGATCGTCTCCGTCGTGTCCCTGCCATGTGAAGGAACACCCCTGGTCAGAGAGGGGGTTCGGGAGCTAGCGTCCCGGCATGGCTGCATTCGACCCGTGGGACCCGGCGTTCCTCGCCGACCCGTACCCCGCCTACGCCGAACTGCGTGCCCAGGGCCGTGTGCACTGGTTCGAGCCCACCGGGCAGTGGCTCGTCCCGCACCACGCGGACGTCTCGGCACTGCTGCGCGAGAGGCGCCTGGGCCGGACGTACCAGCACCGGTTCACGCACGAGGAGTTCGGCCGCTCGGCGCCCCCGCCGGAGCACGAGCCGTTCCACACGCTCAACGACCACGGGATGCTCGACCTGGAGCCGCCGGACCACACCCGGATCCGCCGCCTGGTGTCGAAGGCGTTCACGCCGCGCACGGTGGAGCGGCTGAAGCCGTATGTGCGGGGCCTGGCCGACGACCTGGTGTCCGCGCTGGTCGAGGCGGGTGGCGGCGACCTGTTGAAGGACGTCGCCGAGCCCCTGCCCGTCGCGGTGATCGCCGAGATGCTCGGCATCCCTGAGTTCGACCGGGCCCCGCTGCGCCCCTGGTCGGCGGACATCTGCGGGATGTACGAGCTGAGCCCGTCCGAGGACACGGCTGCCAGGGCCGTCCGGGCGTCGGTCGAGTTCTCCGACTATCTGCGCGACCTGATCGCGGCCCGCCGCAAGGAGCCGGGTGAGGACCTCATCTCCGGGCTCATCGAGGCCCACGACGAGGGCGACCGGCTCACCGAGCAGGAGATGATCTCCACCTGCGTGCTGCTGCTCAACGCCGGCCACGAGGCCACGGTGAACGCCACGGTCAACGGCTGGTACGCCCTGTTCCGCAACCCGTCCCAGCTGGAGCTGCTGCGCGCGGACCACACGCTCATCCCCTCCGCGATCGAGGAGCTGATGCGCTACGACACCCCGCTCCAGCTGTTCGAACGCTGGGTCCTGGACGAGATCGAGATCGCCGGCACGACGATCCCGCGGGGCTCGGAGATCGCCATGCTCTTCGGCTCCGCCAACCACGACCCGGCGGTGTTCCGGAACCCGTCCGCCCTCGACCTCACCCGCGCGGACAACCCCCACATCTCCTTCAGCGCCGGCATCCACTACTGCATCGGCGCACCACTGGCCCGTATCGAACTGGCCGCCTCGATGGGGGCGCTGCTGGAGAGGGCCCCGACGCTGCGACTGGCCGCAGAGCCCGAGAGGAAGCCGAACTTCGTGATCAGGGGGTTGGAGGGGCTGGCCGTGGAGGTGGGGTGACCCGCGCCCGCGCCGATGCCGGCAGCGGCAGCGGCAGCCGTGCCCGTGCCCGCAGCGGCAGCCGTGCCCGTGCCCGCAGCGGCAGCCGTGCCCGTGCCCGCAGCGGCAGCCGCGCCCGTGCCCGCAGCCGCGCCCGCAGTCACACCGGCACCCGTACTGCTCACATCGTCATGTCCCGCCGCCGCAACCCCGCCAGCCCCCCGGCCACCAGCAGTACCGCGAGCCCGGTCAGCACCAGCACCGGCCCCCACTGCATGGAGCCGCCCGGCAGCTTCGGCAGGTGCCCGAACGGTGAGACGTCCAGCACGGCCTGCGGCGCGTCCAGCGCGGGCCCGACCCAGCCGATCAGGAGCACGGCCCCGGCGACGCCCCACGCCGCCAGGGCCGCCCGGGGCAGGACCCCGTGCAGCAGCACCGCCAGCCCGCCGATCACCCACACCGCCGGGAGCTGCACCAGGCACGCCGCCAGGATCGGGCCGGTCTCCTTGCCGTAGCCGACGGCGAAGCCGAACCCGGCCAGCAGCATGATCAGGGCTGCGCCGCCGAAGGCGATCACCAGATGACCGGCGGTCCACCGCACCCGCCCCACCGCGTTCGCCAGCACCGGTTCCGCCCGGCCCGAGGTCTCCTCGCCGTGCAGGCGCAGCACCGACGCCACGATGTACAGCGCCGCGATCAGGCCCAGCATCCCGACCATCGACGCCAGGAACGCGTCCGTCAGGCCGGACTGACCGCCCATGCGTTCGATGATGCGCCGGGCGTTGTCGTTGTCGCCCACCAGGCCGGCCGCGCCGTCGGTCATGCCGCCGTAGACGACCCCGGCCAGGAAGAAGCCGATGCTCCAGCCCAGCACGCCGCCCCGCTGCAACCGCCAGGCCAGGGCGCCCGCGCTGCCCAGGCGGCCGGACGCCGGGCCCGGCCGGGTCGGCAGGAAGCTCATGCCGAGGTCCCGGCGGCCGGCCAGGCCGTAGGCCGCCGCGCCCTGGAGGGCCACCGCCCCGGCGAGCAGGGCCAGCACCCACCAGCGCTCGGACGCGTAGGGCCGCAGGTTCTCCAGCCAGCCCAGCGGTGACAGCCAGGTCAGGACCGACGAGCCTCCCCCAGTGCCGAAAGCCTGGGAGGTGCCCCCATCCGTCGCCGAGTCGCCCGCCGCGCGCAGGACGAACGCGGCTCCGAGCACCGCCGCCGTCAGGCCGCGTGCCAGCCGTGCGCTCTCCGTCAGCTGCGCGACGATCGCGGCCGTCGTGGCGAAGACCATCCCGACGGCGGCGATCCCGAGCCCGAGGGCCAGGGCGCCGGTCGTGCCCTGCCCGGCCAGCCCGGCCTTCACCAGCAGCGCCAGGACCCCGTTCGCGACCGCCGCCGCGAGCAGGGCCGCCGTCAGGGAGGCCCGGCGGCCCACCATCCCGGACGCCACCAGCTCCTGACGGCCGCTCTCCTCCTCGTCCCGGGTGTGCCGTACGACGATCAGCAGGCTCATCACGGCCGCCAGGGCTCCGGCGTAGATGCCGACGCGCCAGGCCGTCAGGGCGCCCAGCGAGTCGCCGAAGACCGGGCCGACCATCGCGCGCAGCGAGGCGTTGGTCTCCATCTGCCGGACCAGGTCGGCGCGTTCGGCCGGGGTGCTGTACAGGCCCTCCAGGGTGCCCGGCATGGACAGGACCATCAGCGCGTTCACCGCGATCCATACGAGGATCAGCAGCCGGTCGCGGCGCAGGGCGAACCGCAGCAGGATGCCCGTGCCGGCCAGTTGGCGTGAACTGCCGGGCCGTAGCGCGAACGTGGTCACCGGGCCACCGCCGCGTCCGGCTCGGCCGTCTCCTCCTGGTAGTGCCGCAGGAACAGCTCCTCCAGCGTGGGCGGTGTCGACGTCAGCGACCGTACGCCCGAGTCGCTCAGCGACCGCAGGACGGCGTTCAGCCGGTCGGTGTCGACCTGGAGCCGGACGCGGTGCCCCCGCACGTCGAGATCGTGCACGCCGGGCAGTTCCGCCAGGCCGTCGGGCGGGCCCGCGAGCTCGGCGACGACGCTGGTGCGGGTCAGGTGGCGCAGGTCGGCGAGGGAACCGCTCTCGACCGTGCGGCCACCCCGGATGATGCTCACCCGGTCGCACAGCTCCTCGACCTCGCTGAGGATGTGGGAGGAGAGCAGGACCGTGCGGCCCCGGTCGCGCTCCTCCTCGACGCAGGCCTGGAAGACCTCCTCCATCAGCGGGTCCAGACCCGAGGTCGGCTCGTCCAGGATCAGCAGGTCGACGTCCGAGGCGAACGCGGCGACCAGGGCGACCTTCTGCCGGTTGCCCTTGGAGTAGGTGCGGCCCTTCTTGGTGGGGTCGAGTTCGAAGCGCTCGGTCAGCTCCCTGCGGCGCCGCGCGTCGAGCCCTCCGCGCAGCCGGCCGTAGAGGTCGATGACCTCGCCGCCGGAGAGGTTGCGCCACAGCGTGACGTCCCCGGGGACGTAGGCGATGCGGCGGTGCACCTCCACCGCGTCCGTCCACGGGTCGCGGCCGAGGACCTGCGCGGCGCCCGAGTCGGCGCGCAGCAGGCCGAGCAGGACCCGGATGGTGGTGGACTTCCCGGCGCCGTTGGGGCCGAGGAAGCCGTGGACCTCGCCGGCGGCGACCTCCAGGTCGAGCCCGTCGAGAGCATGCGTCCGCCCGAAGGACTTGTGCAGTCCGGAGACGGTGATGGCCTTCGTCATGTTTCAGAACGTACGCTTCTTTCAGAAATTTGTGAAGTTAAGGAAGCGTCTGAATCTCGGATAGGATGAGGTCATGACGGAATCAGCCGGGACCGGCCGGGACGCGGAGGTCGTGTCGAGGTTCGTGGAGTCCTTCGCGGCGCAGCTCGTCGAGGCGGGGATGACGCGCATGCCCGCCCGGGTCTTCGCCGCGCTCCTGTCCTCCGACGCGGGCTCGATGACCTCCGCCGAGCTGGGGGAGCAGCTGCGGATCAGCCCCGCGGCGGTGTCCGGGGCGGTGCGCTACCTGTCCCAGGCGCACATGGTCTCCCGCGAACGGGAGCCGGGCTCGCGCCGGGAGCGCTACCGGGTGCACGGCGACCAGTGGTACGAGGCCCTGACCAACCGCGACGCCGTCCTCAAGCGGTGGGAGGGCGCCCTGCGCGAGGGCGTCACCAGTCTCGGCGCCGGCACCCCGGCCGGCCGCCGCCTGTCCGAGACGCTGGCGTTCTTCGAGTTCCTCGACGGTGAACTCCTCGCGATGATGGAGCGCTGGCGGGTGCACCGCGACAAGACGTTCGGGCCGGAGGGCCCCTAAGGCACCCCTAGGAGTGTCCTGAAGATCTTGGAATTGCGCCCGGCTTGCACCGGTTCGTGGCGATTGACATCTACCGGCGATCCGGGGCGATCCCGGCGGCCGGAGCAAGACCTTCATCGGTCTTCCAGGCCCACTCACCGCCCCGACGGCACCGTCAGCCCCCACGCACCCTCCCGCACCACCCACGTCCGGGTCCGCACCGGTCCCGACACCACCGTGTCCGCGCGGTAGCGGAAGTGCGCCCCGGACACCGTCACCGTCCGGCCCTGCGCCAGCAGAGGCGCGGCCTCCGCGCCCACCGACACCGGTCTGACCTCCACCGACGCGATCCCCGCGGCGACCGGAGCCACCGACACGCCCTCCACCGGCTGGTCCAGGTCGACGAGCGTCTGCCCGTCCACCTCGACCCGCAGCCGGGACGGCCCCGGCTCGGGCGCGGCGGCGACCCGCAACGGGCGGCCCGCCGGGACCAGCGTCCGGACCAGGGACTGGCAGGTCCGCAGCCACGGGTGGCCCGGCACCGCGTCCGGGTCCGGCGTGCCCTCCAGGACCGTCCCGGCCGGCGCGGGCCGCAGTGGGGGTATCCGCAGCGCGCCGAGCACCACCCCGTCGCTGTCGTCGACCATCAGGTCCATGCGCCGCTCGACCCCGTCGAGCACCGCCCGTGCCGCCGCAACCGTCCCCGTCGGCACCCCCAGCGACCGGGCCAGGGACAGCGCGCCCCCGACCGGCACCACCGACAGCGCACATCCGGCCAGCTCCCGGTGCCGGTGCAGCAGGGCCACCGCGCGGATCAGGGCCCGGTCGTCGCCCACCACCACCGGTCGCCGCGAGCCCCGCCGGGCCAGCGCCCGGGCGAACTCCTCCGGCCCGTCCGGCAGGCACAGCTTCATGCCGGCACCCGCTCCGAGCACGTCTTTCGCGATCCGGACGGACTCTCCGTCCGACCTACGGGCGACCGGATCGACCACCACCAGCAACTGCTCGGACGTCGCGGAAGTCGCCACCTCGGCCATGCCTCGCTTCCTCGGGTAGCATCTTTGTGCAAGAGCCCCTTGCGCTATTGCGCCAGGGGCTTCGTCTATTCCGGGGCATCCGGTCCGACGGTTGGCGGCCAACGGTGGTCGCGGTGCACGCGGTGGTACACCGCCGCGTTCGCCCTCGACCATGGACATGCCCCGCCCGGAAGGGGTGTACGCGCGTGCCCGCACTTGTGCTGCTCGGTGCTCAGTGGGGTGACGAAGGCAAGGGAAAGGCCACCGACCTTCTCGGTGGCTCCGTGGATTATGTAGTGCGCTACCAGGGCGGCAACAACGCCGGCCACACGGTGGTCGTGGGTGACCAGAAGTATGCACTGCACCTCCTCCCTTCCGGAATCCTGTCTCCCGGCTGTACGCCGGTCATCGGAAACGGCGTCGTCGTCGACCCGTCGGTCCTGCTCTCCGAGCTGAGCGGTCTGAACGAGCGTGGCGTCGACACGTCCAAGCTCCTCCTCAGCGGAAACGCGCACATCATCACCCCGTACAACGTGACGGTGGACAAGGTGACCGAGCGCTTCCTCGGCAAGCGGAAGATCGGCACGACCGGCCGCGGCATCGGCCCGACCTACGCCGACAAGATCAACCGGGTCGGTATCCGCGTGCAGGACCTGTACGACGAGTCGATCCTCACGCAGAAGGTCGAGGCGGCCCTCGACGTCAAGAACCAGGTCCTCACCAAGCTCTACAACCGGCGCGCGATCGCCGTGGAGCAGGTGGTCGAGGAGCTGCTGGGCTACGCCGACAAGCTCGCGCCGTACGTCTCCGACACCGTCCTGGTCCTCAACCAGGCGCTGGAGGAGGACAGGGTCGTCCTGTTCGAGGGCGGCCAGGGCACGCTCCTCGACATCGACCACGGCACGTACCCCTTCGTCACCTCGTCGAACCCGACCGCGGGCGGTGCCTGCACCGGCGCCGGTGTCGGCCCGACGAAGATCAGCCGGGTCATCGGCATCCTCAAGGCGTACACCACCCGCGTCGGGGCGGGCCCGTTCCCGACCGAGCTGTTCGACGAGGACGGCGAGGCGCTGCGCCGTATCGGCGGGGAGCGCGGTGTCACCACCGGCCGTGACCGCCGCTGCGGCTGGTTCGACGCGGTCATCGCCCGCTACGCGACCCGCGTGAACGGATTGACCGACTTCTTCCTCACCAAGCTCGACGTCCTCACCGGCTGGGAGCAGATCCCGGTCTGCGTGGCGTACGAGATCGACGGCAAGCGGGTCGAGGAGCTCCCGTACTCCCAGACCGACTTCCACCACGCCAAGCCGGTCTACGAGATGCTCCCCGGCTGGAACGAGGACATCTCCAAGGCGAAGACCTTCGGTGACCTGCCGAAGAACGCCCAGGCGTACGTGAAGGCGCTTCAGGAGATGTCCGGCGCCCCGATCTCCGCGATCGGCGTCGGCCCGGGCCGGGACGAGACGATCGAGATCAACTCGTTCATCTGACCCGCCCCCGCCCCCGCCCCCGCGTCCGCAGGCCGTCCTCCGTGCACACGGGGGGGCGGCCTGCGTTCCGTCGCAGGGAGAGTTGCCGGGAACCGGCATACGCTGAATTCATAGCCCCACGTGCGTCGACCAGAAGAAGGTGACCACGATGCGCGTACTGCTCAAGATGAGCATGGACACGGAGAAGTCCAACGAGCTCATCCGCAACGGAACCCTGGGGAAGCTGATCCAGGAGTCGATGGAACAGATCAAGCCCGAAGCGGCCTATTTCACCACCGACCACGGCAAGCGCACCGCCTACGTGTTCTTCGACATGCAGGACAGCTGGCAGATGCCGGTCATCAGTGAACCCTTCTTCCTCCAGCTGGACGCGGAGATCTCCTACACGCCCGTGATGAACATGGAGGACGTGCAGAAGGGCCTCTCCCAGCTGGGCCGCTGAGCCGCGGGCCCGGCCGGCGGCGACCGGGCTCAGCTGAAGACGATCATCGACCCCTGGGCGAGACTGCGGGTCACGGCCGCGTGCAGGCCGAGCCAGACGTGCCGTTCACGGGCGAACGGGCTCGGGTCGTACGGGGCGGGCACGGCGGGCTCCTCCAACTCCGTCGGGGCGAGCGGCGCCTGGGGGGCCGCCGGCGGGTTGGCCGGGTCGATGCCGAGGGCCGGGGCGACCACCTCCAGCTCCCGCAGCAGCGCGTGCGAGGAGCCGAGCGGGCCGCCGCCGGCGAGGAGTGCGTCGTCGGCGAGCGGGCTGGGGAAGTCGACCGGGACGTAGGCGCCCGCGTGGTCGTAGTGCCAGACCAGGTGCGACTGCTGGGCCGTCGACTCGAACATCTCCAGCAACTGCTCGTAATCGCCGCCGAGTTCGTCCACGGGCGTCATCGGCAGGCCGCACACCTGGAGCAGATAGGCCCGGCGCAGGAAGTGCAGCGCGTCGTAGTCGAAGCCCGCGACCGGGGCGACCTCGCCGGACAGACCCGGCATGTACTGGTACACCGGCACCGGCGGCAGACCGGCCTCGGCGAGCACCTTGTTGTATTGCGCGAGTTCCTCGGCGAAGGGGTTGTCCGGCGTGTGGCACAACACGTCGACGAGCGGTACCAGCCACAGGTCACAGGCCAAAGAAGGCTCCTCGCTCAGCGCGGTGGTCGGGTAGCACGGTGGTCAAGAAGGGTAGCGGTGCGCCGCGGTCACGGCTCCCGCCGTGCATGTCCCATACCCATAGGGACAGCGGCGACTCGGGTCACCGGGAGGCGAGCCGCTCGATCAGGCTGAGCGAGTGCGTGTTGTACGCGGCGATGATCGCCCGGGCGGCGTCGTTGTCGCGGTCGATGAGCGCGTCGACCAGCTGGGTGTGGCCGGCCCACAGCTCGCCGCGCAGATCGGTGAGCCGCCGCAGGTGCTGCACCGCGCACACCCAGGTCTGGACACGCAGCCGGTGCAGGAAGTCGGCGAGGTAGGGGTTGCCGAAGCAGGCGCCGAGCTCGCGCCAGAAGCGCAGGTCGTAGCCGATGAGGACGGTGAGATCACCGGCGGTGGCGGCCCGCTGCGCCTCCTCGCCGCGCCTGCGGACCCCGGCGACCACGGCGGCTGAGCGGGGATCGTCCGGGCGTACAGCATGGGACCGCCCCTCGGTCAGCGCGAGGAACATGCCCTCGACGACCAGCCCGCGGGCCTCGATCATGCCGCGGAAGTCGTCGACCGAGTACTCGTGGACCCGGAAGCCGCGGTGCTGGTCGGCCTCCAGGAGACCCTGCGCGGAGAGGTCGACGAGCGCCTCGCGCACCGGCGTCGCGGACACCCCGTACTGCTCGGCGATCTCCTTGACCGTGAACTCCTGCCCCGGCTGGAGCCGCCCGGCCAGCACCTCGTCACGAAGGGCGTCGGCTATCTGCTGGCGCAGGGTGCTGCGCGTCACGGCGCCGTTGCCGGAGCTGGCGGGCATGGTCAGGGCGTCTCCCTCGTCGCGTTCGGGTGGCGTGCGCGCACATGTATGTCTACGAGCACGCCACCTTACGCGTTCGAACGGGACGCGAGGATGCCGGTTACTGACGGGTTTACAGGTGTTTACCCGGTGTACTCGTCCGCCACCGACAGCGCGGCGTCCAGCACGGCGAGGCCCTCCTTGAGCTCCGCCTCGGTGATGTTGCAGGGCGGCACGACATGCGTCCGGTTCATGTTCACGAAGGGCCACAGGCCGCCCTTCTTCGCGGCGGCGGCGAACGCGGCCATCGGGGCGTTCGCCTCGCCGGCCGCGTTGTACGGCACCAGTGGCTCCCGCGTCTCGCGGTCGCGCACCAGCTCCAGCGCCCAGAACATGCCCACGCCGCGCACCTCGCCGACGCTTCTGTGCCGCTCGGCGAGCGCCCGCAGCTCCGGCCCGACGACGGACTCGCCGAGCCGCGCGGCGTTCTCCACGACGCCCTCCTCCGCCATGACGCCGATCGTCGCGACGGCGGCGGCGCACGCCAGCGGGTGCCCGGAGTACGTCAGGCCGCCGGGGTACGGGCGCTTCCCGAAGGTCTCGGCGATCGCACCGGAGATCGCGACCCCGCCCAGCGGCACGTATCCGCTGTTCACGCCCTTGGCGAAGGTCAGCAGGTCGGGCGTGACGTCGAACAGGTCCGCCGCGAACCACTCACCGGTCCGCCCGAACCCGGCCATGACCTCGTCCAGGACGAAGACGATCCCGTACTTGTCGCAGAGCTCCCGCACCCCGGCGAGGTAGCCGGGCGGCGGGACCATGATCCCGGCCGTGCCCGGGATGGTCTCCAGGATGATCGCCGCGACGGTCGAGGGCCCCTCGAAGGCGATCGTCGTCTCCAGGTGCTCCAGCGCCCGGGCGCACTCCTGCTCCTCGGTCTCGGCGTAGAAGCGGGAGCGGTAGAGGTAGGGCGCCCAGAAGTGCACGACCCCGGCCGTGCCGCTGTCGGAGGCCCAGCGGCGCGGGTCGCCGGTGAGGTTCACGGCCTGCTGGGTGCCGCCGTGGTACGAGCGGTACGCCGAGAGCACCTTCGGGCGGCCCGTGTGCAGACGGGCCATCCGGATCGCGTGCTCGACGGCGTCGGCGCCGCCGTTGGTGAAGAAGATCTTGTCCAGGTCGCCCGGGGTCCGCTCGGCGATCAGCCGGGCCGCCTCCGACCGCGCCTCGACGGCGAAGGCGGGCGCGAAGGTCGTCATCCTCGCGGCCTGCTCCTGGATCGCGGCGACGATCTTCGGGTGCTGGTAGCCGACGTTGGTGTAGACGAGCCCGCTGGAGAAGTCGAGGTAGCGCCGGCCGTCGTAGTCCCAGAAGTACGACCCCTCGGCACCGGCGACGGCGAGCGGGTCGATGAGCTCCTGAGCGGACCAGGAGTGGAACACATGGTCACGGTCGGCGGCCTTGACGGAGGCACCGGCTTCGGGGTTCGGCTGAGGGGTCATGCGGGCGAGCGTAGGTGCGGGGGAGAGGGCGGTGAAATCGGCGGCCTGTCTGGAGTCGGCGGCGGCCCCCCGACAGGTTGTCCAGGTGGGCGGCCGGTTGGCCGGGGGAGACGACACTATTGACAGCATGCTGCCTTCTCGACAGAATGCTGTCATAAGCGCACGGGGTCGAGGAGGATTCATGAACACCGCCACCGGCAAGCCCGTCCATCTCGCCGTCTACGACACCCTCGCGGACTGGGAGACCGGCCACGCCACGGCCCAGCTCGCCCGCACCGGCCACGAGATCCGGACCGTCGGCCCGTCCACCGCCCCCGTGCGCAGTGTCGGAGGCCTGTGCATCCAGCCCGGCCTGGCCCTGCACGACCTGCGCCCCGAGGACAGCGCGCTGCTGATCCTGCCGGGCGCCGACCTCTGGGACACCACCGACGACCTCGCGCCCTTCGCCCGCACGGCCAGGGCCTTCCTCGACGCGGGCGTCCCGGTCGCCGCCATCTGCGGCGCCACCGCCGGACTCGCCCGCGAGGGCCTGCTCGACGACCGCGACCACACCAGCGCGATCTCCTTCTACCTGGCCGCGACCGGCTACGCGGGCGGCGCACGCTACGTCGAGGCCGACGCCGTCACCGACGGCCCCCTGATCACCGCGGGCCCCACCGAGCCCGTCGCCTTCGCCCGGGAGATCCTCCGGCTGCTCGGGGTCTACGAGGGTGAGGTGCTGGACGCCTGGTACCGGCTGTTCCACGACTCCGACGTGGCGGCCTACGCGATGCTGGAGAAGGCCGGCGCACTGTGACCCGCGAGCGTCAGGACCTGCTCAGCCGCAGCGCCCTCGGGGTGTTCAGGCTCAACGGCCAGTTCCTCGCCGTCGCGGAGGAACTGGCCCGGCCCGCCGGGCTCACCGCCGCCTGGTGGCAGGTGCTCGGCGCGGTCCTCGGGCAGCCGCTGCCGGTCTCCGGCATCGCCCGCGCCATGGGCATCACCCGGCAGAGCGTCCAGCGCATCGCCGACCTGCTGGTGGAGCGGGGGCTCGCGGAGTACCGGCCGAACCCGGCACACCGCCGGGCCAAGCTCCTCGCGCCGACCGGCGAGGGACGTGCGGCGATCGCCCGGATCGACCCCGGCCACGCGGCGTTCGCCGACCGGCTGGCCGAGGCGTTCGGCGAGGCGGAGCTGGCGGAGGCGGTACGGCTGCTCGAACGGCTGTCGACGGTGCTGGACCAGGTGGGGCTGCCCGGCCTGCCCCCGCCGCCTGTTACGGAACCGTAGAGTTCGCCCAGGCCACCCCGCCCCGCCCCGGCACTATTCTCGATCTGTTGCTCACGTGTGGGGGGAAGGCGGCTGAGCGATGGAGAAGCTGGGGCCCGGGGATCCGCTGGGGGTGCCCCCAGGCGTTGAGCACGGGGGGAGCATCGGCGCCTATCGGTTGCTGGCGCGGCTCGGTGCGGGGGGCATGGGGCAGGTCTATCTGGCCCGCTCGGAGCGGGGCCGCATGGTCGCCGTGAAACTCGTGCGGGAGGAGCTGGCCGCGCAGGAGGAGTTCCGGGAGCGGTTCCGGCAGGAGGTGCAGGCCGCGCGGCGGGTCGGCGGGTACTGGACGGCGCCGGTGCTGGACGCGGACACCGAGGCGGCGGTGCCGTGGGTCGCCACGGGCTATGTCGCCGGGCCGAGCCTCCAGCAGGTCGTCGGGCACGACCACGGTGCCCTGCCCGAGCGGACGGTCCGCATCCTCGCGGCCGGGCTCGCGCACGCCCTCAAGGACATCCACACCGCCGGCATCGTCCACCGCGATCTCAAGCCGTCCAACGTGCTGGTCACCATCGACGGCCCGCGCGTCATCGACTTCGGCATCGCCCGCGCGTTGGAGACCGTGACGGACGGCGGGCTCACCCGTACCGGCGCGCTCGTCGGATCGCCCGGCTTCATGGCGCCCGAGCAGGTGCGGGGCGACCGCATCACCCCGGCGTGCGACGTCTTCTGCCTCGGCTCGGTCCTCGCCTACGCGGCGACCGGCGCCCTGCCCTTCGGCACCGCCAACAGCGGCGTGCACGCCCTGATGTTCCGCATCGCCCAGGAGGAGCCGGACCTGGAAGGCGTCCCCGAGGGCATCGCCGACCTCGTCCGGGACTGCCTGCGCAAGGACCCCGCCGCCCGGCCCTCCCTCGACCGCGTCCTGGCACGCACGGGCGCGGACGACACCGTCGCCGACGGCCGCGCCCTCGACCCGTGGCTGCCGAGCGCACTCGTGGCCCAACTGGGGCGGCACGCGGTGCGGTTGCTGGACGCGGAGGACCCCGAGGGGGCCGGCTCCGCCGAGGAGGCCGGTGCTCCCGAGCCGCCCGCGGGCCGGCAGGGTTCCGGCCCCGACGAGAACCCCGGCCCCACCCCCGAACACGCCCCCGCCGCCGACGAGTCGGCGCCGCGCCCGGCGCTGCCCCCGGCTCCCGCGGCGGCGCCCGCCGCGACCCCCGCCCCGCCCCCGCCGGGCCGGCCGGGCGAGGGCCCGCCGGTCAACCATCTGCCCACCATGGTCGCGGGGCAGGGCGCACCCCCGGCGCCCCGGCAACTCCCGGCCGCGGTCGCCCCGCCGCACCCGCAGCCGCAGACACCCCAGCCCCACCCGCAGCCGCAGACACCCCAGCCCCACCCGCAGCCGCAGACACCCCAGCCCCCGTACCCGGCGTACGGCTACCCCCAGCAGCACCCCCAGCCCCATCCCGCCTACGGCGGCCTCGGCTCCACCCCGCCCTACGGTCCGCCGCCCTACGGCACGACCCCGCCGTACGGCCCCCCGCAGCCGCAGCAGCCGCGGGGGAACGGCCGTTCCACCGCGCTGCTCGTCGTGATCGCCCTGGTCGTCGCGCTCGCCGCGGGCGGTTCGGTGTACGCGCTGATGCAGGGCGGCGGCCCCGACCGGGCCGGCGACGGCGCCGGCCCGACGCAGGGCACGAGCGCCCCGCCGACCACCCCGGGCCCGTCCCCGACGACCTCGCAGCCGGACGCTTCCGCCTCCCCGGCGGACGGCACGATCCCGGCCGGGTACCTCGGCACCTGGACCACGACCATCGACAACGCCGACGGCGAGCACAGCCGTTCGCTCACCATCCAGCAGGGCGAACCGGGCGACACGATCCTCTCCCTCGTGGCCGACGGCCCGACCAAGGGCGGCGGCACCTACCACTGCGTGTTCGAGGGGCGGTTGACCGCGGCCCCCGGTACCGGCGGCGCGCTGGCGATCGGCCCGTCCACCGTGAAGGTCGGGCAGCCGCGCACCGCCTGCACCCCGGGCGCGGCCACCGAGGTGACCCTCCTGTCCGACGGCACGCTCGAGCGCGTGAACACGAGCAGCGGGGAACGGCTGACGTACACGAAGCAGTGACCAAGTCACCTCGGCCGGGGGGCGTTGAACGTCCGTCGCAGTCCGGCCGACGAGATCCGGATGGGCGCTCGCACGGCCGTACGGTGACCGGACGATCGAATCGTCCGGGCGGCGGGGGCACGCGCGATGGGGTGGTCGAGCGCCGAGAACCTCGTGGCGGTGGCCACGGCCCTCGTCGGCATCTCGCCTCGGGCGTGATGGTCTGATGCGAACGCCGAGTGTCGTGCCGCCGGCGGCACCGCCCACGCCTTGAGGGGTCCTTTCACTATGAGCGTCCGATCAGGGCGCGTGGTCTGGTGCCGTGCGTCGCAAGGCGCCGGGAAGCCCTCGTAGCGGAGCTACTAGGGCTTTTCGGCAACGCGGCGAGGTGCGGTGCCAGGCCGCGCGACCCGGACGGGCATAGTGAAAGGACCCCTAAGGCAGTGGGGGAGGGGCGGTCGTCCCGCCCCCACTGCGGGCAGCGTGCCGCTGGGGGCGGCGCCCGTCCCAGGAAGAGCCGCGCCCCGCTACGCCGGGCTGCGGACCCACCCGCCCCCGGCACAAACGCCGAGCACCGGGAAGCCGGACCGGCTCACCGCGGCTCCGGCGGCCGCTGGCGAGGCATGTTCGGCCGGGCCGCCCCATGCGGCGGTGGCACGGTGAACCGCCCGTTCACTCCCACCTCGTTCCCGCGCTCCGGCCCCGGGAACACCACGGCCTGCAACCCCGCCGGCGCGGAACCCCCGCTCCGGAACTCCCCCATCCAGTCCGCCGTCTCCACCCGGACCAGCTCCGCCAGGTCCTCGGAGAACCTCCGCAGCACCCCGAGGCACCGCTCCGCGGCCTCCCCGGCCGTCCCCTCCGCAGGACCCAGCACCTCCCGCACGCTCTCGGCCGCCCAGTCGAACTGGAGGGCCTGCAGCCGCCGCTGCACGGCCTGCGCGGTGGCCACGTCCCGCATCCACCCGGACGTCACTCCGAAGTACCGGTCGACGGCCACGCACGCGGCCCCCACCAGCAGCGCCAGGCACCCCCAGGGCGCGATCCCGCCCGCGACCCCGGTCAGATCCAGCAGGGGCAGCGCGACCCCGGTGACCGCCCCCACCGCGGCCCCGCAGCGCAGCACCCGCGCGCACCGCCGCTTCCACACCCGGTCCGCGAGGTACCAGGCCGCCGTCCGCAGCGCCCCGTGCTCCACCCACCGGTACAGCTCGTCCAGCCGGAGCGCCGGCTCACCCCAGTCCCCGAGCGGGAAGACCCGCCCGGTCAGATCGCCCGGCCGCAGCCCGGCCGCCGCCTGCTCGCCCCGCCCGTCCTGAGGCGGCCCCTCGGGCTGCATCTCCGGCTGACCCACCCGGCACTCCTCACTGACCACGAATGACCACGTACGGTTCACTCACCGATCACGCTGCGCGATGGACGAAAGCCCGCACCCTGCCCGCGCCCGACCCTTCCTACCTCCCAATGGGTGGCGAAGACGTAGCTTTCGCCTCTTTTCCGCCCGGAAGTATTCCTTGATCAGGTATAGGGCGCGAGGGGGACTCACTCGAAAGAGTGCTGGGGCGACGGCAGCCCCGACCACGTAGGCTCGTGCCCAACGGGAAAACCCGTACCGAGCAAGGAGCTGATCGTGATCCCCGGTGGTGGCCAGCCCAATATGCAGCAGCTGCTCCAGCAGGCCCAGAAGATGCAACAGGACCTGGCACAGGCGCAGGAGGAACTGGCGCAGACGGAGGTCGACGGGCAGGCGGGCGGCGGTCTGGTGACGGCCACCGTCACCGGCGCCGGAGAGCTGCGCGCCCTGAAGATCGACCCGAAGGCGGTGGATCCCGAGGACACCGAGACCCTCGCCGACCTGGTCGTGGCGGCCGTGCAGGCGGCCAACGAGAACGCGCAGGCGCTCCAGCAGCAGAAGCTGGGCCCGCTCGCACAGGGCCTGGGCGGCGGAGGCATTCCCGGCCTGCCGTTCTGACCCGGCGCACCGCCTTCCTCGGAGAGGCGGCAGACAACTACGGTACGTACGGGACGGTGCGTACCGACCCCGAAGACCCAGGAAGGGCAGTCCGTTGTACGAAGGCGTGGTCCAGGACCTGATCGACGAGCTGGGGCGGCTGCCCGGCGTCGGTCCGAAGAGCGCCCAGCGGATCGCCTTCCACATCCTGCAGGCCGAGCCGACGGACGTACGGCGTCTCGCGCAGGCCCTGATGGAGGTCAAGGCGAAGGTCCGCTTCTGCGCGACCTGCGGCAACGTCGCACAGGAGGAGCTGTGCAACATCTGCCGCGACACCCGCCGCGACCCGGCCGTCATCTGCGTGGTCGAGGAGCCGAAGGACGTCGTGGCGATCGAGCGCACGCGTGAGTTCCGGGGCCGCTACCACGTCCTGGGCGGCGCGATCAGCCCGATCGACGGGGTGGGCCCCGACGACCTGCGCATCAGGGAGCTCCTGGCCCGCCTGGCGGACGGGACGGTCACCGAGCTGATCCTGGCCACGGACCCGAACCTGGAGGGCGAGGCGACGGCGACGTACCTCGCCCGCATGATCAAGCCCATGGGCCTGAAGGTCACCCGCCTGGCCAGCGGCCTCCCGGTGGGTGGGGACCTGGAATACGCGGACGAGGTCACCCTCGGACGCGCCTTCGAGGGGAGACGACTCCTAGATGTCTGACGCCACGCTGCACGCGACCAACCAGAGCCCGGACGATTTCGCGGTCCAGATCGCGGACCAGATCGAGAGCTTCCTGGTCGCCGTCACGGAGGTCGCCAAGGGCGACGAGCCGGAATCGGCCGTGCCCTTCCTCCTCCTGGAGGTCTCCCAACTCCTCCTGGCCGGCGGCCGGCTCGGCGCCCACGAGGACATCGTGCCCGACGAGCGCTACGAACCCGACTCGGGCCCCGAGCCGGACGTCGACGCGCTCCGCGAGAACCTGGCCCGCCTGCTGGACCCGATCGACGTCTACTCCGAGGTCTTCGACCCCTACGAGCCCCGCAAGGCGCCCGTGCCGGCCCGGATCTCCGACGACCTGGCCGACGTCATGGCCGACCTGCGTCACGGCATGTCCCACTACCGCGCGGGCCGCACCAGCGAGGCCCTGTGGTGGTGGCAGTTCTCCTACTTCTCCAACTGGGGCTCCACGGCCTCCGCCACCCTCCGGGCCCTGCAGTCGGTCCTCGCCCACGTCCGCCTGAACCAGCCCCTGGCCGAACTCGACGGCCTGGACACGGACCAGGGGATGGGCGACGACACACTGGAGATCGAGGCGGGCCGGGTCATGGCCGAGGAGATCGCGGGACCCCTGGGGCTGCGCCCGGCGAAGTAGCCGGTCAGATCCGAACGGCCGTGCCGGTGACGCCGATTCCGCTGTGCGGGTCCGCCGGCACCGTCACGGTGATCGTGCTCGGCCGTCCCGTGTCCACGCCTTGATGGATCGTCAGGGTCGCGGGAGTCGGTACGAGTTCGAGTTCCCTCGGGTAGCCGCCGAACGCCGCCGCCGCTCCCGTCGCCGGGTCCTCGGCACGCCGCCGGGCGGGAACGGGTTGCGGGCGTGGAAGACGGTGGGTGATTCGCGGAGGACCAGGTCGATCGTGGTCCAGTCCCGGCGGGCCATGAGGTCGCCGAGCGCGGCCATGTCGTAGTCCAGGTCCGCCAGCCGGTCCCGGCTCGCGGTGGCGATGACCGGGTGCCAGGCACCGCCGAAGGCCACCCGGGGCGGCAGTTGCGGCTCCAGGTCCCCGGTGGACCAGCCGAGGATCGCCGGCAGTCGGTGGGAGGTGTCCGCGACGAGGACGCGCTGGGCCGCGATCAGGGTGTCCAGGTGTTCCGCGCCCTGGTTGAGGGTGCGCGCCAGGGTCTGGGTGCAGACGTCCAGCCCGTCGGTGTCGGGCAGGCCGAGGTCCAGCAGGACGACGTCGTACGGACCCGCGTGCTCGTAAGCCGCCCCGCCCGTGGTGACCCACTCGACCTCGAAGCCGTAGCGCCCGAGGCCACGGCGCAGGGACTCGGCGACCGGTTCATCGTCTTCCACCAGGGGTATGCGCATGGCCGGACCCCAGTGCTTGAAAGTTGTGCGAGCGGGGCGGTGGCTCGTGCGGTTGTGACGCCGGGCACTTTCCCGAGTGGCCGGTGCCCAGATGGGCATGAGCGACTCTGGACGGGCGGCCCGAGATCTCACCATGCGGTATCGCGGCAGGGTTTTTCGGACGCTCGTTAGACTGAGCCGACCGCGGTACGAATGCGTATGGGCGGATAGAGACGGATTGAGCGAGGAGCGCACGTGGGCCTTGTCGTGCAGAAGTACGGAGGCTCCTCCGTAGCCGATGCCGAGGGCATCAAGCGCGTCGCCAAGCGGATCGTGGAAGCGAAGCAGAACGGCAACCAGGTGGTTGCCGTGGTTTCCGCGATGGGCGACACGACGGACGAGCTGATCGATCTCGCCGAGCAGGTTTCCCCGATGCCTGCCGGGCGCGAGCTCGACATGCTGCTGACCGCCGGAGAGCGGATCTCCATGGCCCTGCTGGCCATGGCGATCAAAAAGCTGGGCCACGAGGCCCAGTCGTTCACCGGCAGCCAGGCGGGTGTCATCACCGACTCGGTCCACAACAAGGCCCGGATCATCGACGTCACGCCGGGCCGGATCAAGACCTCGGTGGACGAGGGCAACATCGCGATCGTGGCCGGTTTCCAGGGTGTCTCCCAGGACACCAAGGACATCACCACGCTCGGCCGTGGCGGCTCCGACACCACGGCGGTGGCTCTCGCCGCCGCCCTCGACGCCGACGTCTGCGAGATCTACACCGACGTCGACGGCGTGTTCACCGCCGACCCGCGCGTGGTGAAGAAGGCCCGGAAGATCGACTGGATCTCCTTCGAGGACATGCTCGAACTGGCGGCGTCCGGGTCGAAGGTGCTGCTCCACCGCTGTGTGGAGTACGCCCGCCGGTACAACATCCCGATCCACGTCCGGTCCAGCTTCAGCGGGCTCCAGGGCACATGGGTCAGCAGCGAGCCAGTCGTTCGCACGACACAGCAAGGGGAAAAGCAGGTGGAGCAGGCTCTCATCTCCGGTGTCGCGCACGACACCTCCGAGGCCAAGGTCACGGTCGTCGGCGTGCCGGACAAGCCGGGCGAGGCGGCCTCGATCTTCCGCACGATCGCCGACGCCGAGATCAACATCGACATGGTCGTGCAGAACGTGTCCGCGGCCTCCACGGGTCTGACGGACATCTCCTTCACGCTGCCGAAGACCGAGGGCCGCAAGGCCATCGACGCGCTCGAGAAGAACAAGTCCGGCATCGGCTTCGACTCGCTGCGCTACGACGACCAGATCGGCAAGATCTCCCTCGTCGGCGCCGGCATGAAGACCAACCCGGGCGTCACCGCCGACTTCTTCACGGCCCTGTCCGACGCCGGCGTGAACATCGAGCTGATCTCGACCTCCGAGATCCGCATCTCGGTCGTCACCCGCGCCGACGACGTCCCCGAGGCCGTCCGCGCCGTGCACTCCGCGTTCGGACTCGACTCCGACAGCGACGAGGCCGTCGTCTACGGAGGCACCGGCCGCTGATGGCCGATCTCCGACAGGACGCCCGGACCGTACGGTCCGGGCGTCCGACGCTTGCCGTGGTGGGGGCGACCGGTGCCGTCGGCACGGTCATGCTCCGGATCCTGTCCCAGCGGGCTGACATCTGGGGCGAGATCCGGCTCATCGCCTCCCCGCGCTCCGCCGGCCGCAAACTGACCGTGCGCGGCGAGGAGACCGAGGTCGTGACCCTCGGCGAGGAGGCCTTCGACGGGGTCGACGTCGCCATGTTCGACGTCCCCGACGACGTCGCCGAGCGATGGGCGCCGCTCGCCGCCGCCAAGGGCGCGGTGGTGGTCGACAACTCCGGCACGTTCCGGATGGACCCCGACGTGCCGCTCGTCGTGCCCGAGGTCAACCCGCACGCCGTGCGGATGCGGCCCCGCGGGATCATCGCCAACCCCAGCTGCACGACCCTCTCCATGATCGTCGCCCTGGGCGCGCTGCACGCCGAGTTCGGGCTGCGCGAGCTGGTCGCCTCCTCGTACCAGGCCGTCAGCGGCGCCGGGCGCGCCGGTGTGGAGACGCTGCGCCGGCAGCTGTCCCTGGTCGCCGGCACGGAACTGGGCATTCACCCCGGCGACGTACGCCGGGCCGTCGGGGACCACACCGGGCCGTTCCCGGAGCCGGTCGCGCTGAACGTCGTGCCGTGGGCCGGCACGGCGCAGGAGGACGGCTGGTCCTCGGAGGAGCTGAAGGTGCGGGACGAGTCCCGCAAGATCCTCGGCCTGCCGAACCTCCCCGTGGCCGTCACCTGTGTCCGGGTGCCGGTGATCACCACCCACTCCCTGACCGTGCACGCCCGCTTCGAGGGCGAGGTCACCGTCGACAAGGCGCGCGAGATCCTCGCCACGGCGCCCGGGGTCGTGCTGTTCGACAACCCGGCCGCGGGGGAGTTCCCGACCCCCGCCGACGTGGTCGGCACCGACCCGACCTGGGTCGGGCGGGTCCGGCGGGCACTGGACGACCCCACGGCGCTCGAACTGTTCGTGTGCGGGGACAACCTGCGCAAGGGTTCCGCGCTCAACACCGCGCAGATCGCCGAGGTGGTGGCGGCCGAGCTGTCCTGACGAGGCCGGGCTGTCCTGACGAGGCCGAGTGGTCCTGACGCGTCGGACCCGTCCTGGCGAGGCCGCGTGCCGTCTGACGAGGCCGAGCGTCCTGACCGGGCGGCCGCCTGGGTTTCGTGGAGTTTCGCGGCGCGGAAATCCGCAGGCCGATGTCAGAGGCGGTTTGTAGGATCTGTGCATGACATGTGAGCCGGTCCATGATCCGGATCACTTGTTTCGTGGCGCTTCGGCATCAGAGGATTTACCTCCCCGTCCTCCGCAACCGTGCGGAGGGCGGGGAGCGTCTTTGCGGTCGCCCTTCGGCCGTGGGAGCGCTTCATCAGGCGTGGGGACGCCTGGAGCCGGGCGTGGGGACGTCCGTTCACATTTGGACATAGGGGAAGAGCGGGACGCATGAGGGCATTTGATGCACCATCGGTTGTGCTGCCTGACGCGGGTAGACCGTCGACGGCGACGGTCGGCGTGAAAGTGATGCCCGGCACGTACAACCCTCACGGGGGTAAGCGTGTCCAACAGGCGTGGCAGAGGTACTCGACTTCAGCGCGGCACGCGGCACGGTCCTTCGACCGCCCCGCCCGGCGGCTCTACGACCCCGCATGGCCGGTACGCCCGGTGGCATGCCGGTGATCGCGCCCGTGCCCGCAGCGCGGCCGGCCCGCATCCCCAGTCAGCGCGACGGGGCGGAGGACGGCCTCGCGGCCGGCACCACCGTCGACCACCTCACCGAGACCTACCGGGCGCACTACCGCTCGCTGCTGGGTCTCGCCGCGCTCCTCCTCGACGACACCGCCTCCTGCGAGGACGTCGTCCAGGAGGCGTTCATCCGTGTCCACTCCGCCCGCAAGCGGGTGCGCGACCCCGAGAAGACCCTGGCGTACCTGCGCCAGACCGTCGTCAACCTCTCCCGGTCCGCACTGCGCCGCCGCATACTCGGCCTGAAGCTGCTGTCGAAGCCCATGCCCGACATGGCCAGCGCCGAGGAAGGTGCCTACGACCAGCTGGAGCGCGACTCCCTCATCAAGGCGATGAAGGGGCTGCAGCGCCGCCAGCGCGAGGTGCTGGTGCTGCGTTACTTCGCGGACATGACCGAGGCGCAGGTCGCCGAGACGCTCGGCATATCGCTGGGCTCGGTCAAGGCCTACGGCTCGCGCGGTATCGCGGCGCTCCGGATCGCCATGGAGGCGCCGGCATGAGTGACGGCAACGGCACGGGCGGCAACGGGCGCGACCGCCCCGAGCCCGCCGAGCGCCTCGACGAGCGACAGGCGCCGACCAGGCTCCACGGGCAAGATCCGAAGCAATCGCACGCTGGGAACGGAACTGTGAACCACGGCCCCGACGACCAGAGCCCCGACGGGTTCGGCTCGGACGAGCTGGACCTGCGCACGATGCTGCACCAGGTGGTGCAGGAGGTGGAACCGCGCGACGGCACCCTGGACTACCTCCGCAAGGCGGTACCGCAGCGGCGGGCCCGCAAGCGGCAGGCCGTCGTCGGCATGGCAGCCGCCGCGCTCTTCATCGGCACCGCCATCCCCGCCCTGGTGCACGTCTCCAACGCCACCGGCTCCGACGCCAGCCCGTCCGTCGCCGGACACGCCTCCGAGACCCAGGGCGGCGCGGGCCAGGGCAAGGGCCCGGACGGCGGCGAGAGCACCTCGGGCGGCTCCTCCGGCCAGGCCGAGGGCAAGGACAAGGGCGACAAGGAGGAGAAGGGCAAGGGCAAGGGATCCGGCGCCTCCACGGGCGCGTCCCAGGGCGCCGACCCCTCCTCCACCACCGCCGCCGGCATCCCGGCGTGCACCCCGGCCCAGCTCGGCCCCGCCTCCGGAAGCAGCAACGCCCCCGACTCCACGGGCGCGGTCTCCGGCTCCTTCCGCGTCACCAACGTCTCCGGCGCGGCCTGCACGGTCACCGGCCCCGGCTCGGTAACCGCGCTGCCGCAGGGCGCCGCCGACATGAGCAAGGTCGGCTCGGCCCGGCACACCGCGGGCGACGCGGCGGCCGGTCTGCTGCCCGACCCCTCCCTGGAGGCCGCCCAGCTGGTCCTCCAGCCGGGCATCGGCTACGACGTGAAGTTCGCCTGGGTCCCCTCCGAGACCTGCCCCACCCCCGGCGGCAGCGTCGGCGGCCCCGACCCCACCCCCGACCCCACCCCGTCGAACGACCCGGCGGCCACGGGCGGCACCTCCACCGGCGGCGACACCGGCACGGCCCCCCAGCTCGTCAGGGAGGACGGCACGGCCGACGGCAGCGTGGCAGTGACGTACACCCCGGTCACGGGCTCGGGCGCGACGTCGGTGACGGTGTCCAACGCGTGCGCGGGGGCGGTGTACTGGACGGGCGTGCTGGCGGGCGCGTAACGCCCTGAGCTGCGGGCATGCGTGCCGCTCCCCTCGGTTGCGGGCATGCGTGCCGCCGAGGGCGGCACGGGTGGGCGCAGCGGCACCCCGCTACGCCGGGCCGCGCACCCGCCCGGCCCTGGCTGAGACGCCGCTCACTTCACGTCGGTCCCGTGGGCCGCGGCTGCCCGGGGGCCGCTCACTTCACGTCGGTCCCGTGGGCCGCGGCTGCCCGGGGGCCGCTCACTTCACGTCGGTCCCGTGGGCCACGGCCGCCCCGACGCCGCTCACTTGGCCGCGGCGTCCACGGCGACGGGCTCCTCGTCCGCCACCAGCCCCAGCTCCGCGTCGCGTACGGTCTCCACCTCGCGGCGCAGCAGCCGGAACCACATGAAGATCACGAACCCCACGAAGGCGAACCACTCGGCCGTGTAACCCAGGTTCTGGAAGGCCTTCAGGTCCAGTCCCGAGTCCGGCGGCGCGGCGGCCGGCACGGCCTTCATGCCCGAGTCGCCCTTCGCCAGCGTGACCCACGCGTCGTACACGTCGTACGGCACCAGGTTCACCAACGACGCCGCGCTGATCGCCGCGGTCTGCCCGGCCGGCAGCCCGCCCTGCGCGCTGACGCCGTTGTCCCCGGGCGTCTCCGACGCCTGCAGCGCACCGGTGACCGCGACCTCACCTGCCGGGGGAGCGGGAACCTTCGCCGCGTCGGCGGAACCGGGCAGCCATCCCCGCACCACCGGCAGCGCCTCGCCCGAGCCGGTCCGCAGCAGCGTCAGCACGTAGAAGCCCTGCCTGCCGTCGAGCTCCCGCCCGGGCACCAGCAGTTGCTTGCCGTACGTCCCGCTCGCGGTGACCGGCTTCCCGGAGGTCGCCTTGTCCACCGGCAGCATGTCCTTCAGCGGCCGGGGCGCCTCGTGCCGGGCCTCGGACACCTGCTCGGTCGCGGTCCGGTGATCCTGCACGCGGTCCTCGAACCGGCCCAGCTGCCAGGACCCCATGAAGATGCAGAAGGGGATGGACAACAGCACGAAGACGTTGATCCCCCACCATCGGGGCGTCAGCAGAAACCGGTACACACCCCCACGGTACGGGGGTGCCGGGCAGGGTCCGGCTGCGGGGTCGGCAACGGGGCGGGGGTGTCGGGCGGTTCCGGACGCCGTGCCGCTCAGTCCTTGCGGGCCCGGATCGAGTACATCAGCGGAATCCGCGGCCGGCCCTGCGGAAAGCGGAAGTAGCCGTCCCGCCGCTCGAAGCTCCCGAACCGCCGGAACAGCGACACGTCGTGCTCGTGCAGGAACTCGATCCGCAGCCCGGCCGCCGCGAGCGCCGAGACGACCTCGCCGACCGGATGCTGCCACTCGACCCGCCGGCTGTGCGTGAACTCGGCGCCCTCGGCCGCGTACGACCCCGCGCTCTCTTCGACCCAGGCGTCCCGGGCGAAGTAGTCGTGCGTGATCCGCGAGCCGGTCTCGTCGTCGAGGACGTCGGTGAGCGGGTGGAACTCGGAGAGGTAGAGGAACCCTCCGGGGGCCACGAGCGCCGCGACGGTCTCCGCCCAGCGCCCGATGTCGGGCAGCCAGCACAGCGCGCCGACGCCCGTGTACACGATGTCGTACGACGGGTCCGGGACCGCGGCCGTCGCGTCGTAGACGTCCGCCGCGACGAACGCCGCCCGGTCCGGGCCGAGGCCGAGGTCGCGCGCGAGCCCCCGGGCCAGGTCGACGGCGGGTTCGGAGAAGTCGAGACCGACGACGCGGGCGGCGCCGTGCCGGGCCCAGGAGAGCGTGTCGAGGCCGATGTGGCACTGCAGATGCAGCAGAGAGCGGTTGCCGACATCGCCCCACCTCGGCGAGCTCGAAGTCCCGCAGGGGGTCCTGACCGGCCCGGAAGGCGTCCAGATCGTAGACATCACCGGCCACGTGCAGCGGCACCCGCTCGTCCCAGTGGGCGCGGTTGGCCTCGTTCCAGTCGGCCGGGGTGGGGGAGTACAAGGGTGCGACTCCTGACCTGCTCGGAGGGGGGACCGGTGGAGGTTATCCACAGGCTGGGGACCTCGCCGGCGAATTGTCGGCCGGGGCGGGCAGTATGGGGCCATGACTGAGAGCAACGGGTCCGACGCGCGGGATCAGCGGGACCAGCACGAGCAAGCGGTACAGGCGGGACGGCAGGAGCGGATGCCGGACTGGGAGAAGCGCTTTCGGGCGCCCCGGGTGTCCCTGCCCGACTGGGCGGAGGACGCGCCGGACCACTCCCTGTTCGTCTCGAACGCGACCGGGACGTACGAGCTGTACGCCTGGGACCGGTCGACGGGTGAGCAGCGCCAGGTGACGGACCGGCCGAACGGCACGACGGACGGCGTGCTGTCCCCGGACGGCGCGTGGATCTGGTGGTTCGACGACAAGGACGGCGACGAGTTCGGCGTGTGGCGCCGCCAGCCCTTCACGGGCGGCGCGGACGAACCGGCCGCCGCGGGCCTGGACGCCTCCTACCCGGCCGGCCTCGCCCTCGGCCGTGACGGGCGTACGGCGGTCGTGGGCCGTTCCACGGACGAGGACGGCACGACCATCCACCTCGTGCGCACCGGCGAGGACCCGGTGGAGATCTACCGGCACCGCGAGTCGGCCGGCGTCGGCGACCTCTCCCACGACGGCTCGCTCATCGCCATCGAGCACACCGAGCACGGCGACGCGATGCACTCGGCGCTGCGCGTCCTGCGCCCCGACGGCACGGCGGTCGCCGACCTCGACGACACCGAGGGCGGCACCCGCGAGCTGGGCCTTGAGGTCCTCGGCTTCGCCCCCGTCGACGGCGACACGCGCCTGCTCATCGGCCACCAGCGCCGCGGCCGCTGGGAGCCCCTGGTGTGGGACGTGGCCACCGGCGAGGAGACGGACCTGGCGCTGGAGCTGCCGGGCGACGTCAGTGCCGAGTGGTACCCGGACGGCAGCGGCCTGCTCATCGCGCACAGCTTCGAGGCCCGCAGCGAGCTGTTCCGCTACGACCTGGCCGGCCGCACCCTGTCGGAGATCCCGACCCCGAAGGGCACGGTGTCCGGTGCGACGGCCCGGCCCGACGGCAGCGTGGAGTTCCTCTGGTCCTCGTCGGCCGAGCCGTCGGCGGTGCGCTCCACGACGGGCGGTGTCGTGCTCGACCCGCCCGGCATGAAGTCACCCGGCTCGGTGCCGGTGGAGGACGTGTGGGTGGAGGGCCCGGGAGGCCGCATCCACGCCCTCGTGCAGAAGCCGCAGGGCGTGACCGGTCCGCTCCCCACGGTCTTCGACATCCACGGCGGCCCCACCTGGCACGACAGTGACTCCTTCGCGGCGGGCCCGGCGGCCTGGGTCGACCACGGCTACGCGGTGATCCGTGTCAACTACCGCGGCTCCACGGGCTACGGCCGTGCCTGGACGGACGCCCTGAAGCACCGTGTCGGTCTCATCGAGCTGGAGGACATCGCCGCGGTCCGCGAGTGGGCCGTCACCTCCGGCCTCGCCGACCCCGACCGCCTGATCCTCACCGGCGGCTCCTGGGGCGGCTACCTCACCCTGCTCGGCCTCGGCGTCCAGCCGGACGCGTGGACGCTCGGCATCGCGGCGGTGCCCGTCGCCGACTACGTCACGGCGTACCACGACGAGATGGAAGCGCTGAAGGCGATGGACCGCACGCTCCTCGGCGGCACCCCCGAGGAGGTCCCCGACCGCTTCGAGGCGTCCTCCCCCCTCACCTACGTCGACCAGGTCAAGGCCCCGGTCTACATCTCGGCCGGTGTCAACGACCCCCGCTGCCCGATCCGCCAGATCGAGAACTACGTCAAGCGCCTGGAGACGAGAGGCGCGGTGCACGAGGTGTACCGGTACGACGCCGGGCACGGCTCCCTGGTGGTGGACGAACGCATCAAGCAGGTCCGGTTGGAGCTGGAGTTCGCGGAGAGGCATGTGAGCCGACGTCCGTGAACCGCGGGCATGCGTGCCGCCCGGGGCGGCACGGGTGGGCGCGGGCGGCACCCCGCTGGGCCGGGTTGCGCGACGCCCCGGCCTGAAGGCCCCGCCGGGCATGTCGTGACGCCGGGCAGCGAAAGACCTGCTCGGCGTCACCGAGGGCACCGCCGGGCATGTCGTGACGCCGGGCAGCGAAAGACCTGCTCGGCGTCACCGAGGGCACCGCCGGGCATGTCGTGACGCCGGGCAGCGCGGGACCCGCCCGGCGTCTACGCCCCCGTCCGGCGTCTACGCCCCTGCCCGATCCCGCCTTCTCCGCCCGAGCAACTCCGCCAACCCCCGCCGCGTCGCCGCCAGCACCACCCGGTCACCGGCCCCCAGTACATACGTGGGAGGCAGATCCCACACCAGCCCCGAGGCCGGCGTGCTGTCCTCCTCCCCGCCCTCCCCCTCACTCCGCCGCCGCCCAGGAGGTGACGTATTGAGCGCCAGCACCCGCCACGCCCCGGCCCGGAACGCCTCCCCGACCGTCCGCCCCTCCAACTGCGGATGCCCGGCCACATCCACCTCCGCGAACAGCAGCACCCGCCGCTCCACCGGGATCGCCCCCAGGATCTGCCGCCCCATCATCGCCCCGGCGAACGCGGGCGCGGCCAGATGCGACACACTCCGGCTGCGCGTGAGGGCGAACGGGTGCGCGGCCCGCAGTGTGCGGTACACGGCCGTGGCGAAGTCGTCGTCGTACAGCCGCAACACGACCCGCAGATCGGGCCGTACGGACCGGGCGTACAGCGAGGCCTCCAGATTCGTCGTGTCCGCGCTGGTCAGCGCCAGCAGCGCATGGGCGCGGTGGATCTTCGCGGCCTCCAGGACCCCTTCCTGCGTGACGTCCCCGAGCACCACCGGCACCCGCAGCCGCCGCGCCGTGGCCATCCCGCGCGCGTCCGGATCGGACTCCACGCACACCACGGGGATGTGCAGCTCCCGCAGCCGCGTCAGCACCCGCGTCCCGATCTTGCCGAGCCCGAGCAGCACCACATGACCGCCGAGCCCGCGCGGCGGCTTGCGCAGCGCGGACGCGCTGCGGAACGTGCCGAGTGCCTCCAGCACCGCGGCCAGCAGCACCGGCAGCAGCAGCAACCCCACCAGCCCGGACAGCAGTTGCAGCACCTGGCGCGCGGTCGACTCGTGGAAGGCGGGATCGTTGATGCCGAAGAGATCGAGCAGCGTCACGTATGTGGCGTACAGCGGATGCTCATCGGTCACGATCGTCAACGCCACGGCGAGCGCCAGCACACAGGCGACCAGCCCGGCCAGCGACCACCGCAGCCGCCGCGAGAACAGCGAGGCGAACGGCGGCACACCACCCCGCCCGGCGGGCAGGGACGGCCCGGAGTACGACACCTGCTCCAGGACGACGGTCCCGCGCCCGGTCGCCGCCGCCACCGCCGCCTCGTCCGGCAGCAGGTGCGGCCCGTGCTCCCCGCTGCCCTCGGAACCGTCCGCACCGGCCGGGTCGTTGCTCGTCGCGGACAGCAGCGCCAGGGTGCACAGCCCCGGGTCGGCCACCTCGCCCGGCCGCGGCGGCTGCCGTTCCACCGCGCGCAGCACGAGCCCTTCCGTCTGGACGACCTTGCTGGTGCCCACGAGGGCGGTGGCGGCCAGCGCGGGCGCGGCCGTGTCGGCGTCGGACAGCACCGTCGTCGACGCGTCGAGGCCCGCTCCCTGCCCGTCCCCGGCGGCCACGGCCGCGGTCTGGTCCAGCAGTTCCTCGATGTGCTGCCCCAACCGCCGGTTGTAGAGCCGGAGTACGAGGCGGACCCGGGGGTTGAGCCGGCGGGCGGTGAGGGCGGCCCGGATGTTGGTCTCGTCGTCGTCGTAGACGAGCGCCAGGGCCGCCGCCCGGTCGGCGCCCACCTCCGTCAGGACGGCCTCGGTGATCTCCGGAGCCTCCACGACCTGCTCGTTCGAGGCCGGTTCACCGCTCGCGCCGGTCCGGTTGACGGCCGCGTTCACGACCCGGTCGAGCAGTGCCGCCGAGGCGGCCCGGGCCCGTCCGGCCACGGGCTGTCGCACCCGTCTCCCGGAGGGCGGCACGACGAGCGTGACCTGCTCGGCGTAGACACCTCGGAGTTCGGCGGCCAGCCGGTGCGCGAGCCCGTCGTCACCGCACACGATCATGTGCGTGGCCGGATCACTCGGCTGGCCTTGGTTCGGAACGCTCCCCACGAGGAGAAGACTGCCTCACCGGGACGGCCGGTTCCAGAAGGGGGCGGTGGGGCGTGAACGCCCGGCCGTCGCCGTCCGTACGCAAGGGGAGGGAATGGGGCAATGCCCTCGCGCATCACCGGAGGTACCGGGCCCGTGGCCATCACGAAGACCGCCCCGCAGGGCAGCGCCGAGCGCGGGGACGCCGAGCCCGGGGACACCGCGCCGGTCGGCGGCAAGGAAGAGGACGTCCGGCACCTCAACTCGCCCCTCCTCCTGACCCTTTTGCTGCTGACGGCGGTGATGTTCCAGGACCCGATCCGCGGGGCGCTGGCCGCACCGGTGATGCAGAGCTGGATGACGGTGTTCGTCGCGGTCATGGTCCAGGCACTGCCGTTCCTGGTGCTCGGCGTGCTGCTGTCGGCGGCGATCGCGGTGTTCGTGCCGCCGTCGTTCTTCGCCCGGGCCCTGCCGAAGCACCCGGCGCTGGCGGTCCCGGTCGCGGGCGCGGCGGGCGTGGTACTGCCCGGCTGCGAGTGCGCGTCGGTGCCGGTGGCCGGCGCCCTGGTCCGCCGGGGAGTCACACCGGCGGCGGCCCTGGCCTTCCTCCTCTCGGCGCCCGCCATCAACCCCATCGTGCTGACGGCGACGGGCGTGGCGTTCCCCGGCAACCCCGAGATGGTCCTGGCCCGTTTCGTCGCCAGCCTGCTCGTGGCCTGCTCGATGGGCTGGCTCTGGCACCGCCTCGGCCGCACGGACTGGCTGCGTCCCCCGGCCCGCGCGTCGTACGAGGGACACAGCAAGGGCGCGGCCTTCTGGGGCTCGGTCCGCCACGACGTGACGCACGCGGGCGGCTTCCTGGTGATCGGCGCGATGGCCGCGGCGACCCTGAAGGCGGTGGTCCCGGCGGACTGGCTGGGCGTCGCGGCCGGTCATCCCGTGCTGTCGGTCCTGTTCCTCGCGGCCCTGGCCGTGCTGCTCTCCATCTGCTCGGAGGCGGACGCGTTCGTGGCGGCGTCCCTGACCCAGTTCTCCCTGACGGCCCGTCTGACGTTCCTGGTCGTCGGCCCGATGATCGACCTGAAGCTCTTCGCGATGCAGGCGGGCACCTTCGGCCGCGCCTTCGCCCTGCGCTTCGCCCCCGCGACTCTCGCCCTGGCCGTCGTCGTATCGGCCCTGACCGGAACGGTCCTGCTGTGAACCGCCTGGCCCAGACGGCCCTCCTCTTCCTGCTCGGCGCGACCCTCCTGCACGCCGGCACGACCGACCTCTACCTGCGCTACGTCAAGGAGGGTTTGCGCCCCCTGGTCCTCCTGGCGGGCGCGGTCCTGATCCTCACGGCGGCGGCAACCCTCTGGTACGACCGCCGAGGCGCCTCCGGCCACGACCGAGGCACCCCCACCCAGGACCGGGGCACCCCCACCCAGGACCGAGACACCCCCACCCAGGACCGGGGCACCCCCACCCAGGACCGGGGCACCCCCACCCAGGACCGGGGCACCCCCACCCAGGACCGGGGCACCCCCACCCAGGACCGAGACACCCCCACCCAGGACCGAGACACCCCCACCCACGACCACCACCGAGAACCCCGGGTCTCCTGGCTCCTCACGCTCCCGGTCCTCGCCCTGATCCTGGTCGCTCCGCCCGCCCTGGGCTCCTACAGCGCGACCCACACCGGCACGGCCCTGACCAAGCCCTTCGGCTTCCCGGCCCTCCCCGCCGGCGACGCCCCCCTCCACCTCGCCGTGGCCGACTACGCCGGCCGCGCGATCTACGACGACGGCCGCGCCCTCCGCGACCGCGAGCTGAAGATCACCGGTTTCGTCACCCTGGACCGCAAGGGCGCCCCCTACCTGGTCCGCATGGGCCTCAACTGCTGTGCGGCGGACGCCCAGCCGGTCAAGATCGCCCTGACGGGCAACGTCCCTCCCGTCCTGCGCCCGGACACATGGCTGGAGATCACCGGCACCTACACCCCCCGCCGCACGAAGGACCCGGTCAACGACGGCCCGATCCCCTACCTGGAGGTGACGACCGCGAAACCGGTCCCCACCCCGCACGACCCGTACGACGAGACGTGGAACGCCTGAACTGCGTTATGACACGAGCCCGTTGGGGTACTCGCCAGGAACCGCTGATCAGCGAGGGGCACCCATGACCACACTCCGAGGCGGCCACACCGCGAAACTCGACCGGCCGCTCCTGCCCGAGGCGGTCCGCGAGGAACTGGCGAAGGCCGACCACCGGGCCAACCTGACCCTGGCCACCCTGGGCGCGGCCCTGGCCGCCCTCCTCACCGCGATCACCGCGGGCGTCATCACCCCCACCCAGTACGCCACGATCCCCCAGCTCCTCCTCTGGACGGGCTGCGCGGCCTGCGCCCCGTCCCTGGTCCTCCTCAGCCTGGCGACCCGGTCCCAGCCGTCCACAACGGCCGACATCCCGCCTCAGCTGCTGACCCGCACCACCTGCGCGAAGCGCCGCCGCACGCGCCAGGCGATGGCCTGGGGAGCGGCGTTCCTCGCCCTGACCCTCGCGGGGACGCTTGCGGGAGTGCTCTCCTAGTCCGCCCGGTTTGGAGCCCGGCTGGAGTCTCGCTCGCGAAGGTATCCAGGGCCGTCGCCCGGGGGAGCGGCGTCTGTCACTCTCGGCGAAGAGACCGCGAACGTCTCGAAACTCGTGACGGGGAGTTCCGCATGCCCAATGCCGTTTCCTGCACCGGCTCTTCGGCCGAATGCTCCGCCGTTCCCCCCTTCGAAGCCGCCACCGGAACCCTCCTCCAGCAGTTGGTGCTGGCGGCCGGACCGCTCACCGTGCTCCAGATCGGCTGCCCGTACGAGTCGTTCACCGCCAGGCTCGCAGCCGCGGTGAGCGAGAACGGGCAGGGCCGGGTCATCTGCTGCGAGCCGGAGACCGTACGGGCCGAGGCCGCCGCGGCTGCGGTCGAGAAGGCCGGACTCGGACGGTACGCGGACGTACGGGTGGGCCGTCCCGAGCGGTCGCTGGCGACCGTCCCCGGACCGGTCGATCTGCTGTTGTTCGGCGGCTCGCCGGAGTCCTTCCTGCCGCTGCTGAAGCTGCTGGAACCCAGGATGCTGCCGGGCGCGGTGGTGGTGGCCCACGGCGAACGGGACGTGCCGGCGCTGTGCACGGAGTTCCTCGACCACGTCCGGTTCTCCGGCAGCGGCTATGTGTCGCTGCCCCTTCCCTTCGACGGCGGCGTGGAAATGGCGGTCCGCGCCGCTTGACGGATGCGCCCCGCCTGACGGATGCCCCGCCTGATGGATGGGCGCCGCTTGACGGTGCGCACCACCCGACGGATGTGCGCCACCCGACGGATGCGCCCCGCCTGACGGACGTGCGCCGCCTGACGGACGTGCGCCGCCTGACACATGCGCCCCGCCTGACGGATGCCCCGCCTGATGGATGGGCGCCGCCTGACGGATGCCCCGCCTGATGGATGGGCGCCGCTTGACGGTGCGCACCACCCGACGGATGTGCGCCACCCGACGGATGCGCCCCGCCTGACGGACGTGCGCCGCCTGACACATGCGCCCCGCCTGACGGATGCCCCGCCTGATGGATGGGCGCCGCTTGACGGTGCGCACCACCCGACGGATGTGCGCCACCCGACGGATGCGCCCCGCCTGACGGTTGGCGCCGCCCGACGGACGCGCATCGACCGACGAATCCGCGCAGCCCGACGAATCCGCGCAGCCAGCCCCCTAGGAGTGCCGTGTCCCTTCGTCCGTTCGACCCGGAGTTCCTGCCCGAGGGACACCCCGACAAGAACCCCGTCCCGCCCCGCGGCACCGCCTCGCGCGCTCTGTGGCGCGGCCTGGTGCGCTACCTCCTGCTGCCGTCCTACCGCGCGCTGGTGGCCCTCGGATCGGTGCACGTGGCCGCGCTCTGGCATCCGGAGTTCGGGCCCGCGGCCGGTCCGCCGCCGCAGAACCCGCCGAGCTACAGGACGTTTCGAGCGGGTCTTGAGAGGGGGCCGGAAGCCTGGCCGGGACATCCCCACCCCCCAACCCCCACAGAGAATCGAGGAGATCTGTCATGAGCGACGCGCGGCTGGTCGGCACCTGGACCACGCAGCTGGACGACGAAGGCAAGGCGGTCCCCGGGCTCGTCTGCTTCTCGGCCGACGGCACGGTCGTCTCCACCCAGCTCAACACGAAGAACATCGGCCTGGGCACCTGGCGTTCCACGGGCCCGGACAGTTTCGAGTACGGCTTCCACATCCTCGCCGCCGACCCCGAGGGAAACCACGTGGGGGAGGCCCACGTCCGGGTGTCGGGCGAGTTCGTCTCGGACACGGAGTGGCAGGGCACCGGCGGGGCCGAGTTCTTCGACCCGCAGGGCGCCAAGCTGCGCGGGCACGCGGGGTCCAAGGTGACCGCCGGCAAGTTCGGCATCGACGACTGATGCGGGCGGCGGCGCTGCGGGACCGGCTCGACGGGGACCTGGTTCTGCCGGACGAGACGGGCTTCGCTCTGGCCCGGCAGCTGCAGAACACCGAGTACGACACGATCGAGCCCTCGGCCGTCGCGTACTGCGCCTCCGAGCGGGATGTCGCGCTGTGCGTGCGGCACGCCCGGGAGCAGGGGGTGCGGCTGCACGTCCGGGGCGGCGGACACAGCTTCAACGGCTGGTCGACGGGTGAGGGGCTGGTCGTCGACCTGTCCCGGATGAGCCACGCCGTCGCCGAGGGGCCCGCGGTGCGGCTCGGGGCGGGCGTCCAGTCGCTCGACGCGCTGGACGCCCTGCGGTCCCAGGGGCGGCAGATCGTCACCGGGACGTTCCCCACGGTCGCCGCGGGCGGATTCCTCACCGGTGGTGGGATCGGCTGGCAGACGCGGCGGTTCGGGCTGGGCAGCGACCGGATCACCGCGGCGCGCGTCGTGCTCGCGGACGGCAGGACCGTCCGCTGCTCGCCCACCGAGGAGCCCGATCTGTACTGGGCCACGCGCGGCGGGGGCGGCGGCACCTTCGGGGTCGTCACGGAGTTCGAGGTGCGGCCCATCGACGCGCCCGCCATGACCGGCTTCGAGACGCTGTGGGCGTACGACGACGCCGTGGAGGTGCTGACGGCCTGGCAGGAGTGGGCCGAGGACGGCCCCGACGAGCTCGGCACCTCCCTGGTCGTGCTGCCGGGCATGTTCGGGCCGGGCGGGCGCCCGGTGGTCCGGGTCTGGGGGGCGCACCTGGGCCCGGACGAGGCCCTGCACCAAGGACTGGACGAACTGGCCGAGCGGGCCGGGTGCAAGCCGCTGAGCAGGACCGTCGCCGCGCGGGGCGGATACGCCGAGGTGATGCACGAGGCGCTGTGCGGCTCGAAGACGGTGTCCCAGTGCCGTCGTACGGGAACCGGGCCCGAGGCCGAGGGGCACCGCCACCCGTACACCCGGCAGAGCTACCGGCTCACCGGCCGGTCCGCGACCCGGGCGGAATCGGCGGCGCTGCTCGATGCCTGGGGTCCCGCACTCGACGCGGTGGGCCAGGAGCGGTATCTGCTGTGCATCGCGCTGGGTGGAGCGGCGAACCGGGTACCGGGCGGCGCCACCGCCTACGCGCACCGGGACGCACAGTTCCTGATCGGCTATCAGTTTGCCTGCCGCGAGGCGGAGGCGGACCCGGCGGCGCCGGCGCGGCTGACCGCGCTGGCGGACCGTGCCGCAGCGGCGCTCACGCCGCTCACCTGCGGCTCGTACATCAACTTCCCCAGCTCGCGGGTGGGCGGGGACTGGGAGACGGAGTACTTCGGCGCGAACCGGTTCCGGCTGCGTGCCGTGAAGCGGGCCTACGACCCGGAGGACTTCTTCCGGCACGCGCAGAGCATCGGCCGTGCCCCGACCACCGAGGTGGAGTCATGAGGACGGATCTGCGGAACAAGGTCGTGCTGGTCACCGGCGCCTCCTCGGGCATCGGCCGGGCGACGGCCGTGGCGTACGGGGAGGAGGGGGCCAGGGTCGCGATCACGTACCACAGCGATGAGGACGGGGCCCGGGAGACGGCCCGCCTGGTGACCGAGGCGGGCGGCACTCCGCTGGTGGTGCGCTACGACCTCGCGGACGAGCAGTGCATACGGGACGCCGTGGCGCGGGTCGCCGAGGAGTGGGGCGGCATCGACGTGCTGGTGGCCAACGCGGTGGTCTGGAGCGAGGCGATCCCACGGCCCGGGCAGCCGGTGCCGCGCTTCGAGGACGTGCCGGCCAAGCAGTGGCAGGAGGTGCTGCGTACGTCCGTCGACGCCGTGTTCCACACCCTGCAAGCCGTACTGCCGTGGATGCGCGGACGGCCGTGGGGCCGGATCGTGCTGGTCGGCGCGGGTCTCGCGGACACCGGCAAGGCCGGGGCGGGGGCCTACGGCGCGGGCAAGTCCGCGCTCTTCGGGCTGATGCGCAGCCTGGCCTGGGAGCTGGGGCCCGACGGGATCCTGGTCAACATGGTCGTGCCGGGCCAGACCAGCACCGAGACCGTGCGGGCGCACGTGCCCCCGGGCTTCCTGGAGGAGAAGGGCAAGACCGTGCCGTCGGGCCGGATGTCCGCGCCCGAGGACGTGGCCCGGGCCGTCACCTTCCTCGGCTCGGCCGCCAACGGCAACACCAACGGCGAGACCCTCCGGGTCACCGGGGGGTCCTGAACACGCTGGCCGCCCCGACCGTACCGGGCCCCGCCGCTCTCCAGGGATCCTCCACTTGCCCTCGAGAGCGGCGGGGCTCAATGACCTGTGCCGGAAACCGGCCCAGGAGGCACATGTGCAGACCAGCAGACCACCCGAGGAAACCGCGGCTCCGGCCTACCCGAAGACCCGGGCCTGCCCTTACCAGATGCCCGTCGGCTACGAGGAACTGCGCGAGCGCGGCCCGCTGACGAAGGTCACGCTGTACGACGGCCGTCGGATATGGCTGGTGACCGGAAACGAGGCCGGCCGGGCCCTCTTCGCTCGCGGCTGCTCGTCTCCGGCCACGAGACCACCTCCAACATGATCGCGCTGGGGGCCGTGACGCTCCTCGAACACCCCGACCAGCTCGCGCTGCTGCGGGCGGACGAGTCCCTGCTGCCCGGCGCTCCTAGATCGCGTTCCGCACCCTCTTCCGGCGCATCCCGGGTCTGCGGGTGCCGGCCGGTCGGACGAACTGCCGCTGAACGCCCCGTACGTACTTCAGGGCGTCGCCGGACTCCCCGTCGAGTGGTGAGCGAGCCCCGGATGGGCGTCAGCGTGGCGACGGACCGGTGCATCGGTTCCGCCCTGTGGGCGATGACGGCGCCCGAGGTGTTCACCCAGGACGACGACGGGGTGGGGCAGCTGCTGCCGGGGCCGGTGCGGAACGTGCCGGGGACCCCTTGGTGGAGGAGGCGGCCAGGGCCTGCCCGGTCCAGGCCATCACCTCGCACGGCCAGGAGGTCTGACGCTGCCGCACTCCCCAGGGAGGGCCCGTCCCTCGTGTGCCGATGTCGAGTTGTCCTCGACGGCGCTTCGAGAACCGGGGATCACAGTGTGGGGCATGGAGATTCGTAGCCTCGACGGTGATGAGCCGGCGACCATAGCCGCGTTGCTTCCCGGGTTCCGGGACACCATGAGCCTGGAGCTGCCCGGCGATCCGCCGGTGACTCAGGCCCTGCTCGCGCGGCTGTTCCAGCGGCGGCACGGCACGGAACGGATCGTGCTGGCCGCCTACGACGGGGACACGCCGGCCGGTGTACTGAAGCTCGGCCTCGATCTGGGCGACCCGAGCGGGCCGGGACACGGTTCGCTGTGGGTGTTCCCGGGGTTCAGGCGGCGCGGTGCCGGGCGGGCACTGGCGGCCGCGGGGCTGGCGGCGCTGCGGGAGCGCGGGCGGGACCTGCTGCTGGCCGACGCACCGAAGGCGCAGGCCGGTGAGCGGTTCGCGGCGGAGCTCGGAGCCGACCTCATCGGCGAGAGCGTGCGCCATCGGCTGCGCCTGGCCGGGCCCGCCCGCGCGGTGCTGGAGGCCGCGGCGGCCCGGCCGGTGCCCGGATACCGGCTGGCGAGGTGGCAGGGGCCCTGCCCCGACGACCTGGTGGACTCCTACGCGCGGGCCTGGAGCGTCCTGGAGGAGCGGGTCAACGGCCAGGCCAGGATCCGGCGTCCCTCCGCCGACGACGTACGGGCGCGGGAGGCCGAGGCGGAGCGGGCCGGGCACCTGCCCCACGTGGTGGCGGCACTGCCCGAGCACGGCACGGAGATCGTCGCCTTCGCCACCTTGTTCGTGCGCGACAGCCCGATGGCGGACGTCGGCGAGACGCTGGTGCTGCCGCGGCACCGGCGGCGTGGCCTCGCCACCTGGCTCAAGGGCGAGCTGCTGCTCGGGGCCGCCCGGGAGAACAGCCGGCTCGCGCTGGTCCAGGTCTTCAACGACACCGCCGACACCGCCGTGGTCGCGCTCAACCGCAGGCTCGGCTTCGAGGCCGACTCCTCCTGGTCGACGTACGCGCTCAAGGCCTGAGCGGCCCCCTGATCCCCCCTTGTCCGAGATCCGAGCCGAGAGGAACCCATGACCACCGTGACCCCTGCCGGGCAGCGCACCCGCAACGCCGAGCTGATCCGCGAGCTGTACGGGACGCTGTACCGCGAGCGCCGCTTCGAGGAAACGGGCCGTTTCTTCCACGCCGACCACGTCGAGCACGCCCCGGCCGGCTGGCGGACCTCGGACCGGGTGTTCCCGGAGCTGCGCGCGGACATCGACCACCTGGTGGCCGGGAACGACCGGGTGATGCTGTTCGCGACCTGGACCGGACGATCCCTCTCGGGAACCGAACTACGGCTCCACACAGCGGAGTTGTACCGCCTGCGGGACGGCAGGGTGGCCGAGCACTGGAACGTGGTGGACCGTGACGTGCTCGTCGCGCACGGCGTGGACGGCGGACCCGACCGGAGCGGTCAGCCGGCCGCGCCAGGGCTGCACGGCCCGCACAGCGACACCGAGCGGGCCAACGCGGAGCTGGTGCTCGGCGCGTACCGCGACGTCTTCAGCGAGCACCGGCTGGACCTGGCCGAGCGCTACTACCACCAGGACTACCGGCACCACAACATGCGTACCGACGCGGTGCCGCACGGGCTCGACGCGTTCAAGGCGTTCTTCGCCGACAACATCGCCGCCTTCCCCGACCTGGTCACCACCGTGGACCACATCGTCGCCGCCGACGACCGGGTGATGGTCTTCGTGACCTGGACCGGCACGCTCACCGGCGCGTGGAGCGGCGGCGGCCCCTCCGGGCTGCCGCTGGAGATGCGTACCTGCGACCAGTTCCGGATCGAGGGCGGGAAGGTCGCGGAACACTGGGAGGTCGTGGACTACCTGGCCCTGGGCCTGGCCGCACTGCCGACCCCGTGAACACCCGTCCGAGGCCGATCACCCAGAGAGGGACCGTGCGATGACCTCCGCTTCCGACCCTTCCGGCAGCGCGCCCGTACTGATCGTCGGCGGCAGCCTCGTCGGGCTGTCCACCGCCCTGTTCCTCGCCCGGCACGGGGTGCGGTGCACCCTGGTGGAGCGCCATCCGGGCACGTCGATCCACCCCAGGGCCGTCGGGTACTACCCCCGGACCGGTGAACTGCTGCGTCAGGCAGGCGTCGAGGACGCCGCCGTACGGGAGGCGTCCGGTTTCGCCACGCACCGCACCCGGGCCGGGGTGACCTCGCTCGCCGGTGACGTGCTGTTCAGCAAGGAGGAGCTGGAGGGCGACGACGATCTGGGCGGCCTCACGCCGTCCCGGCTGATGCTGCTGCCGCAGGACCGGCTGGAGCCGCTGCTGCGGGCACGGGCCGCCGAGCTCGGCGCCGACCTCAGGTTCGGCACCGAGCTGCTGTCTTTCGCGGAGGACCCCGAGGGGGTCACCGCCGTCCTCGGCGACGACACCGGCACCCGCACCTTCCGCAGCTCCTATCTGGCGGCCTGCGACGGGCCGCGCAGTACCGTCCGGGAGGCGCTGAAGGTGCCCCGGCAGGGGCGCGGGGTGCTGTCCCACCACGTGAGCATCGCGTTCGGCGCGGATCTGGGCCCGGTGCTGGGGGACCGCCGCTACAGCGTGGTCCATGTGAAGAACCCTCAGGTCACGGGCATTCTCGTGCATGACGACACCTTGACCGGGGGCACCCTCATCGTCGGGTACCGGCCCGAGGACGGCGAGAGCCTGGAGGACTTCACCGACGACCGCTGCGCCGAGCTGGTGGCGGCCGCGGTGGGAGCGGCGGGGGTCGAGGTGACGATCCGCTCGCGCTTCCCCTGGGACATGGCGGAGCAGGTGGCCGAGAGCTTCGTGCACGGCAGGGTGCTGCTCGCCGGGGACGCGGCACACGTGGTCCCGCCTACGGGGGGCTACGGCGCCAACACCGGTATCGCCGACGCCCACAACCTCGCCTGGAAGCTCGCCCTGGTGGTCGCGGGCGTCGCGGGGCCCGGCCTCGTGGAGACGTACAACGCCGAGCGGCGGCCCGTGGCGGTCTACACGGCCGAGCAGGGATCCCTCCAGCTCGCCCTGCGGTCCGGCACCGCCACCCCGGAGCAGCAGGCCGCCGTCGCGGACGCGGTGACGGTGACGTCGGGTCAGGCGTACCGCTCCACCGCGGTGGTGGGGGAGCCGGACGGCGCGGACCTGCCGGTCGCCTCCGACCCGCGCGCCCTGCGCGGGGAACCCGGGACCCGGGCGCCGTACGTGCCGCTGTCGCGGGACGGCGTACCCGTCTCCACGCTGGACCTCTTCGGGCGGGACTTCGTCCTGCTCACGGGGGAGAACGGCCGCGAGTGGCTCTCGGCCGCCGCCTCCGCCTCCGCCGGGCTGGGCCTGAAACTCACCGCGCGCCGGGTGGTGCGGGGCACGGGCGGCGGGGCGGGCACGCTGGCCGACCCGGACGGCACCTGGTCCGAGCGCTACGGCGGGCTGCGCCCCGAAGGCGCGGTCCTGGTACGGCCGGACGGTGTCGTCGCGTGGCGGTCTCCGGGCGCGGATCCCGGGGGCGCGGAGGCGGCGGTGCTGGAGGCGGTGCTGCGCGGGGTGCTCGACCGGGGCTGAGACGCTCGCAGGCGCGTCCGCGCTGCGGCGGGGACGCGCCAGGCGCACGGAGGTGTGCCGCGGCCGGGCCGGGGCGGCGGGTGTCCGTCCGGGCCCGGCGGTGCCGTCTACGCGGAGTCGTCGTGCTGCAACTCTCCGACGGAGTCCACGTACTTGATGAGCAGCCGGGCGAACTCGAGCCGCTCCTCCTCGGGCCAGTCCTGGGTGATGCGCTCGAAGGCCGCGCGCTGGTGGCGGCGGAAGCGGACCAGCGTCTCGTGTCCCTCGGGGGTGAGCTGCAGGATCGTGCGGCGGCCGTCGCGCTGCGAGGCCGCGCGGATCAGATAGCCGGCGGAGATGCAGTCGGAGACCATCCGGCTGGCCACGGAGGGGTCGACGGCGAGGCGCTCGCCCACGACACCGACGGTGATCTCCTGCCCCTCCTGGTCGGGCCCGTCCTGGACGATGTTGAGGACCAGCGTCCTGGTGAAGTCCTTGCGGGACACCTGCTTCTCCACATTCAGCGCCTGCGCGCGCCGCAGTCGGGAGAAGGCGGGACCGACAGCGTCGAGCAGATCCGCTGCCCGCGGCGGGGGCTGAGTCGAAGTGTCCATGTCCGCATTCTAATCGAGTTGATTACGACGGACGAGCATCTGTATGCTCTCAATTGACTGCATGACATTAAGCATATACCTGTGGACGAACATCTATCCTGTTCGTCTCGTGTCGCACATCTCCGTCGCGCATCCGGCGCGCACATCCACCGAGGGGGAACCTCATGTCCCAGTCCGTGCCACCCGAGCAGTCCGATCGCGACGTCGAGATCACCTACGACACCGACGTCGACTTCGACGTCCTGATCGTCGGCGGCGGTCCCGTGGGCATGCTGCTCGCCGCGGAGCTCCGGATCTCCCGCGTGCGGGCGGTCGTGCTCGAGCGGCTGCCCGAGCGCACCCCGCACTCCAAGGCCTTCGGGCTGCACGCCCGCTCCCTGGAGTCCCTCGACCGGCGCGGCCTGCTCAAGCGGTTCCGCGAGGGAGCCCGCTCCTGGAACAACGGCCACTTCGCCGGCCTCGACGAGTGGGTCGACTTCTCCACCCTCGACAGCGCGCACGGCTACGCCCTGCTCTCCGAGCAGACCAGGACCGAACGACTGCTGGAGGAGCGTGCCGCCGAACTCGGCGCCGAGATCCGGCGCGGTCACGAGGTCACCGCGATACGCCAGGACGCCGACGGCGTCGAGGCCGAGGTCGCCGGCCCCGACGGCAGCTACACCCTGCGCGCCCGGTATGCCGTGGGCTGCGACGGCGGTCGCAGCCTGGTCCGCCGGGAGGCCGGCATCGAGTTCCCCGGCACCGGCGGCCGGGTCACCGCCCGGCTCGGCGACGTGATCCTCGCCGACCGTGAGAACGCCCCCATGGGCATGGAGCGCACCGAACGCGGTCTGCTGTTCTGTGTGCCGCTCGACGACACCTACCACCGGGTCTCCACGTTCGACTTCGAGGCCGACCGCGAGCCCGGGGCGGAGCTCACCCTGGAGGAGCTGACCGCCAGCCTGCGCGAGATCTGGGGCGACGACCTCGGTGCGCACTCGCCGCGCTGGCTCTCCGTCTTCACCGACTCCGCCTGCCAGGCGGACCGCTACCGCGAGGGCCGGCTGCTGATCGCGGGCGACGCCGCCCACACCCACTTCCCGGTCGGCGGCCAGGGAGTCAACCTCGGTCTCCAGGATGCCTTCAACCTCGGCTGGAAGCTCGCCGCCGCGGTGCACGGCTGGGCTCCCGAGGACCTGCTCGACAGCTATGACCGCGAACGCCAGGCGCCGGCCCGCAAGGTGCTGGCCAACACCCGCGCGCAGATCGCGCTGATGAACCCGGACCCCTACGTCACCCCGCTGCGCGAGCTCTTCACCGACCTCATGCGCAAGGAGCAGGTGAACCGGCACCTCGCCGAGATGCTCAGCGGCGTCACCGTCCGCTACGCGATCGAGGGTCCCGAGCACCGGCTGCTCGGCGACTTCGCCCGCGACCTGGAACTGACGACCGAGGAGGGCGTCAAGCCCCTCCCCAAGTACCTGAAGCGCGGCACCGGTCTGCTGCTCGACCTGACCGGCGACGGGCAGATCGGCCAGGTCCACGAGAAGTGGGCCGCGGGCGCCTCCTGGGCCGGCCGGCTCCAGCACATCCGGGCCGAGTGCGCCGAGGAGCCGCAGCTGGCCGGTCTGCTGGTCCGCCCCGACGGCTATGTCGCCTGGGCCGCGGACCGGGACATGCCGGAGGCGGAGCTGCGGGAATCGCTGACCGCGGCCGTCACCACCTGGTTCGGCACCGTCTGACGAAGTGGCCGCGAGAGCCGGAGGGGCACGCCCCTCCGGTCGGCACGGCAGCTTCCCCACCCCCACACACACCGCTTGTGAGGACGCAGTGAGCAATCCCCCGTGGTCGCAGGAGTTACTGGAGAAGAGCGACCTGATCACCCCCATGGCCATCAGAGTGGCCGCCACCCTCGGACTCTCGGACCACATGGCCGCCGGAGCGGTCACAATCGAGGCCCTGGCCCGCGAGGCGGACGTGGACGCGATCGCCCTGGGCCGTCTCCTCGGCCACCTGGTGAACGCCGGGATCTACCGCCGGATCCCCGACGGGGCCTACGAACCGACGGACCTCGGTGCCCTGTTGCGCGACGACGTCCCCCAGTCGGGCCGTGACTGGCTCCGCCTGGACGGCCCCACCGGCCGGGGCGAGGCCGCGGTGTTCCGCCTGCTCGATGCCGTGCGCTCCGGCGGACCCGTCTACTCCGCCCTGTACGGGCAGGAGTTCTGGACGGACGTCGAGGCGGACGGCGCGCTCGCCGAGGCCTTCGCCCGGCGGATGGCGGCGAGTATGCGCTGGGTCGTCCCCGAGCTGCTGGCCCAGGGCGACTGGCAGTCCGTACGGCACGTCGTCGACGTGGGCGGCGGCAGCGGTGACCTGCTCGCGGCCGTGGTCGACGCCACCCCGGGCGCCCAGGGCACCCTGATCGACCTGGAGGCACCCGCCGCCGCGGCCGAGCGGGACTTCGCGGACGCCGGACTCCAGGAGCGCTGCCGTGCGGTGGTCGGCAGCTTCTTCGATCCCCTGCCCGCCGACGGCGACGTGTACCTGCTGTCCAACGTCCTGCTCAACTGGCCCGACGACCGGGCGGCCGAAGTTCTCCGGCGCTGCGCCGAGGCCGTTCGGCCGGGCGGCCGGGTCATGATCCTCGAAGGCCTGCTCGACGTGCAGACCGACCAGACGGATCTGGACCTGCGGATGCTGATCTACCTGGGCGGGCGGATGCGCACCACCGAGCAGCTGCGCGAACTGGCCGCCGGTGCCGGGCTCGCACTGCGCCGCGTCGTCGGCCTGGGGCCGGTGCGCTCGCTCGTCGAACTCACGCGGGCCTGACCCGGTCCGCCCCCTTCCCCCCACCCCAACCCCCGCCGTGCACGCGGGAGCAACTCCGTCGTGCAGGCAAGCGAATGAATGAGAAAGAGGAGTACGTCCATGCGTATCGTCCGACACCACGAGTTTGGTGCCCCTTCGGTGCTGCGGCTCGAAGAGGCCGACACCCCTGTCCCCGGCCCCGGCCAGGTGCTGATCCGCGCCGAGGCCGTCGGGGTCAACTTCGCCGAGTGCCAGCGCCGTCAGGGCATCCCCGTCGGCGGTCCCGCCACGCTTCCCGGCTCGCCGGGCGGTGACGTCGCGGGCGTCGTGGAACAGCTCGGCGAGGGCGTCGACCAGGTGAAGGTCGGTGACCGGGTGGTCACCGGTGTCGCCGCCGACGGCTACGCCGAGTACGTCGTCACCCAGGCCGACTGGCTGTTCGCCGTCCCCGAGGGGATCGACCCGGGTCAGGCCACCTCGCTGCCCATCCCCGGCCAGACCGCCTACCACGTGATCACCACGGCGGCGAAGCTCCAGCCCGGTGAGACCGTGCTGATCACCGCCGCCGCGGGCGGCATCGGCCATCTGCTGGTCCAGATGGCCAAGGCGCTCGGCGCGGGCCGGATCATCGCCGCGGCCCGCGGAGCGGAGAAGCTGAAGTTCGCCGCCTCGCTCGGCGCGGACGTCACCGTCGACTACGGCGAGGACGACTGGGACGAGAAGGTGCGCGCCGCGACCGACGGCCGGGGCGTGGACGTCGTCCTGGAGACCGTGGGCGGGGACATCCTCACCAAGTCCGTGAACCTCACCGCCCAGTTCGGGCGGACGGTGGTGTACGGCGCCGCGGGCGGCGAGCTGCCGGCCATCGAGGTCGGTGACATCTTCGACAACCGCATCGTCATGGGCTTCAGCATGTGGGGCGTGATGGGCGGCAAGCCCGACGTCATGGCTCAGGGCGCCCGGGAGCTGCTGGAAATGGTGACCTCCGGAAAGGTCCGTCCCGTCGTCCACGCCGAGCTGCCGCTGAAGGACGCCGCGGCCGCGCACGAGCTGATGGAGTCGCGCTCCCAGCTCGGCCGTGTGGTGCTCGTTCCCTGACCTCTCATCAGATCGTGCATCGGATCATCGATGTGTGGTTGACAAGTGCATGCGTGACAGCATGTAATTGTGCATCATGTAACCCGGATCCCTGGGCGGGGCCGCGTGACGACCATCCGCGGCTCCACAACACCTCCTAGTTGGGAGAACACCATGCGAATCGTCCGCCACTACGAGCACGGCGCCCCCTCGGTGCTTCGTGTCGAAGAGGCGGAGAAGCCGCAGCCCGGACCGGGCGAAGTGCTGATCCGCTCCGAGGCCGTCGGCGTCACGTTCGCCGAGGTCCAGCGCCGCCAGGGCATCCCGATCGGTGGCCACGCCACACTGCCCGGCGCCCCCGGCGGCGATGTCGCCGGCGTCGTCGAGGCAGTCGGCGAGGGCGTCACCAACCTGAGCGCCGGGGACCGCGTAGTCGTCGACGTCGATCACAGCGCCTACGCCGACTACGTGACCGCCGACGCCGCCTGGGCCATCACCATCCCGGACTCGATGGACGCCGCCGAGGCCACCCTGCTGCCCAGCCCGGCCCAGACGGCGTACCACGCCATCAGGGAGGCCGGTCAGCTCAGACCGGGGGAGTCGATCCTGATCGACGCCGCTTCCGGGGGCGTCGGCCACCTCGCCGTGCAGATCGCCAAGGCGATGGGCGCGGGCAAGGTCATCGCCACCGCCAGTACGCAGGCCAAGCTGGACTTCGTCCGTGACCTCGGCGCCGACGTCACCGTCAACTACACCGACGACGACTGGGACGAGAAGGTCCGGGCCGCGACCGACGGCCGCGGCGTGGACGTCGTCCTGGAGACCGTCGGCGGCGACATCCTCACCAAGTCCATCGCTCTGACCGCCCAGTTCGGCCGGCTGGTCTTCTACGGCTCGGCCAGCGGCGACATCCAGCCCATTCACCCGCTGATGCTCAGCCGGATGAAGACCGTGGCCGGCTTCGCCCTGTACGCCATGCTCTACAACAAGCCCGAGGCGATCGCCGCGGGACAGCGCGACCTGCTCGACATGATCGCCACCGGCAAGGTGCGCCCGGTCGTCCACGAGCGGCTCGGTCTCGACGAGGCCGTCAAGGCGCACGAACTCATGGAGGCCCGGGCCCAGCTCGGCAAGGTCGTCCTCGTCCCCTGACGCCGGACCGGCGACGACCCACCGCCTCCCGACCGACGTGGCCGGTCACGATCATCCCCCGCTCGAGAGCGGCCACTCGCCGTACGGCACGAGAGGCACTCGTGCCGTACGGCGCAGCCCACAGCAATCCCCTGACGGACCCCACACCGCAACCGACGCCGGCCGACCACGGCCGGCGGGACGGGGATGGCACCCACTCCAGCCCGAAAGGCCCATTCCCGTGCCCTCCCGGACCACAGGGGCAGACGGCCCGCTCACCGCCGTCGGCTCCCCACCCCAGACTCGGATCCGACCCGTCATCACCGCCTGCCTGCTGGCCGTCTTCCTGGCCATGCTGGACTCGCAGATCGTGGCCACCGCGCTGCCCCGCATCGTCGGTGACCTTGGCGGTCTCGACGTCTTCGCCTGGGTGACGACCGCGTACATCATCGCCGCCAGCGTCACCACGCCCGTCTACGGCAAGCTCGGCGACCTCTTCGGCCGCAAGAAGATCTTCCTGATCACCGTCGCGGTGTTCCTGGCCGGGTCCGCGCTGAGCGGTGCCGCCCAGTCCATGGACCAGCTCATCCTGTTCCGCACTGTGCAGGGCATCGGCGCCGGCGGCCTCTTCGTCTCCGTCCTCGCCATCATCGGGGAGCTGTTCAACCCGCGCGAGGCCGCCAAGTACTTCAACCTCTTCGGCATCGTCTTCGCCCTCGCGGCGCTGGCCGGGCCCGCCGTCGGCGGCGCTCTCACCGACCTGCTGAGCTGGCACTGGGTCTTCCTGATCAACCTGCCCGTCGGCATCGTGATCCTGGTGCTGGTCTCCACCTGCCTGCACCTGCCCCGCGTCGAGCGCCCCGCCCACATCGACTACACCGGCTTCGTCCTGCTCAGCGCCGCGATCGTCGCGCTCACCCTGGCCGCGAGCTGGGGCGGAGTGAAGTACGAGTGGCTGGACTGGCGGGTCCTCGGACTCGGCGTGGCGGCGGTACTGCTCGCCGTCGCGTTCGTCGCCGCCGAACGCCGGACCGCCGAACCCGTCATCCCGCTGCACCTCTTCCGCGACTCCACCTTCAGCGTCAGCGTGCTGGTGAGCGTCGCGGCGGGCATCGTCTTCCTCGGCTCGGTCAACTTCCTGGCGATCTACATCCAGGTGGTCACCGGAGCCAGCCCGACCATGTCCGGGGTGGTGCTGCTGCCCATGATGTTCGGCCTGGTCGCCTCCTCCGTGGTCAGCGGCGCGGCGATCACCAAGACCGGGCGCTACAAGTGGTACCCCGTGCTCAGCATGGCCGTCGGCGTCGCCGGGGCGCTGCTGCTGGCCACCATGGACACCGGGACACCCCGTGTCGTGGTCATCGCCTACATGCTGGTCTTCGGCATCGCCGCCGGGCTGAACATGCAGGTGCTCACCATGGCCGCGCAGAACACCGCCCCCCGCGATGACATCGGCGCCGTCCACGCCACGGTGTCCTTCGCCCGGCAGCTGGGCACCACCGTGGGCATCTCCCTGTTCGCCTCGATCTTCTACAACCGGCTGACCGACGAGATCGCCGAGCGGACGCCCCCGGGCGCGCTGCGCGGCATCGACCACGACGCGCTGTCCTCGACGGAGACGCTGGACCGGCTCACCGAGCCCGTGCGCCACGCCGTGGAGCAGTCGTACGCCGCCGCGCTCACCCCCGTGTTCCTCACCGCCGTACCGGTCCTCCTCCTGGGGCTGGCGGCCGCCCTGACGATGAAGAACCTCCCCCTGCGCGGCGAGGAGCACCAGGGCCACGAGGTGGCCGCCGAGGAGAGCTGACCCCTCGGCACCCACCGCCTGCGAGCCGCCGTCCCGCCCGGAACGGCGGCTCCTGCGCGTCCGCCCGGCCGCCCGCCCACACCCCGGTCCGCCCTTCAGCGCCCTTCGAGCCCGAATCGACGGCCCGCGACCATCGTCGGCACTGCACAGCCGTACCACGCAGGACGCAGGCCGAAGAGGCAGAGGCAGACCAGGAGGCTCGTGTGACAACGACCGAAGACCCGCAGACGGCTCCGGCGGTCGACCCCGGACCACTGATCCGGCTGACCATTGCCGACTGCGCCGCCAAGGTGCTGCACAGCGCCGTCACCCTCGGCGTGTTCGGCGCGCTGGCCGAGAGCCCCGCCGACGCCGCGGAGCTGGCGCGGCGCACCGGCACCCACCACCGGATGGTCCCGGACTTCCTGGATGCGCTGGTCGGGCTCGGGATGCTGGAGCGGACGGAGGGCCGCTACCGCAACTCCCCGCTGGCGCAGGCCTATCTGGTGCCGGACTCCTCCTCGTACCTCGGCGGCTTCGTCGAGCTCACCAACGAGACCCTCTACGGCACCTGGGGCCGGCTCACCGAGGCGATGCGCTCCGGCGAGCCCCAGCACCTCGACCCGGACAAGGGCGGCTTCGTCGGCGACCGGCACGAGGACCACGCCAAGATGAAGCGGTTCCTCGCCGGACTCGACGCGTACAGCGACCGGATGGGCGCCGAACTCGCCCGGCGCACCGACTGGGACCGCCACTCCTCGTTCGTCGACCTCGGTGGCGCCCGCGGCAACCTCGCGGCCGTGCTGGTGCGGGAGCACCCGCATCTGCGGGCGACCTGCTTCGATCTGGAGCGGACGCGGCCGCTGTTCACCGAGCACATCGAGGGGCTGGGCCTGAGCGACAAGGTCGCCTTCGCCGGCGGCGACTTCTTCACCGACCCGATCCCGCAGGCCGACGTTGTCGTCCTCGGCCACATCCTGCACGGCTTCGACACCGCCCGCCGGCGCGAGCTGCTCGGCCGGGTCTTCGACGCGGTGCGGCCCGGCGGCACGGTCCTCGTCTACGACCGGATGATCGACGACGACCGCAGCGACCCGGAGCGGCTGCTCAGCAGCCTGCACATGCGGCTGGTCAGCCCCGACGGCTCCGAGTACCGGGTGGCGGACTGCCGGGCCTGGCTGCGCGGGGCCGGCTTCACCGACGGCGACGCACAACCCCTGCTCGGCACCCACACCCTGGTCACCGCCCACAAGGAGGCAGCATGAAGCAGCACCGGACCCCTGTGCTCATCGTCGGGGGCGGGCTGACCGGACTGTCCGCGGCCGTCTTCCTCGCCCACCACGGCATCGCCGCCACCCTGGTGGAACGCCACCCCGACACCTCCACCCACCCCAAGGCCCGTGCCATCAACCCCCGGACGATGGAGCTGTACCGCGCGGTCGGCATGGAGGAGCGGGTGCGAGCGGGGCGTTCCCCCATCTCCGGCAACACCGACCTGGTGCACGTCGAGAGCCTCGCCGGCAAGGAACGCGTACGGATGCCCAGCGCCTCACCGGAGGACATCGGCCGGATCAGCCCCACCCAGTGGACGCTGATCGACCAGAACCAGCTGGAGCCGATCCTGCGGGAGCGCGCCGTCGAGGCCGGGGCGGACGTCCGCTTCTCCACCAGGGTGGACGCGCTCCAGGAGGACGCGGACGGGGTGCTCGCCCACACCACCGACCTGTCCACCGGGGAAAGCGCGCAGATCCACGCCCGGTACGTGATCGCGGCGGACGGCAGCCGCAGCCCGCTGCGCGAGATGCTGGGCATCGGGGCGCACGGCCGGGGCACCATCACCAACCTCGTCAGCTTCTTCTTCGAGGCCGACCTGACCGAGGCGCTGCGCGGCCGCCGGATCATCGCGGCGTACGTCAACAACCCCGAGGTGCGCGGCACGATCATCCCCATCGACAACGACCGCCGCTGGGTCATCAACGTCTCCTTCTTCCCCGAACAGGGCCAGCTCGCCGAGGACTTCACCGAGGAGCGCTGCACCGCCCTGGTGCGCGCCGCGGTCGGGGTGCCCGACCTGCCGCTGAAGATCGAGTCGGTGGACATGCCCGCGTGGGACATCTCCGCGCGGGTGGCGGACACCTTCGCGACCAGCCGGGTGTTCGTCGCCGGGGACGCCGCCCATGTGATGCCGCCGACCGGGGCGTTCGGCGCCAGCACCGGTATCCAGGACGCGTACAACCTGGCCTGGAAGCTGGCCCTGGTGCTGTCCGGCACGGCCGGCCCGGGGCTCCTGGAGAGTTACGACGCCGAGCGGCGGCCGGTGGCCGAGGAGACCGTCCGGCAGGCGATGCTGCGGTTCGCGGTGCGGGAGGGCAAGCAGTACCAGGAAGTCGCCGCGGAGCTGCTGGACGAGACGACCGTGACGTTCGGGTACTGCTACCGCTCCGGGGCCTTCGCCGCGGAGGAGGGGGCGCCGGACGCGATCGTCGAGGACCCCGCGCACCCCTCGGCGCGGCCCGGGGCTCGGGCACCGCATCTTCAACTCGACGGGCCGCAAGGGCCGGTGTCGGTCATCGACCTCTACGGCGACGGGTTCACGCTGCTCGTCGACGAGGCGGCGGGACGGTGGACCGGGGCGGTGGAGCGGGAGGCCGAGCGGCTGGGTGTCGCGCTGAACGTCGTGCGGATCGGTCGCGGGACACGGCTGTGGGACCAGGACGGGTCCTTCCGGCGGCGGTACGGGCTGCTGGCCGGGGGCGCGGTTCTGGTGCGGCCCGACGGCTTCGTGGGGTGGCGTATGACCGCGGGGAGGGGTGGACCCCTCGACCAGGCGGCGATCGCCGCGCTGCGCGGAATTCTGGACCGGGGCTAGGCGCCAGGGGGTTGCCCGAGGGGGTGTCGGGCGGCTGCGGACCGGTCGTGGCCGCTCGCGCAGTTCCCCGCGTCCTTTGAGGCACGCTTCGCGCAGAGAAAGGCCGCGGTGCTCCGCATAGGAGCACCGCGGCCCTCGCACTTGGGGGCGCGCAGCGCTCCCCACAGGGGCGCGGGGAACTGCGCGACCGGCCACGACGGTGCCGCAGCCACCCGACGGCACCCCCGGCACCCACCCCGACGGCTCACCCGATCCGCAGCACCGCGTCGAGTACCGCTGCCAGCGAAGCCGCGGGCTCGCCCTCGGCGCCGGTCGCCCGCCACGCGATGAACCCGTCCGGCCGCAGCAGCACCGCACCGGCCTCCTCGACGTCGTAGCGGCCGAGGAAACGCTCGACGACCTCGGGGGACTCCTCCGCGCCCACCCGGTGGAAGCACAGTCCGAGCGCGGCCGCCGGCTCCTGCCAGGCGGTGCCGCCGGGCCCGGCGAGAAGCCAGAAGTCGCCGTCGAGGAGATCGTGGAGGGCGACGTCCTTGCCCTGGCGGACCAGGGGGAGATGGGGAGCGCGGGTTCCGGGACGCCCGGTGGGGGCCGTCGGGTCCTCGACCACGGCTCCGTCGTCGTGCCCGGCTTCGCGCAGGACCGCGTCCGACCGGTACACGTGCCCGAACAGCACCGTGGTCTCGGGCCGGTGCCGGGCCGCTGCCGCCTCGTCGAGGCCGCTGCGCTGGAGGTAGCGGATGACGCCCTGGTCGACGGTGAACTCGGCAACCGGGGCCCGCTCCTGCTCGTAGGTGTCCAGCAGGCCGGGGCCCGCCTGCCCGCGCAGCACCCGCGCGAGCTTCCAGGCCAGGTTGTGCGCGTCCTGGATGCCCATGTTGCCGCCGAACCCCCCGGTGGGCGGCATGACGTGCGCGCTGTCGCCGGCCAGCAGCACCCGGCCGGAGCGGAAGCGGTCCGCGACCCAGGCGGCGATCTCCCAGCTCGTCGCGGACTCCACCGTGACCGGCAGCTCGGGCACGCCCACCGCGGCCCGGACCAGCTCCACGCAGTCCTCGGTGCCGTAGCCGCGGTGGTCGGCCCCGGGCGGCAGGCTCGGCGCGAGCACCCAGCGGTCGGAGTCCGCGCCGCCGAGCTTGCCGAGCACACCCTTGACGGCCGGGTTGCTGACGAAGCAGAGGAAGAAGGTGCGCCCCGCCACGTACGGGTCGAGGTCGGCGTGAAAGACGATGTTCATCTGCCGGCCGAACACGCCCTGCCCGTGGTGGCCGATGCCGAGCGAGGTGCGGATCGGCGCCCGTGAGCCGTCGGCCGCGACCAGGTACCGCGCCCGCACGGTGCGCTCCGAGCCGTCGCCCAGGTCGCGCAGGACGGCCGTGACGCCGTCCGCGTCCTGCGTGAACTCCGTCATCTCGGTGGCGAACCGGATGTCCGCGCCGAGTTCCTCGGCCCGCTCCCGCAGCACCGGTTCGAGACGGTCCTGCCCGATCAGGGTCCAGCCGGTGGTGCCGACCTCGTGCTTGTCGAAGCGGAACGGCCCGTCGAACCGCCCGAGCTCCGCACCGGTGAGGGACTCGGCCTGGAGGATGTCGCCGTACTGGGCGTGCGGGTTCTCCCGTGTCCGTACCGCGTCCTCCAGGCCGAGCGCGCGCAGCAGCTCCATGGTCCGCGGGCTCGCGGCCTGCGCCCGGGGGTGCGCCGAGATCTCCGCGTGCCGTTCCACCAGCACCGGCCGAATGCCCTGCCGGGCGAGGAACAGGGCCTGGGCGAGCCCCACCATGCTGCCGCCCACGATGAGTACTTCGGTCGTCTCGTCCGCCATACCGGCTCCTCGGAGGGTGTGGATTGCGTTCGGTTTCGGCGGGCTGATGCAACACCCGGTGCCTCGAACCGGGCTCGCGGCGCGGGCGAGCGGAACCGGTGCTGAGCGACGCGCTCCCAGTCGGATTCGAGTGCCGTGCGAGGACCGGCTGACAGGTTCGGACCAGTCCCGAAGTACGGCGCACGGTCGAAGGAGGACGGAAGCGGTGGTGGAGGCTTTGAGTGTGCTGGTGCTCACGGGCACCGGCCTGGTGGCGGGGGTGCTCTTCGCGGTCGCGGTGAGCGTGATGCCCGCGCTGATCGCGATGACCCCTGAGCGCTATGTGTCCACGCACATCCTGCTCGGCAAGCGCTACGACCGGATCATGCCGTTCATCGTCACCGGCTCCACGGCCGTGGACGTGGGGCTCGCGATTGGGGCGTCGGACGGCCCACGGGTGCTGTTCGCGGCCGCCGCGGTCTGCATGGCGGGGGTGGCCGTGGTGTCGCAGACCCGGAACGTGCCGATCAACCGGAGGGTCAAGCGGACCCGGCCCGAGGACCTGGGCCCCGGCTGGCGGGACCCGCGCCCGGCCTGGCGGGACTGGCATCTGGTGCGCACCGGCCTCGCGATCGCGGGCTGCGCGCTGACCGCCGCCGCGGTGGTGCTGTCATGACCCCCGTCGTCGTACGCGAACTGCCCGAGGGCCCGGAGCGGGCGGCGGCCGATGCCCGGATGCGGGAGCTGCTGTCCGGTCCCGCGCCCGGTCCGGTGGCCGAGCGGCTCGCGCTGCTGCACTTCAGCGGCCGGCGCAGCGGGCGGACGTACACCGTGCCCGCCGGGGTGCACACCCTCGGTGACGCGCTGGTGGTGGCGACCGGCAGCGGCTGGCGGCACAACTTCGCGGGCGGCTCGCCGGGCGAGCTGACCTGGCGCGGACAGCGGCGGCCGGTGCGGTTCACGCTGGTCGACGACGCGGAGCGCAGCGCGCGCGGTTATCTGCAGCTGTACCGCCGCTACGGGGAGCAGGCCCCGCGCCGGCTCGGACTGGCGGTGCGCGGTGAGGGTGCGCCCGCACTCGCGGAGTTCCGGGAGGCGGTCGAGCGGCACGGGCTGTCCCTGGTGGAGGTCACCCTCCTCACCCACGCCCCGGCGGAGAACAGCGCACTCCCATCAGACGCAGAGAGCGAAAGGACGCCACGATGAGCGGAATCGCCGGCTGGGTGGACTTCGAACGGGACCTGACGCCGGAGGCGCCCACCGTACGGGCGATGGCGGCGGCGCTCGCGCACCGCGGCCCGGACGGCTTCGGGGAGTGGATCGAGGGCCATGCCGCGCTGGCCCACCGGCGGCTCGCCCTGCTCGGCTCCGAGCACGCGGGGCAGCCGGCCGTGCTGGAGTCGGAGGCCGGGAGCCCGGTGGCCGTCCTGACCCTGGACGGGACCGTCACCAACGGGGTGGAGCTGCGCCGCGAACTGGCGGCGAAGGGGCACCGGTTCACCGGGGACGGTGACGCGGAGGTGGCGCTGCACGCCTACCTGGAGTGGGGTGCGGCGTTCCCCGAGCGGCTGGAGGGGCTGTTCGCGCTGGCCGTATGGGACGTGCGGCGGCAGGAACTGCTGCTGGTCCGCGACCGGTTGGGGGTGAAGCCGCTGTGCTACTTCCTGACCCCGTCCGGTGTGGTCTTCGGCTCCGAGCCCAAGGCGCTGCTGGCCCATCCGGCGGTCCGGCCGGTGGTCGACGCCGACGGGCTGCGGGAGCTGTTCGCGCACAGCCGCAAGCCGGGCACCGGCGTGTTCCGGGGCACGCGCGAGGTGCTGCCCGGCCACACGATGACCGTGCGGGCGCCCGGCACCGGCCACCGCCGTCACTGGTCGCTGCCCGCCCACCCGCACACCGACAGCCTGGAAACCACCGTCGCGACCGTGCGCCGGCTGCTGTCGGAGGCGGTCGTCACGCATCTGCGGGCGGACGTGCCGGTCGGCGCGATGCTCTCCGGCGGGATCGACTCCAGCGCGCTGACCGCGCTCGCGGCCCAGCGGCGGCGGGCCGAGGGGGCCGGGCTGCGGTCGTTCTCGGTGAACTTCTCCGGTTACGCGGAGAGCTTCGAGCCACACCCGACCATGCGCGCCACTCCCGACGCCCCCTACGCGGCTCTCGCCGCCGAGCACATCGGGACCGAGCACACCGAGATCCTGCTGGACACGGCGGCGCTCGCCGATCCGCGGACGCACGCCGCCGCCCTGCGCAGCCAGGACGCGCCCTCGCCGCTCGGCGACATGGACGTCTCGCTGCTGCTGTTCTTCGAGGCGCTGCGCGGCGCGGGGATCACCGCGGTGCTCTCCGGGGAGACCGCGGACGAGGTGTTCAACGGCTACTTCTGGGCGTACGACCCGGCCCACAGCAACTCCACGACCTTCCCGTGGGTCTCCTTCGAGCGCGGGCACGACGCCGCCGCGGGCGGTCTCGGCTGCTCGCTGGTGGACCGTACGCTCCGCAAGGAGCTGGACTTCATGGAGTACGCCGACCAGCACTACCGCGACGCGCTCACCGAGGTCCCGCAGGTGGCCGGCGAGAGTCCCGCCGAGCGCAGGGCGCGCGAGGTCACGTATCTGGCGCTGACCCGGTGGGCCCCCACCCATCTGGACCGGGCCGACCGGATGAGCATGGCGCACGGGGTGCAGCTGCGCCCGCCGTTCTGCGACCGGGCGCTGGTGGAGTACGTCTACAACGTCCCGGCCGAGTGGAAGCGGGTGAACGGCCAGGAGAAGAGCCTGCTGCGGGCGGCGGTCGCCGATCTGCTGCCGGAGCGGGTCCTCAACCGGCCCAAGAGCGCCTATCCGACCGTGCAGGAGGCGGCGTACGGCGAGTTCGTGCGCCACCGTTTCGAGGACGTGGCCGCGGACGGTACGGCGCCGGTCGCCCCGCTGCTGGACGCCGAGGCGACCCGGGCGGCGCCGGGCGCGTCGGCGGCTCCCAGCGGTGCCTTCGCGTGGGTGGAACGGGCGAGCATGGAGATGGTGCTGCAGCTGAACACCTGGCTCTCGGAGTACGGGGTCGAGCTGCGGGTGTGAGGGTGCCGGACGCACGCCACAGCCCGCGCAGAAATGTGCTCCTTGTCATCCATGTGCGCGAAGCATAGGATGCCGTGAAGTAAAGCGTGGGAATGCGCCATTCGGTTTCGACTAGGGTCGCCGAGTGCGCGCAGGGTATTTGCTGGTTTCAACTTCTTTTTCGGCGAAACGTAATTCCCCGAGTAAAGGGGAGGCAATTTTTCCACCCCCTTCGAGCGAATGATGTTTCGCCCAAAAATGAGTGACGCAGGAAGGTGAATAACCGATGGCCGCCACCCCACACCGGCGGCTCACTCAGGGGGAATGCAGTGATAGAGATCGGTCTGCTGGGCTCCATGCGAATACGCAGGAACGGGGAGGACGTCACACCGTCGGCCCCCAAACTGCGTCAGGTGCTGGCCCTGCTGGTGCTCAATGCCAACTCGCTGGTCAGCGTGGACCAGCTGTGCGAGGAACTGTGGGAAGACCACCCGCCGCTCAGCGCGCTGACCACCTTGCAAACCTACATTTATCAACTGCGCCGCAGACTGCTGCTGGCCACCGGCCAGCACGGTGCGGCTTTCGGCTCCCGTCCACCGCACGGCTGCCCCGCAATCCTGACCAGGGTCGGCGGTTACGAACTGCGGCTCGACGACAAGCAGTCGGTGGACGCCTACCGCTTCGACCAGCTCACCGAACAGGGCATGGCCCAACTCCGCACCGGCGCGGGGGAGGAAGAGGCGGCCCGAACCCTGAAGGCGGCCCTTTCCCTGTGGCAGGGCGGAGCCCTGGTCGACGTCAGCACCGGACGCCGGCTGTCGGCCTGGTCGACCCAGTTGGAGGAACGCCGTAAGAGCGTCCTGGAGCAACGCTTCTCCCTGGAGCTCGAACTCGGCCGTCACCACACCGTCCTGGACGAGCTGTCGGAGGCCTTCCGGGCCCACCCCACCCACGAGGCGTTCGCCGGCCAGCTGATGCGGGCCCTGCACCGCTGCGGCCGCCGCCCGGACGCCCTCAACACCTTCCGCACCCTGCGCAGCCATCTCGTCGAGGAACTCGGCCTGGAACCTTCCGTGCAGCTCCAACGGCTCCACCAGGAGGTGCTCGCGGACCGCGGCCACCTGCTGGGACCCGCCCCGGCCAAGTCCGAGACCGTGCCGGGCGCACGCCGGCTCGTGCCGGGCCCGGCCCAGCTCCCCGCCGACGTCGGTGACTTCGTCGGGCGGGAACGCGAACTCGACCAGCTGGAGACCTTCCTCGGCGCGGACCGGGCCAGCACCGGCATGCGCGTGGTGGAGGTGCACGGCCCGCCCGGTGTCGGCAAGAGCGCCTTCGCCGTGCGTGCCGCACACCGGCTGCGCCCGCGCTTCCCGGACGGACAGCTCTTCATCGACCTGTCCGCCGTCGGCGAGGGCTCCCAGCAACTCGCGGACGTGCTGTCGGCCTGCCTCACCGCCTGCGGCATCCAGCGCGAGAAGCAGCCCAGCGGGCTCGGCGAGCTCAGCAGGCTCTTCCGCACCTGGACCGCCGACCGCCGGGTGCTGGTCGTGGTCGACGACGCGCTCACCGCCTCCCAGATCCGCGCCGTCCTGCCGGGCGGCTCCGGCTGCGCGGTGATCGCCACCAACCGCTACCGCGCGCACAGCCTGTCCACCGGCCGCAAGATCGTGCTCCCCGCCCTGTCCCGGGAGGAGTCCCTCCAGCTCTACGACCGGGTCGCCGGGGAGCGCTCACGGCAGGACGACCCGGGGGCGGTGCAGGAGCTGATGGGGCTGTGCGAGGGGCTGCCTCTGGCGATCAGGGCCGTGGCCGGCCGGCTCACCGCGCGGCCCGGCTGGACGGCCGGCCGGCTGGCGTCGCGGCTGCGCGGCAACCACCGGATGCTGCTCGAACTGCCCGCCGGTACCCAGTCGCTGATGACCACCGTGGCCGCGAGCCACCGGCATCTGCCCGCCCGGTCACGGGAGTTGCTGCGCCTGCTGCTCCAGCGCGAGCGCCCGCGATGGAGCCTCGACGAGGTGGTGACACGGCTGCGTCCCGGCAGCGGAGACGCCGAGACGCTCCTCGAATACCTCGTCGACGTCCACCTCGTCCAGGAGCACCTGACACCGGACGCTGAGCTCCTGTACTCCGTTCCCCGGCTCACCCGGCAGGCCCTGATCCTCCTGTCGCGGGGCACGCCCGCGGGCGACGTACCGAACGGCCGGATGATCGGCGCCGGTGTCATCGCCGGCACCGGCGTCACCCTGATGAAGGCCGACCTCCGCCGTTAGCCCGGCCCTCCCACGGCCCGCCGCACCCCCGGGTGCGGCGGGCCGTCGTGCTGTCCCCGTGCGCGGCACCCGCGCCCGCCAGCGGTTCTCCAGGCGCCTTCGAGAGCGTCTCGACCCCCGCCGACCAGGGTGAACACAGCACCGACAAGCCGGGAGGACATCGTGCACCGAACGCTGATCGTGGCGAGGATGGACCTCGCCGACGCCGAGGGCGTCGCGCAGGTCTTCGCCGATTCGGACAGCACCGAACTGCCCCATCTGGTGGGGGTGTCGAGGCGGACGCTGTTCGCGTTCCACAACCTGTACTTCCACTTGGTGGAGGCCGACCAGGACATCGCGCCGAACCTGTACAAGGCGCGCAGCCACCCGCTCTACGAGGAGATCAACACCCGGCTCGGCCAGTTCATCTCGCCCTACGACCCCGACTGGCGCGAGCCCAAGGACGCCATGGCCGTCCCCTTCTATTCCTGGACACCCCAGGACGGACCGCAGACCAGCGCCCCGCGTTCGGCGAACCTGGGCGGTGCCCGATGAGCGCCCCCGCCACCACCAAGGTCACCGTGAACGAGGTCGCCGCCAACACCAAGCGCGGCGGCGACATCCGCGTCACCCTCAGCCCCAAGACCGTGGGCTGCACCTCGGGCTTCGGCGGAGTGCTGCGGCTGGCCCCCGGCCACCACGTCACCGAGCACCTCCACCCGTACTCCGAGGAGTTCCTGCACGTCGTCCAGGGCCGGCTGGAGATGACGCTGGACGGCGGCACCCCGGTGGCGCTCGGCCCCGGCGACTCGCTGCTGGTGCCCATCGGGGTGCGCCACCGCCTGGTGAACACCGGGTCCGTGCCGGCCGAGGCGGTCTTCCACCTCTCCCCGCTCGCGCCCCGCCCCGAACTGGGCCACGTCGACACCGAGCAGCCGCTCGACGCGTCCGCGGGCAACCCGGATGTGGGTGCGGCCCGATGACAGCCGGACACCGGCGCGCGGTGATCACCGGGGTGGGGGCCGTCGCGCCCGGCGGGATCGGGCGGGACGCCTACTGGGACCTGCTCACCGCCGGACGCACCGCCACCCGCCGCATCAGCCTGTTCGACCCGGCCGGCTTCCGCTCGCAGGTCGCCGCCGAGTGCGACTTCGATCCGCTCGCCGCGGGGCTCACCCCGCAGGAGGCGCGCCGGATGGACCGGGCCGGTCAGTTCGCGGTCGTCGCCGCCCGCGAGGCCGTCGCGGACAGCGGAGTCGAACTGCCCGGCACCGACCCCGAGCGGGTCGGCGTCAGCATCGGCAGTGCCGTCGGCTGCACCATGGGCCTGGAGGAGGAGTACGCCGTCCTCTCCGACGGCGGCCGCGAGTGGCTGGTCGACCACAGCTACGGCGTCCCCCATCTGTACGGCTATATGGTGCCCAGCACCCTCGCCGTCGAGGTGGCCCGCCAGGCGGGCGCCGAGGGGCCGGTCGCGCTGATCTCCACGGGCTGCACCTCGGGACTGGACGCCATCGGACACGGCGTCCAGCTGATCGAGGAGGGCAGCGCCGACATCGTGCTCGCCGGCGCCACGGATGCCCCGCTGTCGCCGATCACCTCCGCCTGCTTCGACGCCATCAAGGCCACCACCGCCAACAACGACGATCCCCGACACGCCTCCCGGCCCTTCGACGGGCAGCGCGACGGTTTCGTCCTGGGCGAGGGCTCCGCCGTGATGGTGATCGAGGAGCTGGAGTCGGCCCGACGCCGCGGCGCCACCGTGTACGCCGAGATCCTCGGCTTCGCGGGCCGGAGCAACGCCTTCCACATGACCGGACTCAAGCCCGACGGCCGGGAGATGGCGGAGGCCGTCCGGGTCGCCCTGGACCGGGCGCGGCTCGACCCCGGCGCGATCGACTACATCAACGCCCACGGCTCCGGCACCAAGCAGAACGACCGGCACGAGACCGCCGCGTTCAAACGCAGCCTCGGACAGCGGGCCCACGAGGTGCCGGTCAGCTCCATCAAGTCGATGATCGGGCACTCGCTCGGCGCCATCGGCTCCCTGGAGATCGCCGCCTGTGCCCTCGCCCTGCGCCACCAGGTCGTCCCCCCGACGGCCAACCTGTCCACGCCCGACCCCGAGTGCGACCTCGACTACGTGCCGGTGACGGCCCGCGAGCACCGCATGGACCGGGTGCTCAGCGTCGGCAGCGGCTTCGGCGGCTTCCAGACGGCGATGGTCCTGGGCCGGCCCCACCTCGCGCACGGGGAGGCGGCATGAGCGCCTCCGGCATCAGTCCCGGCCGGCGCGGCCGGTCCGTGGTCACCGGGCTCGGCGTGGTCGCGCCCACCGGGATCGGCGCCGCCCGGCACTGGGAGTCGGTGCTCTCGGGCAAGAGCGGCCTCGGCCGCATCACCCGCTTCGACCCGACCGGCTACCCGGTCCGGGTGGCGGGCGAGGTCCCCGGATTCCGCGCCGGTGAACAAGTGCCGGGACGGCTCGTCCCGCAGACCGACCGCTTCACCCACTTCGCGCTGGCCGCCGCCGAGGACGCCCTCGCGGACGCCGCCGCCGACCCGGCCACCCTGCCGGAGTACGAGATGGCGGTGGTGACCGCAAGTTCCTCGGGCGGCACCGAGTTCGGACAGCACGAAATGGAGAACCTCTACCAGAAGGGCTCCTCCTGGGTCGGGGCGTACCAGTCCATCGCCTGGTTCTACGCGGCCACCACCGGCCAGGTCTCCATCCGGCACGGCATGCGCGGCCCCTGCGGAGTCATCTGCGGCGAGCAGGCCGGCGGTCTCGATGCCCTCGGGCAGTCCCGGCGGCTGCTGGACACCGGCTCCCGGCTCGTGCTCAGCGGCGGCACCGACGCCTCGCTGTGCCCGTACGGCCTGGTGGCGCAGCTGTCCACCGGCCGGCTGTCCACCGAGGACGATCCCGCCCGCGCCTATCTGCCCTTCGACGCGGCCGCCTCCGGCTTCGTCCCGGGGGAGGGCGGAGCCATCCTCGTCGTCGAGAGCGCCGAGTCGGCCCATGCCCGCGGAGTCCCGGCGTACGGCGAACTCCTCGGCTACGCGGCCGGTTTCGACCCCACCGCGGACGGCACCACCACGCACCACCGCGTGCTGGTGTCCGTCGTGCGGCGGGCCCTCGCCGACGCCGGGCTCGCCCCGGGCGACGTCGACGTGGTGCTCGCCGACGCCTCCGGCACCCCCGCCGAGGACCTCGCCGAGGCCCGCGCGATCACCGAGGTCTTCGGGCCCGGCGGAGTGCCGGTGACCGCGCCGAAGACCCTCACCGGGCGCCTCTACGCGGGCGGCGCCGCCCTGGACGTGGCGACCGCGCTGCTCGCCCTGAGCGCCGGGGTCGTCCCGCACACCGCGGGGCTCGGCCGCCCGGCCCCCGGTTGCGAGATCGACCTCGTCCTGGACCGCCCCCGCCAGACCGACCCGCGTACCGCCCTGGTCCTGGCCCGCGGGCACGGCGGCTTCACCTCCGCGCTGGTGGTGGGCGCCGGGGACCGCGACGCCCTCGGGAGGTGACCGGCTCACCGGCAGCCGACCGGCCCCTCCCGCGCCCCCAGCCACTCACAACCCACGAAAGGCTTCCCATGGCGGAGTTCACCCTCGACGACATCCGGCGGATCCTGCGCGCGAGCGGCGGGGTCGACGAGCAGACCGACCTGGACGGCGAGCACTTCGCCGACACCTCGTTCGCCGACCTCGGCTACGACTCGCTGGCCCTGCTGGAACTCGTCAACCGCATCGAGCGCGAATACGGCATCCAGATCCCCGACGGCGACCTCTCGCACACCCAGACCCCGCGCGAGGCGCTGACCTACGTCCACGCCCGGCTCACGGAGGCCCGCGTCTGATGGCAGGACACACCGACAACGCGATCGTCGTCGAGGCACCGATGGACCTGGTGTGGACGATGACCAACGACGTGGCGGCCTGGCCGCGGCTGTTCAACGAGTACGCCTCCGCCGAGATCCTCGGCCGGGACGGCGACACCGTCACCTTCCGCCTCGCCCTGCACCCGGACGAGAACGGCACGGTTTGGAACTGGGTCTCCGAGCGCACCCCCGACCCGGCCACGCGCACCGTCGTGGCCCGCCGGGTCGAGACCGGCCCCTTCGCGCACATGGACATCCGCTGGGAGTACGAGGAGGTGCCCGGCGGCGTACGGATGCGCTGGATCCAGGACTTCGCGATGAAGCCCGACGCCCCGATCGACGACGCCGGAATGACCGCCCGGCTCAACCGCAACACCGCCGTCCAGATGCGGCTGATCAAGGCCAAGGTGGAGACCGCGGCCCGGGCCGGCCGGCAACTCCAGGGCAAGCGCATCCTGGTGACGGGCGGCAGCCGCGGCATCGGCCGGGGCATCGTCCTCGCCGCCGCCCGGGCCGGAGCCGACGTCGTCACCTGCTACCGCACCCCCGGCGAGGCCGTCGCCACGCTGGAGGAGGAGCTCGCCGGCACCCCCGGCAAGCACCAGGTGCTGCGCGCCGACGCCGCCGAAGCGACGGACGTCGACCGGCTGGCCGCCGCGTGCGAGGCGAGCCCCGGCGGACTGGACGCGGTCGTCAACAACGCCGCGACGTTCCGCCCCCGGCCGTACACCGACCTCGGACCCGCCGAGTGGGCCGACACCCTCCAGGGCAACCTCACCGCCACCCACCTGGTCACCCGGCGCACCCTGCCGCTGCTCTCCACCGGATCCTCGGTGGTCAACATCGGCTCCACGGTCGCCTTCATCGGCATGGCCGGCGGCGTCCACTACACCGCCGTCAAGTCCGCACTGGTCGGCATGACCCGCTCGCTGGCCCGGGAACTCGGGCCGCGCGGCATCCGCGTCAACACCGTCTCACCCGGCCGCATCGCCACCGAGGCGCTCGACGAACTGCCCGCCGAGGAGGCCGAGCGGCAGCGCGCGGCCTTCGCGTCCTACACCGCGCTCGGCCGCCTCGGCACCGTCGACGACATCGCCCGGACCGTGCTGTTCCTCATCAGCGACCACGCCGCCTACGTCACCGGCCAGAACATCCACGTCGACGGCTGCGTCTGAGCCGCGGCCCAGCCCATAAGGAGATCCCAGTGGAACTCGCACTGCACGGCAGGAAACTGCTCGTCACCGGCGGCAGCCGCGGCATCGGCCGGGGCATCGTCCTCGCCGCGGCCCGGGCGGGCGCCGACGTCGTCACCTGCTACCGGCAGGAGAGCGAGGCCGTCGACAGCCTGACCGCGGCGCTGAAGGAGACCGCCGGCGACCACCACGTGATCCGCGCGGACCTCGGCGAGACCGCCGAGGCCGACCGCCTCGTCGGCGAGGCCAAGGACCGCTTCGGACGGCTCGACGGCGTCGTCAACAACGCGGGCGTGATCAGCCACATCCCGTTCGCGGAACTGCCCGCCGACGAGTGGGGGCGGATCCTCGACACCAACCTCACGGCCGCCTACCGGATCATCCAGCAGGCGCTGCCGCTGCTCGGCGCCGGCTCCTCGGTGGTCAACATCGGCTCGCGCGGAGCCGCCGCGGGCATACCGCTGCGCGCCCACTACACCGCCGCCAAGGCCGCCATGATCGGGCTGACCCGGTCCCTCGCGAAGGAACTCGGCCCGAAGGGCATCCGGGTCAACGTGGTCGCCCCCGGCGTCATCGAGACCGAGGCCTTCGCCGACATGCCCGCCGAGCGCGCCGCCGGACTGCGCGCCACCTACTCCCAGAAGACCGCCCTGGCCCGCCTCGGCACCGTCGAGGAACTCGCCGGACCGGTGCTCTTCCTGCTCTCCGACGCCGCCGCGTACATCACCGGCGAGACCCTCAACGTCGACGGGGGGATCTGACGTGCCCGAGCCCACCGAGAAGGTCTTCCGGGTCATGCTGCGCATGCAGATCAAGTCCGGCATGGAGCACGAGTTCGAGAAGGTGTGGCTGGAGGTCGGCGACTCGGTCACCACTCACCCCGCCAACCTCGGCCAGTGGCTGTCCCGCAGCGCCGAGGAGGACGGTATCTACTACATCGTCAGCGACTGGGTGGACGAGCCGCTGTTCCGCGAGTTCGAGACCAGCGACCGCCATCTGGAACACCGCCAGAAGCTGCACCCGTACCGCAGCGGTGGCTCCATGACGACCATGCACGTCGTCGCCGCCCTGGCCGGCGCCGCGTCATGACCGGCGGCGCCATCGAGGTGGTGCTCTACCACCTGAGCGACGACCCGGACCGGGTGCTGCCCGCGTACCACGAGGCCAGCCGACGGATGGCGGGCACCGCCGGCCTGCTCGGCAACAAGCTGCTGCACGCCCTCGGCGACCCGCGCTCCTACGTCGTGGTCAGCCGCTGGTCCGACTGGGAGGCGTTCACCGCCTGGGAGAGCGGCCCCGCCCACAAGGACCAGACGGCACCGCTGCGGCCGCTGCGCGACACCGGCCGGGACCGGCCCTTCGAGATCTACCGCGAGCTCGCCGGCTACCCGGGGGGCCGGGCCGCCGCCCCCGCCGCCGACGTCAAGGAAGGAGTCTGAGCATGGCACGCACGGACGCCCGGCCGGCAGCCCCGCCGGCCGACCTGTTCACCCCGGCCTTCCACCAGAACCCGCACGAGGCGCTGGCCGGCCTGCGGCGCACCGCCCCCGCCGTCCCCGTCATGACACCGAACGGCCTGCGCACCTGGCTGGTCACCGGACACGAGCACGCCCGGGCACTGCTGGCCGACCCCCGGCTGAGCAAGGACATGCGGGTCGGCCGGGACCTCATCCCGCGCAATTTCGCCGACCCCGACAAGCAGCGAAAGTTCCTCGCCGAGTCGGGGGAGCGCAGCCAGTTCCCGCACGTTCTCAGCGTGCACATGCTGGACAGTGATCCGCCGGACCACACCCGGCTGCGCCGGCTCGTCGGCCGGGCCTTCACCGCGCACCGGGTGGAGTCCCTGCGGCCGCGCATCACCGAACTCACCGACGAACTGCTGGACGCCATGGCCCGGCACGAGCGGCTGGACCTCATGGAGGCCCTCGCCTTCCCAGTGCCGTTCACGGTGATCTGCTGGCTGCTCGGCGTGCCCCCGGACGACCGGGCCGCCTTCCGCCGCTGGTCCAACCTGCTCGTCTCGGGCGCTGGTACCGACGAGGTGCGCGAGGCCAGCGCGTCGATGATCACGTACCTGACGGAGCTGATCGAGGCCAAGCGGAACGAACCGGCCGACGACATGCTCACCGACCTGGTGCACGCCCGGGACGCCGGCGACCAGCTGTCGTCCGACGAGCTGATCTCCATGGCGTTCCTGCTGCTGGTGGCCGGCCACGAAACCACGGTCAACCTCATCGGCAACGGCGCCCTGGCCCTGCTCACCCACCCCGAGGTGCGTGAGCAGCTCGCGTCGGACGAGTCGCTGTGGCCCGCGGCCGTGGAGGAGTTCCTCCGCTACGACGGTCCGGTCACCAACGCCACCTGGCGCTTCACCACCGAACCCGTCGAGGTCGGCTCCGTCACCATCCCCGAGGGCGAGTTCGTGACCATCTCGATCGGCGCCGCCGGCCGGGACCCGGACCGCTACCCCGACCCGGACCGGCTGGACATCACCCGCGCCCAGTCCGGCTCGGTCGCCTTCGGCCACGGCATCCACCACTGTCTGGGCGCCCCGCTCGCCCGGCTGGAGGGCCGGATCGTGCTCAGCCGCCTCTTCGCGCGCCTTCCCGGGCTGCGGCTCGCCGTGGAACCGGACGAACTGCGCTGGCGCAGCAGCCTGATGATGCGCGGCCTCGAAGAACTCCCGGTGTTCGCGGCGTGACCGCCGACCCCGCACCGCCCCTTCTGGAGGAGACACCCGTGGAACGTCAGGACACCGGACCCGCACCCCTGACCACCGAACGCCCCGCCTGGGCCCCGCCGGAGGTCGACATCGACACCCCGAGCATCGCCCGGGTCTACGACCACTGGATCGGCGGCACCCACAACTTCCCGGCGGACCGGGAACTCGCCCGCAAGGTCGCGGCCGGCAACCCCGACCTCCCGGCCACCCTCAAGGCCAACCGCGCCTTCCTGCGCCGCGCGGTACGCGAGCTGTCCGCGCTCGGCATACGGCAGTTCCTCGACATCGGGTCCGGCATCCCGGCCGAGGGCAACGTGCACGACGTGGCCCTCGCCGCCCAACCGGACAGCAAGGTCGTCTACGTCGACATCGACCCGGTGGCCGTCGCACACGGCCGGGCGCTGCTCGCCGACGAGCCCCGGGCGGCCGTCTTCCAGGGCGACCTGTACAAGTCCCGGGAGATCCTGGAGGCGCAGGACACCCGCCGGCTGATCGATTTCGACCGGCCGGTCGCGCTGATCCTCGCCGCCGTACTGCACTTCGTCCCGGACGGCGACGATCCACTCGCCCTGGTGCGCCAGTACACCGAGCGGCTGGCATCCGGCAGCGCCCTGGTGATCTCGCACGCCGGCGCGGAGGAGGTCCCGAGGACGGCGCCGGAGGCGGCCGAGCAGTACCGGGGCGCGGTGAGCCAGGTGATCTGGCGCGACAACCGGGAACTCGCCGCGCTGTTCGAGGACTTCGAGCTGTTGGCGCCCGGTGTGGTCCGGGCTCCGCTGTGGCGCCCCGACCCGGCCGAGACCCCCGACCCGGCACTCGCGATGCTGGCCGGAGTGGCACTCAAACCGGCCCGGTGACCTGAGGTGGACACGTCCCTCACCCCACGGGAGTCCCCACCGGCCACCGCCGGCTCCGCACCACCGCGGGCCGCCGACCGCGGGCCCGGCTTCGGCACGCTGCTCGCGGTCGACCTGTGGGAGCGCTTCAGCTTCTACGGCTTGGCGGCGATCCTGGTCCTCTACCTGACCGCCTCCGAGGCGCGCGGCGGCATGGGCATGGCACCGCAGTCGGCCACCGTGATCTTCGCGGCGTACATGTCGCTCAGCTTCATGGCCGGCCTGCCCGGCGGCTGGCTCGCCGACCGGGTGCTGGGTGCGCGCCGGGCGGTGCTGCTCGGCGGTGCGCTGATCACCTGCGGCCACGCGGTACTGGCGGTTCCGGTGACGGGCACGCTCTACGCCGGTCTGCTGCTGGTCGTCGGGGGGACGGGCCTGGTCAAGCCGGCCATGGCGGCCATGGTCGCGGGGGTCAGCGGGGACGGGGAGGGCCGCCGCGAGGCGGCCTTCTCGCTCTTCTACATGTGCATCCAGGTCAGCGCGCTGATCGCGCCCGTCGTCACGGGGCTGCTCGCCGAGCGCGTCGCCTGGCACCTCGGCTTCGCGGCGGCCGCCGTCGGCATGGCGGCGGGACTGATCCAGTTCGCCCTCGGTCTGCGCCGGTACGGGGACGTCGGCGCGCGTCCGCCCCGCCCGGTGCCGCGCCCCGAGGCTCTCGCGATGCTCCGCCGCGCCGCGTGGGCCACGGGGGCGGTGGGCGCGCTCGTGGTGGTGCCGGTGTCCTGCGGACTGCTGCCTCTCCCCGTGCTGCTGGCCGTCCTCGGCCTGACGACCATCACCCTGCCGTTCTGGTACCTGAGGTCCCTTCGCCGGGCCCATGCACCGGGCACGGCCCACAGGCGCCGGCTGACCGGCTTCACCGCGCTGATGGCGGCGTCGGCCGCCTTCTGGATGATCTTCGCGCAGAGCGGTTCGGTGCTCAGCCTCTTCGCCGAGCGTCACACCGACCGGGACCTGCTCGGCTTCGAGGTCCCGGCCAGTTGGTTCCAGTCCGTGCACCCGCTCTTCGTCCTGCTGGTCGCCCCGCTCTTCGCCCGGCTGTGGGTACGGGCGCCGCGACTGGACGTGCCGGTCAAGTTCGCGGGCGCGCTGATCGCGGCGGGCGCCGGCTTTCTGCTGATGGCGGTAGCGGCCACGCTGGCCGAGCACGGCCCGGTCGGCCCGTACTGGCTGCTGCTGGTCTACCTGCTCTACTCCTGCGGCGAGATCGCCCTCGCCCCCGCGGGCCTGGCGCTCGCCGCGGCGGTGGCCCCACCCGGCAGCACCAGCCGACTGCTCGCGGTGAACGGCCTGTTCGGCGCGGTGGGAGTGGTGGTGGGAGGCCAGCTGTTCCGCCTGACCTCCGTGCTGTCACCGGCGGTGTACTTCCTGCTGCTCGGCGGCCTAGTCCTGGGGGTCGGCACAACGGTCGCGCTCGGCACGCCACGCCTGCGCGCACTCCTCGCCGGCAACGGCACCTGAAGGTGACTCCTCGTAGCGGCGCGTGTTCCGCCGGCTGTACCTTGCACCGCGTCATTCGGTGTGGCCCTGGAAGGGGAGAAGCGCGGTCGCCTGCCGAGGTGTTGGACGGCAAGGGCTTCAACGGACTCACCATCGTGCTCGCGGTCCTTGCTCTGGCTCTGGGGGGAGTCACCGTCTACTACGCCAGGAGGGCCCTGTTCCCTCCCAATCGTCGGCTCTCGTACGCGCTTGAGAGCGCCTCCCTTCTGGTATCTGGCCGTCGTGCGTGCCCGGT
>NZ_JACHCX010000010.1:126397-301528 GCF_014207295.1 Streptomyces sp. AK010
GCCCTGTGCCCTGTGCCCTGTGCCCTGTGCCCTGTGCCCTGTGCCCTGTGCCCTGTGCCCTGTGCCCTGTGCCCTGTGCCCTGTGCCCTGTGCCCTGTGCCCGGAGTCCGGTGCCCGGAGTCCGGTGCCCGGTGCCCGGAGTCCGGAGCCCAGACCGGCCGCCTCCTCAGTCAGGGCCGCTCCAGTCGAACGGGAAGTGCTTGCTCGACTTGCCGGAGCGTTCCCAGGTGAAGCCGAACGCGTCGGCGCGGTCGACGGTGGCCCGGCCCCACGTGGCGACCTGGCCCGGCCCCACCTCGGCGCCCGGGGCGTTGTGGACCTGGACGCGAGCGCCGTCCGGCGTGGTCGGGCCGGTGAGAGCCTCGGCGCTCGCCGTGACGCGGCCCGGGATCTCGGCTCGCCAGGTGGCAAGGTCCTCGTCGATCTCCACGACGATGGGCGCGATGTCCATGCCACGCATCTCGGGGTGGAACATCTCCCCGAACTGGGCCGGCCATCCTCCTGCCTCACCGCCGAAGACGGCCCCGAGTGCGGCCCGCTGCTCGTCGTCGGCGCGTTCGTCGAGGAAGACGGCGGCGTACGGAGCGGTGTGCGTGCCGGTCCACGGGTTGCCCTCGAAGGAGCCGAGCATCAGGACGTTGAGACCGTCGAGCCGTACGTCGCCGAAGGTGCCTTCCCGGATGTGCCAGACCAGTACGCCCTCGCAGTCGCCGTAGGTCGGGGGCTGCGCGAACGTGCAGGGGCAGGGTATGGCGCACTTGCACACATCGAACCAGTCGCCGGCCAGGTGCCAGCGTGTACCGGTGGTGGCCTGTTCTGTCATCTCGCTTCCCTCCCGCCGAGCCCGAAAGGGCTCACTCGGAGTGCGAGACCGCGTATCCCGAGCCCGCTCCCGGGTCCGGGAGGGTGGCCTCCCTTCCAGCTTGCACCTCGCGTCCCGGGTGGGAAACCGTTCCACGTCGGCAATCGCGCGCGTGGCGCCTCGGTGACGGTGCGAGAGGGGCGGGACACGGGATCACATGCCGTCCATGGACGGCATCGAGCCCTGCAGCCCCGGCAGCAGCCAGTCCTGGAACGGTGCGAGCACGGCCAGGACGACGAAGGCGACGCCCACGACGCCGGAGAGAAGCCAGCCGCGGGACCACAGCTTCTCCGCGAAGATCACCAAGGCCAGTCCGGCCATCGCCGCCACGTTCATCACGCCGAGGGGTACGAGGACGACCATCAGCCCGGCGCAGCAGCCGACGCAGTAGGCGCCGTGGTGGACGCCCACCCGCAGGTCGCGGGCCGGTCGCCGGAAGCCGGCGTAGCGCACCAGATGGCCCAGCGGGTCGCGGCAGTGCCGCAGGCAGACGTGCTTGAGCGGCCCGAGCTGGTACAGGCCCGCGAGCAGGAAGGCGATCGAGCCGATCCAGCGTCCGGCGGTCGGATGGTCGTCCACCAGGTCGCCGGTGAGGGCCAGGGCACCGTAGGCGAGCAGTCCGAAGGCCGTCCACACCAGCAGATATCCGCTCACGAACTCGATGGTGCGGGCGGCCCGAATCCAGCCGGAGGACTGCCGTCCGATGCCTCGCACCCAGGTGATGGCCACCGGTGCCATGGACGGCAGCATCATGGCCGCCATCATCGTCACCCAGAGCAGCAGGAAGAGGGGCAGTGCCATCCCCATGGTGCCGGGTTCGACCCCCATGTCCCGGGCCTGCCCGATGGTCAGCGCCCAGGCGGGGACCGCGATCAGGACGACGAGGATCCAGCCGGCCGCGAGATCCCGCGCGGGCAGCAACGTCCCGCCCGCTCCGGTCGGTGCGGGCGACCGAGAGGGTACGAACGCAGTAGCCCAGCTGCGATGCATCGGAGTCGCCTCCTGCTGCTGCTTCCAGAACAGCACAGCTGCACCTGAGACGCGACCCGCCCGGACCGCACTGAGTATAAAGGCGGTGTCCTGGAGGTGAGCGAGCCCGTTAGAAGAATGGCTCAGCGAATTCATACGCCGGCGACAAATGTAGACGGTGCCCTTGCGTGTCCGGAGGACCGGCGGGATGGCCACCAGCGGTGCCAGATGATCGAGGATGCCGTCGGCCGGCGGACTTCGAGATCCCGCCAGCGGTGCCACCTGTCGCAACGTGATATCGGTTCGCCAGTACGTCGCTGCCGACAACACACGGTCGGCCTGGAGCCGTCGCCAGGGATGGTCGCTGGAAGTCGCCGCCCCGCCGACGCCACCAGCGTGGCGAACTGTAACTCGGTCAGCCAGGATCCACTCTGGATCATCCGCTGAGATACCAGCCAACGCGCCCCCTGAGGTTCCCCCGGCGTGCGGGAGGTGCTGATCAGCTGGTCAGGGCGGGTTTACGGGGTTTCAGATTCGTTCGTTCGGCCGTTGCCTGGTTGGCGTAGTGCTTCTCCTCGAACTCGACCGGACTGAGGTAGCCGAGCCGCTTCTGGATGCGCCGGGAGTTATAGAAGCCGTCGATGTACTCGAACAGAGCGAGGTTCGCCTCGGCCCGGGTGGCGTAGACGCGGCCGCGGATGCACTCCGTCTTGATGATCATCCACAGGTTCTCCGCGAGAGCGTTGTCGTAGCTGTCCCCGACCGAGCCCATGGATGCTTCAACGCCCGCTCGCAGCAGTCGGGTTGTGAGCTTCACGGATGTGTATTGACAGCCGTGATCCGCATGGTGGATCAGCTTGCCCGGTTCGACTTCCCGGCTCGCGAGCGCGTACTCGAGGGTGGTCAGGACCAGGTCGGCGTCCGCGCGGGCGGAGGTCTCCCCGGTCCGGGTGATGGCCGTGTTCCAGGTAGAAGCGCCCCGCGTCAGTGATCTCCGCCTGCCACTTCCCATCCTGCTTGGGCATGGTGATCAGGCGCCGCTCCTTGAGCGCGCGGGGCGGTGAGAGCGAACTCGGGGCTGTCCGACGTGACGGGGTCGGATCAGCCTCTGATGCGGGTGAGGAGTGCGAGCTGCCGGTCATTTGACGGAGACCATCGGTGCATGTCGATCGTCGTACCGTCTGGTGTCTCCTCGGCACAAGCCGTGGGGTGACTCTTGCGGAGCGCACGGCGCACTCGAAGGCGGAACATCTCGCTGGGGAGCCGCTCCCCGAAGTCGGCTCCCAAAATGTGTCCGCAACGCAAATCAGGGCCGTTGCTGATCTCTCAGCACCGGCCCTGACCTGGTGTTTCAGCTGTCGGGGTGGCGGGATTTGAACCCACGACCTCTTCGTCCCGAACGAAGCGCGCTGCCAAGCTGCGCTACACCCCGATGTCGCTGCTGTCGCGGCGACGACGTTTACTTTAGCCCACCGGTGGCTAGAGACGAAATCCGGTTTTGCCGCGCTGGCGGACGGGGTTCGGGCGGGCGTGGTCGAGGCCCACGAGGAGCACGGCCAGGGCGTAGAAGGAGAGGCCCAGGAGGAGGGCGTTGCCGAGAACGCGCTTGAAGCCGTCCTGGCCGACGTCCAGGAAGGGGTAGAGGTAGCGGTCGGGGGTGCCCGGGAGGAGCAGCTCGCCCCGGGTGAGGCAGAAGGCCAGGTAGGCCATGGGGTAGAGGAGCCACGTGCTGGCCTGGCGGAGGCGCATGCGGCCGGGGGACGTGAGCAGGAGCCAGTCCAGTGCGGCCGCGATCGGGGTCACCGTGTTCAGCACCGCGTCGGAGAGGGCCTGCCGGCCCGTCGGGGTGGCGGCCTCGCCCGTGAGGGAGAACGGGCTCGCCGCGTTCGCCAGGAGCAGGTGGTGCACCAGGGCCGCGATGACGACGTAGAGCAGCGTCGCGCCCAGTAGGGCACCCGGCAGGGGCCGGCTCGCCGTCCATGCGCGGCGGGCCGAGAGTGCCATGACCAGCGCCAGCAGCATGTTGCTCTGGATCGCGAAGGAGCTCAGGACCCGGGACGGGTCACCGAGGAGCAGTTCGACGGTGACACCCGCGACCGCCGCGAGGGCGATCAGCAGGCGGAAGGCCGCGGCCGCGGGGCGGCGGACCGGGGAGACGACGGCTGTGGCCGGCACCGGGGCGGGCTTCAGTGCCGGCGGGGACGGTATCGCTGGGAGGTCCGGGATGTCCCGGGGGATCGGGGCGGGCATGCCCCCACGCTGGCAGAAACGGACATAGGGGGCGATGTGGGCGGGGCTGTGCGGGTTACGCACCTGGTCAGACCGACGCAGGTGGGCGGCCCGGTCGGCCCCCTCGCGTTACCTCCCCCGGACCCCGCGCCCCACCAACGTCAGCAACGTCGCCTCCGGCGGGCAGGCGAACCGTACCGGTGTGTAGCGGTTCGTGCCGCAGCCCGCCGACACGTGGAGGTACGACGTGTTGCCCTCGGCCGTGTGCGTGGACAGGCCCTTCACCCGTTTCGTGTCCAGGTCGCAGTTGGTGACCAGGGCGCCGTAGAAGGGGATGCACAGCTGGCCGCCGTGGGTGTGGCCGGCCAGGATCAGGGGGTAGGCGTCAGCCGTGAAGGCGTCCAGGGTGCGCAGGTACGGGGCGTGCACGACGCCCATCGAGAAGTCCGCCGCCTCGGACGGGCCGCCCGCCACCTGCGCGTAGCGGTCCCGCTTGATGTGCGGGTCGTCCAGGCCCGTGAGCTCCACCGAGCCGCCCTCGAGCTTGAGCTCGCCGCGCGTGTTGGTCAGGTTGAGCCAGCCCGCCGCGTCGAAACCGTCCCGCAGGTCCTCCCACGGGTTGTGCACCACGCCCTCGGCCGGCGCGTTGCCGTTGAGCCCGTGGCGGCCCTGGGCCTTCTCGAGCAGGTAGCGGGCGGGGTTGCGCAGCTTGGGGCCGTAGTAGTCGTTGGAGCCGAAGACGTACGCGCCGGGGAAGTCCATCAGGGGGCCGAGCGTGTCCAGGACCTCCGGGACGCCCTCCGGGTCGGAGAGGTTGTCGCCCGTGTTGATCACGAAGTCGGGGCGCAGGCCCGCCAGGGACCGCAGCCAGCGTTGCTTCTTGCGCTGGCCGCCGACCATGTGGATGTCGGAGACCTGGAGCACGCGCAGGGGACGCATCCCCGGGGGCAGGACCGGGACGGTGACCCGGCGCAGGCGGAACGAGCGAGCCTCGAAGCCGGCCGAGTACAGCAGTCCGGCGGCGCCAGCCGCCGCGATTCCCAGGGGTATTCCGTATCGCGCGCGCATAAGACCATCGTGTCAGACCCGGGAATGCCCGTACCGGGGCGGTGCCCCGGAATCCCCTGACGGCACCGGGCATCAGACGGCCTCCCCACAAATCGAGGGGCGCCGCTCCTCCCGCACCTGCGACAATCGACCCCATGACCACGCTCAAGTCGAAGCTGCAGGAAGACCTCAACGTTGCGATCAAGGAGCGCGACGAGCTGCGTTCCTCGACGCTCCGGCTGACGCTCGCCGCGATCACCAAGGAGGAGGTCGCGGGCAAGGAGAAGCGCGAGCTCTCCGACGACGAGGTGCAGAAGGTGATCACCCGGGAGGCGAAGAAGCGGCGCGAGGCGGCCGACGCCTTCGCGCAGGGCGGTCGTGCCGAGCAGGCCGAGCGGGAGAAGGCGGAGGGCGAGGTCCTCGCCACGTACCTGCCGCAGCAGCTGTCGGACGAGCAGCTCCAGGAGATCGTCGCCCAGGCCGTCGAGGAGGCGAAGGCGGCCGGTGCGGAGGGTCCGCGGGCCATGGGTGCGGTCATGAAGATCGTGAACCCGAAGGTGGCCGGTCAGGCCGAGGGCGGCCGCGTCGCCGCCGCGGTGAAGAAGCTGCTGGCCGGCTGATCCTCCAGCACATCTCGGTCGGACGTCGGCTGATCTTTCGCTCAGGCGATCTTTCGGTCAGGCGATCTTTCGGTCAGGTGACCTTTCGGTCAGGTGACCTTTCGGTCAGGTGACCTTTCGGTCAGGCGACCTTACAGCCAGGCGCGGGCCGACGTCTCGGTCGGACGAAACGGCCCCCTCCCACCCACGCGGGTGAGAGGGGGCCGTTTCGTCGCGTGAGGTCACGCCGCCGGCTCAGCCGAACCGGCCGCCGTTGCCGTTCCCGCCGTTGCCCTGCCCCCGGATGAAGCCCTCCGGGATGGAGAACGAGGGCGTGGGCTCGTCGCCGCCTCCGCCGTTGTTGCCCCCGACCAGACCGCCGATGAAGCCGTCGTTGCCACCGTTGCCGTTGTCGCCGTTGCCCCCGTCGTCACGGCCGCCGTCCCCGTCGCCGTCACCGCGGTCCCGGGGCTTGCTGTCGGGGATGTGGACGGAGTTGAAGTTCTCGACGGGCTTGCCCTCCAGCGCGCCGGACATCATGTCGCGCCAGATCGGACCGGGGACCTCGCCACCGAAGACCTTGCCGTACGACCGGCCGCCGATGGTGATGCCGGACATCTTCCGCTTGTGCGCCGGGTCGCCGACCCAGACCGCACCGGCCATGTTCGGCGTGTATCCCACGAACCAGGCCGCGTAGCGCTCGTCCGTCGTACCGGTCTTGCCGGCGCTGGGACGGCTGCCGAGGCCCGCCTTCGTGCCCGTACCGTCCTCGACGACGCCCTTCAGCAGCGTGTTGATCGTGTCGGCGGTGTTCTCCGACATCGCGCGCGAGCAGGTCGACTTCGGGACCTCCAGCGACGTGGTCTTGTCACCGACCCGCCGGTTGACCGACTCGATGGCGATCGGCGTGCAGTACATACCGCGCGAGGCGAAGGTCGCGTACGCGTTCGCCATGGTCAGCGGGGACATCTCCTGGGTGCCGAGGGCGATGGAGGGCACCTGCGGCATCTTGTCGCCGTCGGCCCGCACGACCCCCATCTTCTTGGCCATCGTCGTCACCGGGCAGATGCCGATGTCGCTGATCATCTGCACGTAGTAGGTGTTGACCGACTTGGCGGTTGCCTCCCGCATGTCGTACGGGCCGACCTCGGAGGAATTCTCGTTCTGGAGCTTCGCCGGGCTGTTGGGGTCGTTCATCCACCGCTTGCCGTCACAGGCCGAGACCGGGCTCGGGTACGCCATCCGGTACGGCGACGAGTACACCTTGTTCGCCGGCATGCCGTCCTCGAGGGCCGCTGCGGCCACGATCGGCTTGAACGTCGAACCGGGCTGGTAGCCCATGCCGCCGCCCATCGACTGGTCGACGGAGAGGTTGATCTGCGTCTCGTTCTTCTTGAAGCCGTACGGACGCGACTGGCCCATGGCGAGGATCTTGCCGGTGCCGGGCTGGACGATGGAGGCGGCGGTGGCCACCTCGTCGCTCTTGTAGACGTGGTCCTTGATGGAGCGCTGCGCCGCGTTCTGGGACTGCGGGTCCATCGTTGTGCGGATGGTGAGGCCGCCCTGGTTCCAGATCTTCGCGCGCTGCTCCTTGGTCTTGCCGAAGACCGGGTCGGTCAGGAAGACCTCGCGCACGTAGTCACAGAAGAAGCCCGCGCCCTTGACCGCCGTGATGCAGCCGTTCTTGGGCTTGCTGACCTTCAGGCCGAGCGGCGCCTTCATCGCGTCGGCGGCCTGCGCCCGGGAGATGTCACCGACGGCCGCCATGCGCTGCAGCACGGTGTTGCGGCGCTTGGTGGCCTCCGCCTCGTCGTTGACCGGGTCATACCGGCTGGGCGACTGGACGATGCCGGCGAGCAGGGCCGCCTGCTCCAGGCTGAGGTCCTCGGCGGACTCGGAGAAGTAGCGCTGGGCGGCGGCCTCGACGCCGTAGGCCTGCTGGCCGAAGAACGTGATGTTCAGGTAGTTCTCGAGGATCTTCTTCTTGCCCAGCTCCTCCTCGACCTGGATCGCGTACTTGAGCTCGCGGATCTTGCGGCCGATGGTCTGCTGGGTGGCCTGCGCGACCTTAGTCGGGTCGTCGCCCGCCTCCTCGATGAAGACGTTCTTCACGTACTGCTGCGTCAGCGTGGAGGCGCCCTCGGAGACTCCGCCGGTCTGCGCGTTCTTGTTGAGGGCGCGCAGGACGCCCTTCAGGTCGACCGCGCCGTGCTGGTAGAAGCGCGAGTCCTCGATCGCGACGATCGCCTTCTGCATGTACGGCGAGATGTCCTTGAGGGGGACCACCGTGCGGTCGCGCGAGTAGACCGTGGCGATCTGGCCGCCGTCGGCGTCGAGGATCGTGGTGCGCTGACTCAGCGGCGGGGTCTTCATGTTGGCCGGGAGCTCGTCGAAGCTCTCGACCGATCCCTTGGCCGCCAGTCCCAGTGCGCCCACCGCGGGCAGCGCGATGCCGGCCAGCACGGCTCCCGCGAGGACACTGACACCGAGGAACTTGGCGGCCTGCTGCGTGGGAGACAGACCACCGCCCGAGCGCTTGTTTGGCATGAGGGCAGCCTACGTTCTCATTCGCCGGACAGGCGTATAGGCCTTGGCCTAAGCTGCTCTCAACTGTCACAGCAGTGAGGTCACGTATCAATACGTCCGACGACCCCGAATCGTTCCGGGTGTTCCCCAACTTTTTTGATGGGGCCGTGTCCGAATCCGCCTTGTGTGTCATACGGCGTCCCATGTGACGCAACTGAACTGTTCCGGTTTGCCGGGAAGGTTACGTATGTCGCCAGCTCACTCCCCCGGGTGATCTGCCGCTTACCCATAGTCCGTTCGGGCCATTCAAGATTGGGCCCGAAGGGGGTGTTGCGCTGTGCCCACCTTCCGTAACGTCCTCAACTGGCGGCGGTGAATATGCCGCTGCCGCCGTGGGGGAGCCTCGATTCGGGAGAGGACGGCGCCGGTATGGGCTGGGTAGTCGACTGGAGTGCGCAGGCGGCCTGCCGCACTACCGATCCGGACGAACTGTTCGTTCAAGGAGCAGCGCAGAACAGGGCCAAGGCGGTGTGCACCGGATGCCCGGTGCGCACGGAGTGCCTGGCCGACGCGCTCGACAACCGCGTCGAGTTCGGCGTGTGGGGAGGCATGACGGAGCGGGAGCGCCGCGCACTGCTGCGCAGGCGTCCCACTGTGACCTCCTGGCGCCGGCTGCTGGAGACGGCGCGCACGGAGTACGAGCGGGGGTGCGGTGTTCTGCCCCTCGACGACGACGAGATCTACGAGAACTACGCGGCGGTGAGCTGAGGAGCCCCTCCCTCCGGGGAGCCTCCCAGGTCCAGGTTCGAGGGCCCTCTCCGGGCCCTTCGCCATCACCTACGGGTTCTTCGCCCTTCGTCACGAGCCCTGCGCCCTCGCCGGGTTGCCCTCCGGGCACGCGCCTCAGGCACGCGCCTCAGGCGGCTCCGGCTGGTCGGCAGGGCCGGGCAGCTCGCGTTCGTCGGCCGCGAGGCGGTCGCCGATGTCGCGCAGTCCCGCGAGGTCGTGCACGTCGCCGGGCAGCGCGGCCACTTCCGTCACGGCCACCTCGGGGTGGAGCGCGGTGAAGCGGTCACGCGTGCGCTGCTCACGGGAGAGCAACTGCATGCGATCGGCGTGCAGCCTCAGCAGGCCTGCGGTGAGCTGGTCGACGGACCGCTCGGGGTCGTCGGCGTGCTCAGAGTCCGTGGTGTGCTCGGTGTCCTCGGCATGCTCGGCGTCTTCGGTGGGGGAGCCACCCTCGGGAGCCGATGCCAGGGCCTGATCTGGTGTTCCGGACGTGGGAGAGTCTGAACTGTCGTGTGCGTCGGGAGAGTTACGAAGACTTGCTTTCCCGCCCTCCTGATCCACAATGCGGGGCTCTTCAAGATTTTCCGCGGCGGCGAGCGCCCGCTCGGCCGACAGCCGGTCGGCGCCGCTGCCGTGCACCCGGTTGAGCACGAGACCGGCGAGCGGCATGTCCTCCGCGGCCAGCCGCTCCACGAAGTACGCGGCCTCGCGCAGCGCGTCCCGCTCCGGGGCCGCCACCACGAGGAACGCCGTGCCCGGCGCCTGGAGCAGCTTGTACGTCGCGTCGGCGCGCGTGCGGAAACCGCCGAAGGTGGTGTCCATCGCGGACACGAACGTCTGGACGTCCTTGAGGAGCTGACCGCCGAGCAGCTTGCCGAGGGTGCCGGTCATCATCGACATCCCGGCGTTCAGGAACTTCATCCCGGCGCGGCCGCCCAGCTTCGCCGGTGCCGTCAGCAGCCGGATCAGCCGGCCGTCCAGGAACGACCCGAGCCGCTTGGGCGCGTCCAGGAAGTCCAGCGCCGAACGGGAGGGCGGGGTGTCGACGACGATCAGGTCCCACTCGTCCCGGGCGCGCAGCTGCCCGAGCTTCTCCATCGCCATGTACTCCTGCGTGCCCGCGAAGCCCGCAGAGAGCGACTGGTAGAAGGGGTTGCCCAGGATGGCGGCCGCCCGCTCGCCGTCCGCGTGCGCCTCGACGATCTCGTCGAAGGTGCGCTTCATGTCGAGCATCATCGCGTGCAGCTCGCCGCCCGCGGAGTCGTCGATGCCCTTCACCCGGCGCGGAGTGTTGTCGAGGGAGTCGATGCCCATGGACTGGGCCAGCCGGCGGGCCGGGTCGATGGTCAGGACGACCACCTTGCGGCCCCGCTCGGCCGCGCGCAGGCCCAGGGCCGCCGCGGTGGTGGTCTTGCCGACCCCGCCCGAGCCGCAGCAGACCACGATCCGGGTCTTCGGGTTCTCCAGCAGCGGATCGACGTCGAGCAGGCGCGCGGGGGCGAGGTGCCGGCGGGCCGGGTCGTGGGTGTGGGCCGGGTCCGAGCGACTCATGACATCCCCTGCTTCCGACTCATGACGGGCCTTGCCTGTCTGTCGCGGCTCGTGACGCGTGCTGCTCGCGTGCCGTGTCCGTGTCGGCTCGTGACGCGTGCCGCGCGCGTGCCGTGTCCGTGTCGGCTCGTGACGCGTGCTGCTCGCGTGCCGTGTCCGTGTCGGCTCGTGACGCGTGCTGCTCGCGTGCCCTGTCCGCTCCGGCTCATGACACGCCCTGCTCGCGCAGCTCACGGGCCAGCTCGTACAGCCCCGCCAGATCCATGCCCTCTGCGAACAGCGGCAGTTCGTGCAGCGGCAGGCCCAGTTCGGTCAGGACCGCCCGCTGCTCGTGCTCCAGCGTGTACCGCTCGGCGTACTCCTCGGCCTGCGTGAGCAGCGGGTCCACCAGCCGCTCGGCGTGCCCTCCGCGCCGCGCCCCGCCGAGCCCCGCGGACGACAGGGACCGCGCGACCGTGGAACGCGCGACCGTCCGTACGAGTTCCAGGTCCGTCTCGTCCAACACCTCCGGCCGGACCATGTTCACGATGATCCGCCCCACCGGCAGCCGCGCCGAACGCAGCTCGGCGATGCCGTCCACGGTCTCCTGGACGGGCATTTCCTCCAGCAGCGTCACCAGGTGCACGGCCGTCTCCGGCGACTTCAGCACCCGCATCACGGCCTGCGCCTGATTGTGTATCGGGCCGATCTTGGCGAGGCCCGCGACCTCGTCGTTCACGTTCAGGAAGCGGGTGATCCGCCCGGTCGGCGGGGCGTCCATGACGACGTAGTCGTACGCGAACCGCCCGCTGCGCTCCTTGCGGCGCACCGCCTCGCACGCCTTGCCGGTCAGGAGGACGTCCCTGAGGCCGGGCGCGATGGTGGTGGCGAAGTCGATCGCGCCGAGCTTCTTCAGGGCCCGTCCGGCGCTGCCCAGCTTGTAGAACATCTGGAGGTAGTCCAGAAGGGCCAGTTCGGGGTCGATGGCGAGGGCATACACCTCCCCGCCCCCGGGTGCTATCGCGATCTTCCGTTCCTCATAAGGCAGCGCTTCCGTTTCGAAGAGCTGCGCGATGCCCTGACGGCCCTCGACCTCGACGAGAAGCGTCCGCTTCCCCTCCGTGGCCAGGGCCAGCGCTAGGGCCGCGGCCACCGTGGTCTTGCCGGTACCGCCCTTGCCGCTGACGACCTGGAGCCTGCTCACGTATTCGAGCCTAACCAGTCCGGGCCCGTGCTACGCGGGAGGCTGTGGATAACCGGTGCGGTGGTGGGCCGCGTGGCCCCCGCCCGCCAGGGGCTAGAGTCGGCCGCATGACCAAGTGGGAATACTCGACTGTGCCGCTGCTCGTCCACGCCACGAAGCAGATTCTGGACACCTGGGGCGAGGACGGCTGGGAGCTCGTCCAGGTCGTGCCCGGGCCGAACAACCCCGAGCAGCTCGTGGCCTACCTGAAGCGGGAGAAGCAGTAGTGGGCGCCGTCGAGGCGAAGCTGGCCGAGCTCGGCCTGAGCCTGCCCGCGGTGGTCCCGCCGCTCGCCGCGTACCAGCCGGCCGTGCAGTCCGGACCGTACGTCTACACCGCCGGGCAGCTCCCGATGGTGGACGGCAAGCTTCCGGTCACCGGCAAGGTCGGCGCGGAGGTCACCCCGGAGGAGGCCAAGGAGCTGGCACGCACGTGTGCGCTGAACGCCCTGGCCGCCGTGAAGTCCGTCGCCGGTGACCTGGACCGCATCGCGCGCGTGGTGAAGGTCGTCGGCTTCGTCGCCTCGGCCTCCGACTTCACGGGCCAGCCCGCGGTGCTGAACGGCGCGAGTGAGCTGCTCGGCGAGGTCCTCGGCGACAAGGGCGTGCACGCGCGCAGCGCCGTGGGCGTCGCGGTGCTGCCGCTGGACGCCCCGGTCGAGGTCGAGATCCAGGTGGAGCTCGCGTAGCACCCGGCCGCGCACCCCGTACCCCGCCCTCTTCGGTGGCCCCAGCTGCGGATTCGTCCCCGGGGCCACTCGAACATCCGCCCGTCACGGGATAGCCTCGCGCCCATGGCGAACGGTCAGTGGTACCCCCCGGAGTGGCCGGACCGCATCCGCGCACTCGCGGCCGGCACCCTCACCCCGGTGACCCCGAAGCGCGCGGCCACCGTCATGCTCCTGAAGGACACGGGCAGCGGCCCCGCCGTCCACATGCTGCGCAGACGCGCCTCCATGGCCTTCGCCGGAGGCGCGTACGCGTATCCGGGCGGCGGTGTCGACCCGCGCGACGACGACCATCACGTCCGCTGGGCGGGCCCCACGCGCGCGTGGTGGGCCGATCGGCTCGGCGTCGACGAGACGGCGGCCCAGGCGATCGTCTGCGCGGCCGTGCGGGAGACGTACGAGGAGGCGGGCGTGCTGCTCGCCGGACCGGCGGCCGACTCGGTCGTCGGTGACACCACGGGCGCCGACTGGGAGGCCGACCGGGCCGCCCTGGTCGCCCGGGACCTGTCCTTCGCGGAGTTCCTGGACCGGCGCGGCCTCGTCCTGCGCTCCGACCTGCTCGGCGCCTGGACCCGCTGGATCACCCCGGAGTTCGAGGCCCGCCGCTACGACACCTGGTTCTTCGTGGCCGCGCTCCCCGAGGGGCAGCGCACCCGCAACGCCTCCACGGAGGCCGACCGCACGGTGTGGATCACGCCGGGCGAGGCGGCAGCCGGGTACGACAAGGGCGAGATGCTGATGATGCCGCCGACGATCGCGACCCTGCGCCAGCTGACGGCGTACGAGACGGCCGCCGGGGCGCTCGACGCCGCCCCGGGGCGTGACCTCACGCCCGTCCTGGCCACCGCCCGTCTGGTGGACGGGGAGCTCGTGCTCTCCTGGCCGGGCCACGACGAGTTCACCAAGCACATCCCGACCGGTGGAGCCACCGCATGACGGACGCAAGCGCCCTTCCCGGCCAGCCCCGCGGCGGGGTCCTCTCGGGGCCCGCCACCGCGCGGGCCGTCAACGTCCTGGCCCCCAACGCGTCGGCGATGACCCTGGACGGCACGAACACCTGGATCGTCTCCGAGCCCGACTCGGACCTGGCCGTGGTGATCGACCCGGGGCCGCTGGACGACGAGCACCTGCGCCGGGTTATCGCCACCGCCGAACAGGCCGGCCGGCGCGTCGCCCTCACCCTGCTGACCCACGGCCACCCCGACCACGCGGAGGGCGCCGCCCGCTTCGCCGAGCTGACCGGCACACGCGTGCGTGCCCTCGACCCGGCACTGCGGCTGGGCGACGAGGGCCTGGCCGCCGGAGACGTGATCACGACCGGCGGGCTGGAACTGCGCGTCGTGCCCACCCCCGGCCACACCGCCGACTCCCTCTCCTTCCACCTCCCGGCCGACCGTGCGGTCCTCACCGGCGACACGATCCTCGGTCGCGGCACGACGGTCGTGGCCCACCCCGACGGCCGCCTCGGCGACTACCTGGACTCCCTGCGCCGCCTGCGCTCGCTCACGGTCGACGACGGCGTCCACACCGTCCTGCCGGGCCACGGCCCGGTCCTGGAGGACGCCCAGGGCGTCGTCGAGTACTACCTCGCCCACCGCGCCACCCGCCTCGCCCAGGTCGAGACGGCCGTCGAGGACGGCCACCGCACCCCCGCGCAGGTCGTCGCCCATGTCTACGCCGACGTGGACCGCTCCCTGTGGCCCGCGGCGGAGCTGTCGGTACGGGCCCAGCTGGACTACCTGGAGGAGCACGGGCTCATCTGACCGTGCGCGGCCATGACGTCGGGCCCCGTCTCGTGAGGAGACGGGGCCCGACGACGTACGGGCGGGTGTGTGCGTCAGCGCGAGCGCTTCGCGAGGCGCTCCACGTCCAGGAGGATCACCGCGCGGGCCTCCAGGCGCAGCCAGCCGCGCTGGGCGAAGTCCGCGAGGGCCTTGTTGACCGTCTCGCGGGACGCGCCGACGAGTTGGGCCAGCTCCTCCTGCGTGAGGTCGTGCACGACGTGGATGCCCTCCTCGGACTGCACACCGAACCGGCGCGACAGGTCGAGCAGGGCGCGGGCGACACGGCCCGGGACGTCCGAGAAGACGAGGTCGGACATCGCGTCGTTGGTCTTGCGCAACCGGCGCGCGACGGCGCGCAGGAGCGCCGTGGCCACCTCCGGGCGGGCGTTCAGCCAGGGCTGGAGGTCGCCGTGGCCGAGGCCGAGCAGCTTGACCTCGGTCAGTGCCGTGGCGGTCGCGGTGCGCGGGCCCGGGTCGAACAGCGAGAGCTCACCGATGAGCTCGCCGGGGCCGACCACGGCCAGCATGTTCTCGCGCCCGTCGGGGGACGTGCGGTGGAGCTTCACCTTGCCCTCCGTGACCACGTACAGGCGGTCACCGGGGTCGCCCTCATGGAACAGCGAGTCACCGCGGGCGAGGGTCACCTCACTCATGGAGGCGCGGAGCTCCGCGGCCTGCTCGTCATCGAGCGCCGCGAAGAGCGGATTGCGCCGCAGAACGTCGTCCACGAGTTCTCTCCTATTCGACCTGCTCAGGGGATCTTGCTCCCCCGTGTACCGAGGGACCGTGGTGCCCATTTTGCCGGGCGGTCCAAACAGTGTGATCTGTCACAAGGATGCCGCACACGTGTCCCGGGGTACGCGGCAGGGGTCCAATTGGGCGCCGATCTTCAGGGGCCGGGGCGGATGTCGGTGCCGGGCCTTAGGCTGGCCGGGTGTCCAAATCGCCGGTGAGAGCACAGGCCGAGGGGGCTGCGCGGGTGGTTGTACGTCGCGATTCCGCTGTGGGCGAACAGAGCCCCGATGGCGGCAGGAAAACGGCGAAAGAGAGCAAGACGGAAGCGGTGAAGAAGGCGGCTTCCGCGAAGAGGACGGCCTCCGCGAGGGGGGCCGGGGCTGCGAAGAGGACGGCCTCCGCGAGGGGGGCCGGGGCTGCGAAGAAGGCCGCCTCTGCGAAGAAGGCGGTCTCCGCGAAGGGCGCCGCGTCTACCGAGGAGACGGCGTCCGCGAAGAAGGCCGCGTCCGCCAAGAAGGCCGCGTCCAAGACCTCTGCCGCCAAGGAGGCCTCGAAGGGTGCCGCCGTGAAGAAGGCGCCCGCCGCCAAGAAGGTCGCGGTCGCGCCCAAGAAGGCCACCGCCCGTCTCAAGGGCGCCGCCCCCGCCAAGGCCGTCGTCCACCCGCCGGGCGACGAGTCGCCCACCGCCCTGGTCCGCCGGGCCCGCCGGATCAACCGTGAGCTCGCCGAAGTGTTTCCGTACGCGCACCCCGAGCTGGACTTCGAGAATCCCTTCCAACTGGTCGTCGCCACGGTCCTGTCCGCCCAGACGACCGACCTGCGCGTCAATCAGACGACACCCGCCCTCTTCGCCAAGTACCCGACCCCGGAGGACTTGGCCGCGGCCAACCCCGAGGAGGTGGAGGAGATCCTCCGCCCGTGCGGCTTCTTCCGGGCCAAGACGAAGTCGGTCATAGGGCTGTCGAAGGCCTTGGTGGAGGACTTCGGGGGCGAGGTGCCCGGCCGGCTGGAGGACCTGGTCAAGCTGCCCGGCGTCGGCCGCAAGACCGCGTTCGTCGTGCTCGGCAACGCCTTCGGCCGCCCCGGCATCACCGTCGACACGCACTTCCAGCGCCTGGTGCGCCGCTGGCGGTGGACCGGCGAGACCGACCCGGACAAGATCGAGGCCGCCATCGGCGCGCTCTTCCCGAAGAGCGACTGGACGGATCTGTCGCACCACGTCATCTGGCACGGCCGCCGCATCTGCCACGCCCGCAAGCCCGCGTGCGGCGCCTGCCCGATCGCCCCGCTCTGCCCGGCCTACGGCGAGGGCGAGACCGACCCGGAGAAGGCGAAGAAGCTCCTCAAGTACGAGAAGGGCGGCTTCCCCGGGCAGCGTCTGAAGCCCCCGCAGGCCTACCTGGACGCGGGCGGCAAACCGGCGCCGCCGCTGGGGGCCGGATGAGCTGCCCGAGGCGCCCGCAGTTCCCGACGCGCCGCCCGAGCGGCCCGGCGTGCGACGCGAAGAGCCCCACGCGCCATCCGAAGAACCCCGCGCGCCACCCGAAGAGCTCCACACGCCGTTGGAAGAGTCCCACGCGCCGCCCGAGCGGCCCGGCGTGCGGCGCGAAGAGCCCCACGCGCCATCCGAAGAACCCCGCGCGCCACCCGAAGAGCTCCACACGCCGTTGGAAGAGCCCCACGCGCCGCCCGTTCTGGGAATCCCGGGCGTTCGCGGAACGATCTCGGGCCCGCCGTGCGTTGGATGCGGCAGGACGACGGGGGTGGCGATGACGCGTGCGAGCGACACACAGGGCGGCCCGGTGGCGCTGAGCAAGGACGGGCTGCCCGGCTGGCTGGACCCGGTGGTGCACGCCGTGGAGACCGTCCGGCCGAGGCAGCTGAGCCGGTTCCTGCCCCCGGAGGACGGGGCGGGGCGGCAGTCCGCCGTGCTGGTCCTGTTCGGTGAAGGGGCGCACGGCCCTGAACTGCTGCTCATGGAGCGCGCGAGCTCCCTGCGCTCGCACGCCGGCCAGCCCTCCTTCCCGGGCGGCGCCCTCGACCCGGAGGACGGCGACCCGCACGGCGACGGCCCGCTGCGGGCCGCCCTGCGCGAGGCGGAGGAGGAGACCGGCCTCGACCCGTCCGGCGTCCAGCTCTTCGGCGTCCTGCCCCGGCTCTACATCCCGGTCAGCGGCTTCGTCGTCACACCCGTGCTGGGCTGGTGGCGCGAGCCCAGCCCCGTCGGCGTGGTCGATCCGAACGAGACCGCCCGGGTCTTCACCGTCCCCGTGGTGGATCTCACGGATCCCGCAAACAGAGCGACCACCATCCACCCCAGCGGTCACCGAGGTCCGGCATTTCTGGTCGAATCCGCCCTTGTCTGGGGTTTCACGGCCGGAATCATCGACCGGCTGCTGCACTTCGCGGGCTGGGAGCGGCCCTGGGACCGGGAGAAGCAGGTCCCGCTCGACCGGCGCGCATGACAGGGTGGCCTCCGTGAACGTGCTGGACATCTTGTTGCTGGTCGCCGCCGTGTGGTTCGCGGTCGTGGGGTACCGCCAGGGGTTCGTCGTCGGCATCCTGTCGGTGATCGGCTTCCTGGGCGGTGGCCTCGTCGCGGTCTACGTGCTGCCCGTCATCTGGGACGCGCTGACGGACAACGCGGAGGTGAGCACGACCGCCGCCGTCGTCGCGGTCGTCGTCGTCATCGTCTGCGCCTCCGTCGGTCAGGCCCTCACCACCCACCTCGGCAACAAGCTTCGCCGGCACATCACCTGGTCCCCGGCCCGGGCCCTCGACGCCACCGGCGGCGCCCTGGTCAACGTCGTGGCGATGCTCCTGGTCGCCTGGCTGATCGGCTCGGCCCTCGCGGGCACCACACTGCCGACGCTCGGCAAGGAGGTCCGCAACTCCAAGGTGCTGCTGGGCGTCTCGCAGGCCCTGCCGGACCAGGCCGCCACCTGGTTCGCGGACTTCTCCTCCGTCCTCGCACAGAACGGCTTCCCGCAGGTCTTCAGCCCCTTCTCGAACGAGCCGATCACCGACGTCCAGCCGCCCGACCCGGCGCTGGCGAACAGTCCCGTGGCGAACCGCGCCCAGCGCTCCATCGTCAAGGTCATGGGCACGGCCCCGAGCTGCGGCAAGGTCCTGGAGGGCACCGGCTTCGTCTTCTCCGACCGCCGCGTGATGACCAACGCGCACGTGGTGGGCGGAGTCGACGAGCCGACCGTGCAGATAGGCGGCGAGGGCAGGAAGTACGACGCCAAGGTCGTGCTCTACGACTGGCGGCGCGACATCGCCGTCCTCGACGTGCCCGATCTCAAGGCGCCCGTCCTGCGGTTCACCGAGAACGACGCGAGCAGCGGCGACGGCGCGATCGTCGCGGGCTTCCCGGAGAACGGGGCGTACGACGTGCGGGCCGCCCGCGTGCGCGGTCGCATCACCGCCAACGGCCCGGACATCTACCACCGCGGCACGGTCCGCCGCGACGTCTACTCCCTCTTCGCGAACGTCCGCCAGGGCAACTCCGGCGGCCCGCTGCTCACCCCCGACGGCAAGGTCTACGGCGTCGTCTTCGCCAAGTCGCTCGACGACGCGGAGACGGGATACGCCCTGACCGTGGACGAGATCCGGGATGACATCACCAAGGGTCGTACCGCCACCCAGCAGGTGGGCAGCGACAGCTGCGCCCTGTAGGGCTCGGGCCGCTCCAGGCGCGGCCGGGGAGCGGCAGGTGGCGGGGTGTCACTCGCGCGAGTGATGCCTCAGTCGCGAGTGTGGCGCAGTCGTACGGACACCCAGCGGGCCCGGCGGCGGAGGATACGCGGAATCCCCACCCGGGGGTCCGCGGTCGCCATCTGCGGTGCGCCGCTTCGCCGGTGGGGGTTCGCACCGCCCGCCGAGCGGCGATTGCGGGTTGCGTCACTGTAGTCGTGCGTCCAGCCCATACCCCGACGTGTGCCCCCGCCCCATGGTCGATAACCGCTCCCGGGGCGTCCAATTGGCCTATGCGCCGGGCAATTGGCCGTTCGTCAGACAACCGTTCACGTGCCGGTGACCGGGCGGGGCCGGCCGGTCACCGGTCGGGTTCGGGATCCCGCAGCCAGTTGATGAGTTCCGAGGAGAAGGCGACCGGGTCCTCCTCGTGCGGGAAGTGGCCGAGTCCGTCGAACAGGCGCCAGCGGTAGGGGGCTTCGACGTACTCGCCGGACCCGGCCGCGCTGCGCGTGCGCATCACGGGATCGAGCGAGCCGTGCAGATGCAGGGTCGGCACGCGCACGGGCCGCTTCATCCGCCGGTTGAACTGGATACCGTCCGGGCGGGCCAGGGAGCGCACCATCCAGCGGTACGGCTCGACCGCGCAGTGCGCCGCGGAGGGGATGCACATGGCGCGGCGGTACGCCTGCAGCGCCTCGTCCTCGGGCGGGCGCGGCCCGGACCACTCCTGGATCAGCTCCGCGACGAGGGCCCCGTCGTCGGCGGTGAGCTGCCGCTCCGGGATCCAGGGCCGCTGGAATCCCCAGATGTGTGAACCGGCGCGGCTCTGCTTGACGTCCCTCAGCATGGCCGAGCGCCAGCGCCGCGGGTGCGGCATGGACGAGACCGCCAGCCGCCGCACCAGCTTGGGGCGCATCGCGGCGGCCGTCCACGCGAGGTATCCGCCGAGGTCGTGGCCGACCAGCGCGGCGTCGGGCTCGCCGAGGGAGCGGATGACGCCGGTGACGTCGAGCGCGAGGTTGGCGGGGTCGTAGCCGCGCGGTGTGCGGTCGCTGCCGCCGACGCCCCGCAGGTCCATGGCGACGGCCCGGAAGCCGGCGTCGGCGAGCGCCACCAGCTGGTGCCGCCAGGTCCACCAGAACTGAGGGAAGCCGTGCAGCAGCAGGACCAGCGGCCCGTCCCCCAGTTCGGCGATGTGGAAGCGGGCGCCGTTGGCGGCGACGTCGCGATGGCTCACCTCGCGCCCGCCGGGAACGTCGAGGAGGACAGCCGAAGCCGGTTGTGCGGGGGGATTGGCGGGGTCTGTCATGACGACGAGCGTGCCACAGCCTCGATGGCCTCGGGGACCCGGTCCTGCGGGAGCTCCGGCCGCGGATGCGGCTTGGCCGTCTGCAGCACGACCGCGGTCTCCTTCATCGACGCGGCGACCTTCTGCGGGCCCTTGCTCTTCTTGGCCTTCTTCGCGAAGATCACGCCGACCAGCGCGAGGACGCCCGCGACCAGCACGTTCGCCGCGAACGACAGCAGGAAGCAGACCGCGAGGTTCCAGTCGCTCCAGGTGCGGATGCCGTATGCCAGCGCGAAGTTCAGCATCGGCAGCGAGAAGATCAGCACCGCGCCGGCCGCCGAGAAGGCGCCGCCGCTCGTGGCGCCGCGCTTCACGTCCTGCTTGAGCTGCGCCTTCGCCAGCGCGATCTCGTCGTGCACCAGCGCCGACATTTCCGCCGTCGCCGAGGCGAACAGCTGGCCGATGCTGCGTTCGGCGCCGACCGGGCTGCCGTCGGGTGCGCTCATCGCGGTCTCCCTCTTCTGCGTACGGTCCGATGTCGCGTCTTCCGTCTGACTCGTGCGCAGTCGTCCGACTGCGCACGGCATGACCGCGTACGGTCCCGTCTTTTGTACCGTCTCGTCAGATCATGCCGGACGGTGGTGGTCCTCGCCTGCCCCGCCCGTTACTTCGGCAAGCCCGTGGCGCGCGGCTGCCTTCTCCTGGGCGATCCTCCGGTGTTCCGCGGCCTTGCCCTCGTAGAGCGCGGCGAGCCGCAGGTGGTACGCCGGGTCGTCCTCCTCGTAGACGTCCGGGATGCCGTCCGCGTCCTCGTCGCGCTCCTCGTCCTCGCACATACGGCGGTACTTGGCGTTCCGGACCTTCAGCAGGACCGTCGCGAGTGTCGCGGCGATGAGCGAGCCCAGCAGGACGGCGGCCTTCACCTCGTTCGTCATCGTCTGGTCGCCTTCGAAGGCGAGTTCGCCGATGAGCAGCGACACGGTGAAGCCGATGCCGGCGAGACTCGCCACCGCCAACACGTCCGCCCAGGCGAGGTCGTCGCTGAGCGACGCCCGGGTGAAGCGGGCCGCCAGCCATGTCCCGCCGAAGATGCCGAGCACCTTGCCGACGACGAGCCCGAGGACGACACCGAGGGTCTCCGGCCTGGTGAACACGTCGGCGAGTGCCCCGCCGGAGATGGCGACACCGGCGCTGAAGAGGGCGAACAGCGGCACGGCGAGTCCCGCCGACAAGGGCCGCACGAGGTGCTCGATGCGCTCGCCGGGGGAGTGGTCCTCGCCCTCGTGGCGGTGGCAGCGCAGCATCAGGCCCATGGCGACACCGGCGATGGTGGCGTGGATGCCGCTGTTGTACATCAGCGCCCAGACGACGAGGGCGAGCGGCACGTACACGTACCAGCCGCGCACGCCGCCCCGCAGCAGCAGCCAGAAGAGCACCAGACCGGCGACGGCGCCGCCGAGCGCGGCGAAGTTCAGGTCGGCGGTGAAGAACACCGCGATGATCAGGATCGCGAAGAGGTCGTCGACCACGGCGAGGGTGAGCAGGAAGGCCCGCAGCGCGCTCGGCAGGGACGTGCCGATGACCGCGAGCACGGCGAGCGCGAAGGCGATGTCGGTGGCGGTGGGCACGGCCCAGCCGGCCAGGGAGCCCCCGCCGGCCACGGCGGTGACGGTGTAGACGAGCGCTGGTACGGCCATGCCGCACAGGGCGGCAACGACCGGGAGCGCGGCGGCCTTCGGATCACGCAGGTCGCCCGCGACGAGCTCGCGCTTGAGCTCGATCCCGGCGACGAAGAAGAAGATCGCCAGCAGTCCGTCGGCGGCCCAGTGCGCGATCGACAGGTTCAGGCCCAGGGCGGCGGGGCCCAGGTGGAAGTGGGAGACGCTCTCGTAGCTGTCCTGCAGCGCGGGGATGTTGGCCCAGAGCAGCGCGGTGACCGCGGCGGCGAGCAGCAGCACTCCACCGACGGTCTCGGTGCGCAGCGCGTCCGCCACGTAGTTCCGCTCGGGCAGCGACAGCCGGCCGAGGACCTTGCGGGTGGTGGTGGAGCGGGGCGCGGTCACGGGGGGAACCTCCGGGGTCGGGGCGGGCAGGACGGAACACTTGCCGACCAGACTTCCCGGCGCACCATGGAGCACTTGTTTTGCTTAGTTTAGGTAAACGTACGGCTGTGCGCATCCGGCGGCCCTCGCCGCGGGGACGCACTGACGGAGGGCACCCGGTGATCGGGTGCCCTCCGCCGGTTTCGTCATGCCGGTGCCGCGATCAGTCCTCGCTGGGCGCGGCGGGCAGCTTGGCCTGGATGAGGTCCATGACCGTGGAGTCCGTCAGCGTGGTGACGTCACCCAGCTGACGGTTCTCGGCGACGTCCCGCAGCAGCCGCCGCATGATCTTGCCGGAGCGGGTCTTGGGCAGCTCGGCCACCGGCAGGATCCGCTTGGGCTTGGCGATCGGGCCGAGGGCGCCGCCGACGTGGGCGCGCAGCTCGTCGACGAGCGTCTCGGTCTCGGCCGCCGTGCCGCGCAGGATCACGAACGCGACGATCGCCTGCCCGGTCGTCTCGTCCGCCGCGCCGACCACGGCCGCCTCGGCGACCGAGGGGTGGGAGACCAGCGCGGACTCCACCTCGGTGGTGGAGATGTTGTGGCCCGAGACGAGCATGACGTCGTCGACCCGGCCGAGCAGCCAGATGTCGCCGTCGTCGTCCTTCTTGGCGCCGTCACCGGCGAAGTACTTGCCCTCGAAGCGCGACCAGTACGTGTCGATGAAGCGCTGGTCGTCGCCCCAGATGGTGCGCAGCATCGACGGCCACGGCTCGGTCAGCACCAGGTAGCCGCCCCCGCCGTCCGGCACCTCGTTCGCCTCGTCGTCGACGACCGTCGCGCAGATGCCGGGCAGCGGCGTCTGCGCGGAGCCGGGCTTGGTGTCGGTCACACCCGGCAGCGGAGTGATCATCATCGAGCCGGTCTCGGTCTGCCACCAGGTGTCGACGACCGGGGTGCGGTCGCCGCCGATGTTGTTGCGGTACCAGACCCACGCCTCGGGGTTGATCGGCTCGCCCACCGAGCCCAGCACCCGCAGGCTGGACAGATCGAACTTGGCGGGGATGTCGTCGCCCCACTTCATGAACGTCCGGATCGCGGTCGGCGCGGTGTAGAGGATCGTCACGCCGTACTTCTGCACGATCTCCCAGAAGCGGCCCTGGTGCGGGGTGTCGGGCGTGCCCTCGTACATGACCTGCGTCGCGCCGTTCGCCAGCGGCCCGTAGACGATGTACGAGTGGCCGGTGACCCAGCCGACGTCGGCGGTGCACCAGTAGACGTCGGTCTCCGGCTTGAGGTCGAAGACGGCGTGGTGCGTGTAGGCGGTCTGTGTGAGGTAGCCGCCGGAGGTGTGCAGGATGCCCTTCGGCTTACCCGTGGTTCCCGAGGTGTACAGGATGAACAGCGGGTGCTCCGCGTCGAACGCCTGCGGGGTGTGCTCCGCGCTCTGGCGGCCCACCACGTCGTGCCACCACACGTCGCGGCCCTCGGTGAAGGCGACCTCCTGGCCCGTGCGGCGCACGACCAGGACGTGTTCGACGATGCCCGCCTTCTCGACGGCCTCGTCCACGGCCGGCTTGAGCGCGGACGGCTTGCCGCGCCGGTAGCCGCCGTCGGAGGTGATGATCACGCGCGCGTCGGCGTCCTGGATGCGGGTGGCGAGCGCGTCCGAGGAGAAGCCGCCGAAGACGACCGAGTGGGCGGCGCCGATCCGGGCGCAGGCCAGCATCGCGATCGCCGTCTCGGGGATCATCGGCATGTAGACGGCGACCCGGTCGCCCGCCTGGACTCCCAGCTCCAGCAGGGCGTTGGCGGCCTTGGAGACCTCGTCCTTGAGCTCGGCGTAGGTGATCGCGCGGCTGTCGCCCGGCTCGCCCTCGAAGTGGATGGCGACCCGGTCGCCGAGCCCGGCCTCCACATGGCGGTCGACGCAGTTGTAGGCGACGTTGAGCTCGCCGTCCTTGAACCATTTGGCGAACGGCGGGTTCGACCAGTCGAGCGTCTCGGTGGGCTCCTTGGCCCAGGTCAGCCGACGGGCCTGCTCGGCCCAGAAGCCGAGCCTGTCAGCCTTGGCCTGTTCATACGCCTCCGCGGTGACGTTGGCGTTCGCGGCCAGGTCGGCGGGGGGCGCAAAGCGTCGCTCCTCCTTCAGAAGGTTGGCCAGGCTTTCATTGCTCACGGCATCTGCCTTTCCCAGGGTGTCCGTTGTGTCCCAGGCCACAGCTCATCAGACCCGGGGGTGCGATGACAAGGGTCGACCGCCGATTGGTTTAGACCTGTCGGGCGGTGCTGTGGGGGACCGGGTCATCCGTACCCACGGACGCCGACCAGGGAAGGTTCAGTGCCTGTGCCGCCGGTCACCCTGCTCGGGGTCAGACGGGCCACAGGGTGTGCCCCCGCTGTCGATCGGGGGCACACCCTCCTCCGGCGCGGGGCGAGTCGCCTCAGGCGCGGGGCGGGACGCACAGCACCAGAGGCGAGTCGCCTCAGGCGCGGGGGACGCACCGCACCAGGCGTCGGCTCACGCCGACAGATCCGGCTCCCGCACGCGGTCGAAGACGCCGCCGGTCTCCGTGCCGGTGAGCAGGTACGCCTGGGCCTCGCCCACGTGGAAGTACATCCCGTGCAGCTCAAGGGCGCCCTCGTCGAGAGCCCGGGCCACCGAGTCGTGGGCACGAAGGTGCTCCAACTGCTGGACCACGTTCGTCAGGCAGAGCTGCTCGACCGCGTCCTCGGGGGACCGCCCGGCCAGCCTGCCCCAGGACAGGCGGTCGTCGGCCATGCGCTCCAGGCTCGGCAGCCCGTGCCGCAGCCACCGCTTCAGCGGGGTCCGGGCGCCGCCCGGCTCGGAGTTGAGCAGGGCCTGCATGGCGCCGCATCCCGAGTGTCCGCACACCGTGATGGACCGCACCCGGAGCACATCCACGGCGTACTCGATCGCCGCCGCCACCGAGTCGTCGCCGCTCTCCTCGCCCGGGCGCGGGACGAGGTTGCCCACGTTGCGCACGACGAACAGGTCGCCCGGACCACTGGAGGTGATCATCGATGTGACCAGCCGGGAGTCGGCGCAGGTCAGGAAGAGCTGCGAGGGCCGCTGCCCCTCTCTCGCCAGCCGGGCCAGCTCGGTGCGCACCAGGGGTGCGGTGTTGCGCTGGAACGCGCTGATGCCACGCGCCAGTTCGTGCCCGCTGGCTCCGCCGGTACCCGTCGGGTCCGGCTCGGAGCGGTCCGACCCGTCCGGGTTCTTCCCGGCAGGAGGCACGGACTGGGGGCCGTCGCACTGGTGGTTGCGCCAGGGTGTCCAGGGCCGGCAGCGGCAGTCGCCGGAGGCCTGGGGCTCGGAGATGCGGGTGCCGGGATGCCGGCCGGTGATCTCCACGGTGCCGCCCTGCGCGGTGTGCGTCCTCTGCCAGTCCTGCAACGTCTCGTACGCCGCGTGGTCCATGAACGACCCGTCCAGCTCGACGGCGGTGTCGGCGCCGTGGGGCACGAGATGCAGGGCCCGGCTGAGCCGTGGCACCGCGAGGAACGTCAACTGTCCTCTGACGTGGATGTGATGGACTCCTTCCCTCTCGTCGTGCGTGATGCGGGTGCGGGTGAGGCGGTGCAGGGCGACGCCGACGGCCATGGCGATGCCGAGCGCCACGCCCTCCAGGACGCCGAGGGAGACCACGCCGAGGGTGGTGACGGCGTAGACCCACACTTCGCGGTGGCGGGTCACCGTGCGGATGTGGTTCAGGGACACCATCTGGATGCCGACGGCCATCACCAGGGCGGCGAGCGAGGCGAGCGGGATGAACTCCAGGATCGGGACCATCAGCAGCGCGGCGATCACTACGAGAACGCCGTGCAGCATCGTGGAGTTCCGGCTGACGGCGCCCGCGTGCACATTCGCCGAACTCCGCACGGCGACACCGGCGATGGGCAGTCCGCCGAGCGAGCCGGAGACGATGTTGGCGGCGCCCTGCCCGAGCAGTTCGCGGTCGAGGTTCGAGCGCCTGACACGGGGCGACAAGCCGGGGCGGACGGCCACCAGCTTGTCCACGGCGACCGCGCCGAGCAGCGACTGCACGCTGCACACCAGCGTGGTGGTGAGCACGGCGGCGACCAGGCCGAGCACGGGGCCCTCGGGCAGCCCGGCCAAGGCGTGGTTGCTCCAGGACGGCAGGTCGACCTTGGGCAGCCGGAGCCCGGCGAGGGCGGCGGCCGCGGTGGCTCCGGCGACGGCGACGAGCGCGGCCGGGACCTTGCGCAGCAGGCGTCCGGCCCGGCCGGGCAGTCTCGGCCAGAGCAGCAGCAGCGCCAGGGTCAGCACGCTCACCGACACGGCCGCGGGGCGCATGTGCGCCAACTGGGCGGGCAGCGCGCGGAGGTTGTCCGGTACGGAACTCTGGGGTGTGCCGCCGAGCACGATGTGCAGCTGGGCGACGGCGATGGTGACGCCGATCCCGGCGAGCATGCCGTGCACGATGGCGGGGCTGACGGCGAGGGCGCCACGGGCCACGCGCAGGCAGCCCAGGCCGAGTTGGGCGAGGCCGGCGAGGACGGTGATGGCGCAGGTCGTCCGCCAGCCGTAGCGCTGGATGAGGTCGGCGGTGACGACGGTGAGCCCGGCGGCCGGACCGCTCACCTGGAGCGGGGAGCCGCCGAGCCGCCCGGCGACCAGGCCGCCCACGGCGGCGGCGACGAGGCCGGCCTGGAGCGGGGCGCCGGTGGCGAGGGCGATGCCCAGGGACAGGGGCAGGGCGATCAGGAAGACCGCGATCGAGGCCGACACATCGGCACCCGCGATCCTGAATCGGCGGGGTCCGGTGGGCGGCGGACTGTGGGGCGGATGGGTGCGTTCGGTGCGGCTCGGATCGGCGGCGCGTGTGGGGACGCAGGCTGACATGGTTTCCCGTCTCCTCCGGGGCTGCGCGGTCGCGTAACTGGGGGGTCCCGCTCGGGGCGGGATTCGGTCGCGGCGGTCACGGCGTAAATCGGCGGGATGAATCAACGCTCGGTAAACAGATCGTAATGCAGAGTAAAGGGCGAGCATGGATTTTACGGGCAAATGGGCTAATGGATCACTCTGAAGGATGAAGTAGTTATTTGATCGGCTTGTCGTATCAATTCCTTCTCGAACTCGTGCGAATTTGGCGGCGCTGTCCGCACCCGAGAGAAGGAAGAAGGTGGGCGGAACATGACCGCCACCCACAGGATCGCCGCGAGTTCCGTGATCGCCGCGGTCTGCGCCGCATCGCTCGCCGGTTGCGCGACCGGCACCCCCCGGCAAGAGACCCCCGACCCGCAGAAGCCGACACCGGCACAGGCGCCGAAGAGTGCCGTTCGGCTGATCGGAGACGGCTCCACCGCCTACACCGGCGCCCAGCCGCACCTGCCCAGGCCGGAACGCCTGCGGCCTGGGCAGAAGCCCCCGCAGTTCGTCGTCTTCTCCTGGGACGGCGCGGGCGAGGACAGCCAGAAGCTGTTCTCCCACTTCCGCAAGGTCGCCAAGAAGAACAACGCGACCATGACGTACTTCCTGAGCGGCGTGTACATGCTGCCGGATGAGAAGCGCGACCGGTACCGGCCGCCGCAGCACTCCCCGGGCCGCTCCGACATCGGCTTCAACGACCGCCGCGGCATCGCCGCCACCGCGAAGCAGCTGCGCCTGGCGTGGCTGGAGGGCAACGAGATCGGTACCCACTTCAACGGCCACTTCTGCGGCAGCGGCGGAGGTGTCGGCGAGTGGTCCGTCCAGGACTGGAAGGACGAGATCTCCCAGGCCAAGCAGTTCGTGAAGACCTGGAAGACCAACACCGGCCTGACGGGCGCGGCCCCCCTGCCCTTCGACTACGACAAGGAGCTCATCGGCGCCCGCACGCCGTGCCTCGAGGGCCAGCGCAACTTCATGAGGGCGGCCCGCGACCTGGGCTTCCGCTATGACACCAGCGGCGTGAACGATCAGGTCTGGCCGAAGAAGAAGCAGGGCCTGTGGGACGTGTCCATGCAGCTCGTGCCGTTCCCCGGCCACTCCTTCGAGCAGCTGACCATGGACTACAACTTCATGGTCAACCAGTCGGGCACCAAGACCCAGGGCAACCCCGCCATGCACGACTTCTGGGGCGACCAGATGCGCGACGGCCTGCTGCAGGGCTTCTCACGGGCCTACAACGGCAACCGCGCGCCCCTGATCATCGGCAACCACTTCGAGTCCTGGAACGGCGGCACCTACATGAGGGCCGTCGAGGAGGTCATCGAGACGGTGTGCACCAAGGAGGAGGTGCGCTGCGTCTCGTTCCGGCAGCTCGTGGACTGGCTGGACGCACAGGACCCGAAGACGCTGGAGAAGCTGCGCACCCTGCAGGTGGGCCAGGCGCCCCAGGCAGGCTGGGCGTCCTTCCTGTCGGACCGGCCCGCCCCGGCACCCAAGGGCGTGCCCGGTCCTCCGGCGGCCAAGGGGGTCCCGGGCGCTCCGGCGGCCAAGGAGTAGTCCTCCGGGCGGACGTGGCCGGCCGCACGCGCGTGAAGGCCGGGCGCACGCGCGCGTGAAGAAGGCCACTCCGCCGCGGAGCGGGGCCCCGGGGTGCGTAGGGTCGTACTCATGAGTACAGCAGGCGCGAGCGCCGATCCCCTCGCGGCCCTGGGGGCGCTGCCCGGAGTGGCCGATTCCGTGGAGTCCGTACGCAAGGCCGTCGACCGGGTCTACGGGCACCGGGTCATGCGGCGGCGCAGCAACGCGATCACCTCCGAGGCCGCTCTGCGCGGCGCCCGCGGCTCGGCCGCGCTGTCCGGCGCGGACTGGGCCCTGGAGGAGGTGCGCCGGCGCACGGACTTCAGCGGCGACGACGAGGCCCGCACCGTGGGGGCCGCCCTGCGGCTCACCGCGGAGGCGGGCCAGCTGCTGTCGATCTGGCGGCAGTCGCCCCTGCGGGTGCTGGCCCGGCTGCACCTGGTGGCGGCCGCGGACAAGGCCGACCAGGTGGGACGGCCCCGCAAGGAGGGCGAGCCGGTCGGCGAGCCGCTCGTCGCGCTGCCGCTGCCGAGCGCCTCCGAGACGCACGGCAGGCTGGACGGACTGGCCGGGCTGATCATCGCGGGCGGCTCCGCACCGGCGCTGGTGACGGCCGCCGTCGTGCACGGCGAACTCCTCGCGCTGCGTCCCTTCACGTCCCACAACGGCCTCATCGCACGCACGGCGGAGCGTATTGTCCTCATCGGCAGCGGCCTGGACCCGAAGTCGGTCTGCGCGGCCGAGGTCGGCCACGCGGAGCTGGGGCGTGAGGCCTACCTGGAGGCCCTCGGCGGGTACGTCTCCGGTACCCCGGAGGGCGTGGCAGCCTGGATCGCCCACTGCGGCAGGGCCGTCGAGCTGGGTGCTCGCGAGTCGATGGCGGTGTGCGAGGCGCTGCAGCGCGGGGCGGCCTGACATCGCGGGCGGTCCATCGCGGTGCGGCGGCGTGACAGGGCACGGCAGGAGACGCGGCCGGAACATTGATGCGGCGGTACGAGTTCTCGTACCGCCGCTGGCATGAGCATCGGGTTACCAAGCGTCCTCGATATATGCCCATCAGGTCGGGAGCTTTGCCCGCCACCTGGTGCGGCTGGCCCGTATTCGACGGGTCGACGTCGCGTGGGTGCCCGGTGTTCATGCTCGGTCCGTGGGGCCAAATGCGTTAAAAGGTGATCCTCTCGGATGTCCTTGGTCTCGCGGGCCGTGAGTCCTTTGTACTCCTGCCCCGAAGCAAGCGGAAGTCCAGGCTGCACTTCTTTACTTTTGGGTTCCCATAGGACCTGGCATCGCCACAGGTCAAGCGACCGTGGCCCGGCGCCTGTTCGCGTACCAGACGAGTCCCGCGGTGGCCGCGGCGGCGCCTATCGCCGCGACCGCCACGAGCGCCGGGCGCGGCGGGACGGAGAACGCGGGAATGCGCTGCTTCAGCCGCACCGGGCGGTGGAAGTCCAGGATCGGCCACCCGCGCGCGAGGGCCTCGCGGCGCAGCGCCCGGTCCGGGTTCACGGCATGCGGATGCCCGACGGACTCCAGCATCGGCACATCGGTCGCCGAGTCGCTGTAGGCGTAGCAGCGGCTGAGGTCGTACCCCTCGGACTCGGCCAGCTCCCTGACGGCCTCGGCCTTGGTCGGGCCGTACGCGTAGTACTCCACTTCGCCGGTGAAGCAGCCGTCGTCGCCCACGACCATGCGGGTGGCGACCACGCGGTCCGCACCCAGCAGTTCGCCGATCGGCTCGACCACCTCGGCACCCGAGGTGGACACGATCACGACGTCGCGGCCGGCGGTGTGGTGCTCCTCGATGAGGGAGGCGGCCTCGTCGTAGATGATCGGGTCGATCAGGTCGTGCAGCGTCTCGGCGACGATCTCCTTGACCTGCTGCACGTTCCAGCCCCGGCACAGGGCGGACAGATATGCGCGCATGCGCTCCATCTGGTCGTGGTCGGCGCCGCCGGCCAGGAAGACGAACTGGGCATATGCGGTGCGCAAGACGGCCCTGCGGTTGATCAGACCGCCTTGGTAGAACGACTTGCTGAACGTGAGCGTGCTCGACTTCGCAATGACCGTCTTGTCCAGGTCAAAGAAGGCGGCTGTGCGGGGCATCGAGTGGTTTTCCACGCCCCAGAGCATAGGGGCAGCCCATTCGGCGTAAGGTGGGGCCTGTGGGTTTGCCTGAGAAGGCTCTCGGGTACACCATGGAAGTCACGGATCGTTCGCGACCGTGCTAACCCGGCCCGACTCCTCCCCCCCCGAGTCGGCCGTGGGGACGACCCCCGCTCTCCCCCCCGGCGGGGGTCGTCGCATGTCCGGGTGGGTTTTCATATCCTGCGCGCGGCTTGAAAGCCGCTTCGAATGCTGCGTGTCGAAGCGTTTGTCATGCACCTGACCTGTCACGGTCGGTAGTTGCCGGGCTGCTCTGTGGGGGTCGCGCAGAGGGCCTGAGCCGCTCACCGGTATGAGTGACGACGATATTCACAACCCCCGGGACGTCCACAGTTATCCACCAAGATCCACACGATTTCGGGGATCGCTGCACCGTGATTTCAACGCGTCCCGCTCGCGGCGAGTTCATGGCCGGTTCCGAGTACCGGGGGGCGTTTGGCCGGTTTCTGTCGGCCGTTCACGGGGAGGCCGCTTGTCGGTTCTTCCCACGTTTGGGAATCGCGGGGCCGCAGGGGCCGCGCGAGCCATGCAGCGAAGGGGGATGGAAAGCGTGGCCGGAACCGTCACACACGATCCGCCGTCCGCCGCCGGAGGGCGGCAGGGCGGACCGCTGATCGTCACCGAGGACAGCGAACTCCTCGACGACCTGCTGCGCTTGTGCGCGGCGGCGGGCGCCACACCCGAGGTGCACCACGGAGTGCCGGAGCGCAGAGGCAGCTGGGAGGCCGCGCCGCTCGTTCTGGTCGGCGACGACGCCGCGCGGCGGGTGCGCGGGGCTGTGCGCAGAAGGGGAGTCGTGCTCGTCGGCCGGGACCAGGACGACTCCGGGGTGTGGCGGCGTGCCGTCGAGATCGGCGCCGAGCACGTCCTGATGCTGCCCGACGGCGAGCAGTGGCTGGTCGACCGGATCGCCGATGTGGCCGAGGGTGTCGGCCGGCCCGCCCTCACGGTGGGCGTCATCGGCGGCCGAGGCGGTGCCGGAGCGTCCACGCTCGCGTGCGCCCTCGCCGTCACCTCCGCGCGGGAGGGACTGCGCACGCTCCTCGTGGACGCCGATCCGCTGGGCGGGGGACTCGATGTCCTCCTCGGGGGTGAGACGGCCGAAGGGCTGCGCTGGCCCGCGTTCGCCTCCTCGCGCGGACGGGTCGGCGGGGGAGCCCTGGAGGAGTCGCTGCCCGAGCTGCATTCGCTGCGGGTGCTCAGCTGGGACCGCGGCGACCGGATCGCGGTCCCGCCGCAGGCGGTGCGCGCGGTGCTCGCGGCGGCCCGGCGCCGCGGCGGCACGGTCGTGGTCGACCTGCCGCGCCGGATCGACGACGGCGTCGCCGAGGTGCTCACCCAGCTGGACGTGGGCGTGCTGGTGGTGCCGGCCGAGCTGCGGGCCGTCGCGGCCGCGGGGCGGGTGGCCTCCGCGGTCGGCATGGTCCTGCGGGATCTGCGGGTGGCGGTCCGCGGCCCCTACCCGCCGGGGCTCGACGACCGTGAGGTCGCGCGGCTGCTCGGACTGCCCCTGGTCGGCGAAGTGCCCGACGAGCCGGGGCTGTCGCGCCCGGACGCGGGCACGGCGCCACCGGGTGCCGCCCCGCGCGGACCGCTCGCCCGGTTCTGCGAGGGGTTCTGGGAGCGGGCGCTCGTCGAGGCGGGTGCGGCATGAGCACCCTGGCCGGACTCGAAGGGGCGGCGCTGCTCGACGGGGTGCGGCGGTGGCTGGCGGAGAGCGGGGCCGAGCCGACCCCCGCGCGCGTGGCGCAGGCCCTGCGGGACCAGGGGCGGGTCCTCGGGGACGCCGAAGTCCTGGGCGCTGCCGCGCAGTTGCGGTCCGAGTTGATCGGCAGCGGACCGCTGGAGCCGCTCCTGGCCGATCCGTCGGTGACGGACGTGCTGGTGTCGGCCCCGGACCGGGTCTGGGTGGACCGGGGCGGCGGACTGGAGCTGACGTCGGTGCGGTTCGCGGACGCGGCGGCCGTACGGCGGCTCGCCCAGCGCCTCGCCGCGGTCGCCGGACGGCGGCTGGACGACGCCCGACCCTGGGCCGACGCCCGGCTGCCCGACGGAACCCGGCTGCACGCCGTGCTGCCACCGGTGGCGGTGGGCTGCGCCTGCCTGTCGCTGCGGGTGGTACGGCCGCGAGCCTTCACCCTCGGTGAGCTGGTCAGGGCCGGCACGGTGCCGCCGGGCGGGGACCGCATACTGCGCGCCCTGCTCGACGCTCGACTGTCCTTCCTGGTCAGCGGCGGTACCGGCACCGGGAAGACCACGCTGCTGAGTGCCCTGCTCGGGCTGGTGGGGCCGGACGAGCGGATCGTCCTCGCCGAGGACTCGGCGGAGCTGCGGCCCGACCATCCCCATGTCGTGCGGCTGGAGACCAGACCCGCCAACCAGGAGGGTGCGGGCCTCGTCACCCTCGAGGACCTGGTGCGCCAGGCGCTGCGGATGCGGCCGGACCGGTTGGTCGTGGGTGAGGTGCGCGGGCCCGAAGTGGTGCATCTGCTGGCCGCGTTGAACACCGGTCACGAGGGCGGCTGCGGGACCGTCCACGCCAACGCCGCCGCCGACGTGCCGGCCCGGCTGGAAGCGCTCGGCACGGCTGCCGGGCTCGACCGGGCCGCGCTGCACAGCCAGTTGGCGGCCGCCCTCTCCGTGGTGCTGCACCTGGTGCGCGACCGGGCCGGGCGGCGGCGGATCGCGGAGGTGCACGTGCTGGAGCGGGACCCGTCGGGCCTCGTGCGCACGGTGCCGGCGCTGCGGTGGGGAGCGGAGGCGTTCGCGCGAGAGCGGGGGTGGGAGCGGCTACGGGGGCTGCTTCGGGGCGAGGCGAGTGGGCCGGGTGACGTTGTGGTGGAGAGGGCGAGGCATGACGGGGTGCTTGAGGTCGCCGGGTGTGGCCGCGGTGGTGGCGAGGCCCGGCGGGGTGCTTCAGGTGTCGAGGGGTGTGGCCGTGGTGGAGAGGGCGAGTCATGACGGGGGTGTCTGAGATGTCGATGGGTGCGGCCGTGGCGTGCATGGGGGCGGCTGTCTGGCTGCTGGGTGAGCGTGAGGAGGCGGCGCGGCGGGCGCGGTTGCTGCTCGCGGACGGGGCAGCCGTCGGGAGCGGACCGCCCGGGTGGCGGCGGATGACCGGTGGGCTGCGGCGTGTCCGTGGGCGGCCGCGGGCCGAGTGGTGGTCACCGGTGGCCGGGCTGGTGCTGGCGATGCTCGGTGCGTCGGTGCTGCCGGCCGTCCTCGGGGCGGCCGGGGTGCCGCTGCTGCGACGGACCCGGCTGGCCGGCGAGGTGCGGCGGGACCGAGAGCGCCGGGCCGACGCGGTGATCGCGCTGTGCGGGGCGCTCGCCGGTGAGGTCCGGGCCGGGCGCCAGCCGGGTGAGGGGCTGCTGCGGGCAGCGCGGGACTGCGGCGGGCTCGCGGACGCGCGGGCGAAGGTGCTTGCGGCGGCGCGGTTCGGCGGTGACGTGCCGGAGGCGCTGGCCACGGCGGCGCGGCAACCGGGCGCCGAGGGGCTACGGGGACTCGCGGCGTGCTGGCGGGTGGCCGTGGACCAGGGCGCGGGGCTCGCGGCCGGGCTCGACCGGCTCGCTGCCGCCCTGCGTGCGGAACGGGACCAACGGTCCGACTTGCGCGCCCAGTTGGCGGGCGCCCGGGCCACGGCGGTGATGCTCGCGGGATTGCCGGCCCTGGGGCTCCTCATCGGTACCGCCCTCGGGGCCGATCCCCTCCACGTCCTGCTGCACACCGGGGCGGGACTGGGCTGTCTGGCGGCCGGCGGGGCGCTGGAGGGCCTGGGGCTGTGGTGGGTGCAGCGGATCGTGCGCGGCGCGGAGACGGCGGCATGAGCGGAGAAGCCGTCCACAGGCTGGGGGTGAGTGTGGGGATCGTGCTGGCCTGCGGATGGCTGGTGCGGTGGCTGCTGGAGGTGCGGCGCCGCAGGAGGATGCGCCGGCGGCTGACGGAGCTGTCGGGGGTACGGGAAGCGACGGCCCCTGCCCTGAGCCCGGCCGTGCGGGGGCTCGCGCGGACGTGGCTGGCCCCGGTGGGCGTGGCGTGCGCCGGATGGGCGCTGGTCGGAGGCCTCGCCGGGGTCGCTGTGGGGCTGGCCGGTGCGGTGGCGGTGTGGCGGTGGCGGCTGAGGCAGGAGACGGCCGGCGCGGACCCGGGGGCACCCGACCTCGCTGAGGCGGCACGGCAACTGCCCCTCGCCGCCGACCTGCTGGCGGCTTGCATCGCGGCGGGCGCCGGCCCGGTGATCGCGGCGCAGGCGGTGGGTGAGGCCCTGGGCGGCCCTGTCGGCGACGCCCTCGCCCGGGGTGCGGCGGAGGTGCGGCTGGGCGGCGAACCGGGCACGGCCTGGCGGAGGTTGGGCGCCGTCGCGGGCGCCGGAGGTCTCGCCCGGCTGCTCGAACGGGCCGATGTGTCCGGGCTGCCCGCGGCGGTGCCGGTCGCGCGGCTCGCGGCGGAGGCCCGGGCCGACTGGGGCCGCGCCGCGACGGCCAGGGCCCGACGGGCGGGCGTGATGGTGAGCGCGCCGGTGGGGCTGTGCTTCCTGCCTGCGTTCATCGCGGTCGGCGTGCTGCCCGTGGTGATCGGACTCGCGGGCGGGGTGCTCGGAAGGGGTGGTGGGTGAGGCGGCGACGGACCGGAAGCAGTGAGCGACAGCCAGCAGAAGTACGGAAGTTCGGACTCTTTCCTACGGGGGTTGAGATGTATCAGGCGGTACGGGCACGACTGCGTGCCCTGGTGTGCGGGATGCGGGCGGCGCGGAGGGACGCGGGGATGGTCACCTCCGAGTACGCGATGGGAATCGTCGCGGCGGTGGCGTTCGCGGTGGTGCTCTACAAGGTCGTCACGAGCGGCCCGGTCAGCGCGGAACTCCAGAACATCGTGAAGGAGGCCCTCAATGCGCGGATGTGAGCGGGGCGCGGACCGGGGGTTCGTCACGGCGGAGTCGGCCGTGGTGCTGCCCGTGCTGGTGATGTTCGCGATGGCGCTGGTGTGGGGGCTGCTGGTCGTGGCCGCGCAGATCCAGTGTGTGGACGCGGCGCGGACGGGCGCGCGTGCGGCGGCCCGCCAGGACTCGCCCGGAGCGGTCGTGGAACTGACCCGCGAGGCGGCGCCCCCCGGCGCGAAGGTGACCGTCAGCCGGGGCGCGGAGCACGTCCGGGTGACCGTCGTGGCCGAGCCGCCGGTGCTGCGCGGTCTGTCCTTCGCCGTGCGCGAGGAGGCCGTGGCGTCGGTGGAGGAGGCGGTGGGCACGTGAGACGGGGCCGGGGATGTGCCGGTGTTAGGGGCGCCGGTTCGGACCAGGGGTCCGCCACCGTGTGGAGCGTGGGGGCGATCGCCGTTCTGTGTGTGGTGTTCGGGGTCGTCCTGGCGCTCGGGCAGGCTGTCGTCATCCGGCATCGGGCGGCGGGCGGTGCGGATCTCGCGGCGCTCGCCGCGGCGGACCACTGGGCCGACGGCGGTTCGGCGGCCTGCGCCCGGGCCGGCCGGGTGGCCCGGGCCCAGGGCGTGCGGCTCGTGCGGTGCGAGGTCGCCGGGGAGATCTCGGACGTGACGGCGGCCTCGGGACGGGGGCCGTTCACGGCGGAGGTCAGGGCGAGGGCGGGGCCTGCGGCGGCTCAGCCGGATCCACGGTCGGCCACTCAGATGCCTCGTCCGCCGCCTCCTTCTCTTCCGGAGCGCCCTCCTCCTCCCTCGGATCACGCTCCTTCGCTCCCGGAGCGCCCTCCTCCTCCGGATCACCCTCCTTCTCCTCCGGAGCCCCCTCCAGCAGCACCGTGAGGAGCCGTACGGCCCCCCTCTTGTGCAGCGGGTCGTTGCCGTTGCCGCACTTGGGGGACTGGATGCAGGACGGGCAGCCGGCGTCGCACTCGCAGGAGGCGATGGCCTGGCGGGTGGCGGTCAGCCAGGTGCGGGCGGTGTGGAAGGCGCGCTCCGCGAAGCCCGCGCCGCCCGGATGGCCGTCGTAGACGAAGACCGTGGGCAGGAGCGTGTCGGGGTGGAGCGGGATCGACACGCCGCCGATGTCCCAGCGGTCGCAGGTCGCGAAGAGGGGCAGCAGGCCGATCGAAGCGTGCTCGGCGGCGTGCAGGGAGCCGCCGAGGATCTCCGGGTTGATCCGGGCCCGGTCCAGCTGGTCCTCGGTGACGGTCCACCACACGGCGCGGGTGCGCAGTGTACGGGGAGGGAGGTCGAGTTTGGTCTCGCCGAGCACTTCACCGGTGATGAGCCGTCTGCGGAGGAAGGAGACGACCTGGTTCGTCACCTCGACGGAGCCGTAGCAGAGGCGGCCGTCGCCCCACGGGATCTCGACGTCCGTCTCCAGGACGGAGATCGACGTCGTGTCGCGGGCGACCGTGGAGTACGGCGGGGCGGCCTCCTCGACGAGGGCGACGGAGTCCTCCAGGTCCAGCGACCGCACCAGGTACGTGCGGCCCTGGTGGAGGTGGACGGCCCCCTCGTGCACAGTCGAGTGCGCGGCGCCGGCGTCGACCGTGCCGAGCAGCCGGCCCGTGCCGGTCTCGACGACCTGGACCGGGCGTCCGCCCTCACCGCGGATGTCCGTCAGGTCGGCGGCGCGCTCGCGGCGGGTCCAGTGCCAGGCCTTCGTGCGGCGGCGCAGCAGCTTCGCGGCCTCCAGCTGGGGCAGGAGGCCCTCGCTGGCCGGGCCGAACAGGGCGAGGTCCTCGTCCGTCAGAGGCAGCTCCGCGGCGGCCGCGCACAGGTGCGGGGCCAGCACGTAGGGGTTGTCCGGGTCGAGGACGGTCGATTCGACGGGCTGGTCGAACAGGGCCTCGGGGTGGTGGACGAGGAAGGTGTCCAGCGGGTCGTCGCGGGCGACCAGGACGGCCAGTGCCCCCTGCCCGGACCGTCCGGCCCGGCCCGCCTGCTGCCACAGGGAGGCCCGCGTGCCCGGGTAGCCGGCGATGACGACCGCGTCGAGGCCGGAGATGTCGATGCCGAGCTCGAGGGCGTTCGTCGCGGCGAGGCCCAGCAATTCACCCGAATGGAGGGCTTGTTCGAGAGCGCGGCGTTCTTCGGGGAGATAGCCGCCCCGGTACGCCGCGACACGCCGGGCCAGCGACCGGTCGATCTCGCCCAGCCGTTCCTGGGAGATGACCGAGATCAGCTCGGCGCCACGCCGGGAACGGACGAAGGCGACCGAGCGCACGCCCTGCACGGTGAGGTCGGTCAGCAGGTCGGCGGCCTCGGCAGTGGCGGTACGGCGGACGGGGGCGCCCTTCTCGCCGTGCAGCTCGGTCAGCGGCGGCTCCCAGAGGGCGAACACCAGTTCACCGCGGGGGGAGGCGTCGTCGGCCACTTCCAGCACCGGCATGCCGGTGAGGCGGCGGGCGGCCACGGAGGGCTCGGCGGCGGTCGCGGAGGCCAGCAGGAACACCGGCGACGCGCCGTAGCGGGCACACAGCCGGCGCAACCGGCGCAGCACCTGGGCGACGTGCGAGCCGAAGACGCCGCGGTAGGTGTGGCACTCGTCGATGACGACGTACTTCAGCGACTTCAGGAAGGAGGACCAGCGGGGGTGGGACGGCAGGATGCCGCGGTGCAGCATGTCCGGGTTGGTCAGCACGTAGTTGGCGTACTGACGGATCCACTCGCGTTCCTCGAACGGAGTATCGCCGTCGTACACGGCTGGGCGCACGGAATTGCCCAGCGGATGTGAAAGTTCCTTCACGGAGCGGCACTGGTCCGCCGCGAGAGCCTTGGTGGGAGCCAGGTAGAGGGTGGTCGCGCCGCGGCCGTTCGGGGCCTCCGAGCCCTCCAGAAGGGTGGAGAAGACCGGCACGAGGTAGGCCAGGGACTTGCCGGAGGCCGTGCCGGTGGCGACGACGACCGACTCGCCGTCCAGGGCGTGCTCGGCCGCGCGTGCCTGGTGGGCCCAGGGATGTTCGATGCCCGCGGCTCGCACGGCCGCGACGACCTCCGCGCGGATCCGGTCCGGCCAGACGGCATGCCGACCCTCACGCGGGGGCAAGTGCTCCGTATGAGTAATGCGAGAGGCCCTGCTGGGGCCGGACGCGAGCCGGTCCAGGACCGCGCCCGGCGCGGGTCGGGAGGCGGGGTCCGTCGGGGTTCGATCGGATCGGTGATTCTTGGCCATCGGCACCGAGTGTGTCACTGGCGTGACGGACAATGGAGCCAAGGCGTCGTGCACGCCTGCCGGTAAGTGATTGAATGCCATCGCGGCTGGCGAAGCGTCCAGGGGCTGAAGCCGAATGCCCTTAGGGCGACCGCTCGATAGCAAGGTGCTGGAGGATCCGTGGACCTGTCCCTGTCGACCGAAACCATGGGCGATCGCACGATCGTCAGGGTCGGTGGCGAAATCGACGTATATACCGCGCCCAAGCTGCGCGAGCAGTTGGTCGAGCTGGTGAACGACGGCAGTTTCCACCTTGTCGTCGACATGGAGGGCGTGGACTTCCTCGACTCCACCGGGCTCGGCGTACTGGTCGGCGGCCTGAAGCGCGTGCGAGCCCATGAGGGCTCCCTGCGCCTGGTCTGCAACCAGGAGCGCATTCTGAAGATCTTCCGTATCACCGGCCTCACCAAGGTGTTCCCGATTCACACCTCGGTCGAGGAAGCGGTTGCGGCCACCGACTGACACCGGTCCCGGGCCCCGTGCCCGGGCCGGCCGTCGTTCGGCAGAAGTGAAGACCGAGGGGGCCCGGGCTTTCGGCGGCCCGGAGCCTCTCGACCGCACGCCCGTAGTTGCGAGGGGGATGCATGGCCACCGTTGAGCTCCGCTTCAGCGCGCTGCCCGAGCATGTCAGGACCGCCCGGCTGGTGGCGGCAGCGGTGGCGCGCAGGGCCGGAGTGGACGAGGCCGTCCTCGACGAGGTCAGGCTCGCCGTCGGCGAGGCGTGCACCCGAGCCGTCGGACTGCATCAGATCGGCGGGATCTCGGCACCGGTGAAGGTGCTGCTGATCGAGGAGGAGAAGCAGTTCTCCATCGAGGTCGGTGACGAGGCCCCGCACGCGGTCTCCGGCGAGCGCGCTCCCGGGGCCGGACCCGGCGACGCCGACGGTGAGGCCGACGAGGACGAAATGGGCCTCGCGGTCATCAGCGGACTCGTCGACGACGTCGAGGTCAGCGCGGGAGAACACGGCGGGCTGATCAAGATGACCTGGCCGACCACGCCGCCGCCGACGATCCTGGTCTGACCCCGCCACCGCGCACACCGTTCCTTCGAAGGGCCCCACCCGTGGGGCCCTTCGTCATGTGCGGGTGTCAGTGCCCGCCTTTACAGTAGGTCCTGTGCCGTTCATCGCGTGAATTCGTTCACGATCATTCGCGCGCCCTCCGGCAGCCTCAGAATGCTTTCAGGGCATTACTTCGGACGGCCAATTCCGTTTATCGCGCTCTGTTTTGATCAGGTTCCGGTACCTACAATCCCGTCCACATCTTGAGCTCAGCCCAAGCGTCAAGGAGGACGAATGGCGGGGCTTTCCCTCTCACAACAGTCGGGCCATCCCACAGACCTCGCAGCCGCCGTACTGACCGATGGCAACCGCGTCCTCATCGTGGTCATCGCGGTCGTCGCACTGGCGGCCCTGGTGCTCGCGGGGGTCCTGGTGCGCCAGGTACTCGCGGCCGGCGAGGGCACCGACAGCATGAAGGAGATCGCGGCAGCGGTCCAGGAAGGCGCGAACGCCTATCTGGCCCGTCAGCTGCGCACGCTCGGCGTATTCGCCGTGGTCGTGTTCTTCCTGCTCATGCTGCTGCCCGCGGACGACTGGAGTCAGCGTGCCGGACGGTCGGTGTTCTTTCTGATCGGAGCGGCGTTCTCGGCGGCCACCGGCTATATCGGCATGTGGCTCGCCGTACGCAGCAATGTGCGTGTCGCCGCGGCGGCGCGTGAAGCCACTCCGGCTCAAGGCGAGCCGGAAAAGGATCTGACCACGGTCTCGCACAAGGCGATGAAGATCGCTTTCCGTACGGGCGGTGTGGTCGGCATGTTCACGGTGGGCCTCGGCCTGCTCGGCGCCTCGTGTGTGGTGCTGGTGTACGCGGCCGACGCGCCGAAGGTGCTCGAGGGCTTCGGCCTCGGGGCCGCGCTGATCGCGATGTTCATGCGAGTCGGCGGCGGCATCTTCACCAAGGCCGCCGACGTCGGCGCCGACCTGGTCGGCAAGGTCGAACAGGGCATTCCGGAGGACGACCCGCGCAATGCCGCGACCATCGCCGACAACGTGGGCGACAACGTCGGCGACTGCGCGGGCATGGCGGCCGACCTCTTCGAGTCGTACGCCGTGACCCTGGTCGCCGCGCTGATCCTCGGCTCGGCGGCCTTCGGCGACGCCGGACTCGGCTTCCCGCTGCTCGTGCCGGCGATCGGGGTGATCACCGCCATGATCGGCATCTTCGCGGTGGCGCCCCGGCGCGCCGACCGCAGCGGCATGAGCGCCATCAACCGCGGGTTCTTCATCTCCGCGGTGATCTCGCTGGTGCTGGTGGCGGTGGCCGTCTTCGTCTACCTGCCGGGCAAGTACTCCGAGCTCGACGGGGTCACCGACGCCGCGATCCTGGGCAAGGACGGCGACCCGCGGGTCCTCGCGCTCGTCGCGGTGGCCATCGGCATCGTGCTCGCCGCCCTCATCCAGCAACTGACCGGCTACTTCACCGAGACCACCCGCCGACCCGTCAGGGACATCGGCAAGACCTCGCTCACCGGCCCGGCCACCGTCGTCCTGGCCGGTATCTCCGTCGGTCTCGAATCCGCCGTCTACACCGCCCTGTTGATCGGTCTCGGTGTGTACGGGGCGTTCCTGCTCGGCGGCACGTCGATCATGCTGGCGCTGTTCGCGGTGGCGCTGGCCGGCACCGGCCTGCTCACCACGGTCGGTGTGATCGTCGCGATGGACACCTTCGGGCCCGTCTCCGACAACGCGCAGGGCATCGCGGAGATGTCCGGTGACGTCGAGGGCGCGGGCGCGCAGGTGCTCACCAACCTGGACGCGGTCGGCAACACCACGAAGGCGATCACCAAGGGCATCGCGATCGCCACGGCCGTGCTGGCGGCGGCGGCGCTGTTCGGGTCGTACCGCGACGCGATCTTCACCGGCGCACGGGACGTGGGCGAGAAACTCAGCGGGGACGGCGCCCCGATGAGCCTGATGATGGACATCTCGCAGCCCAACAACCTCGTGGGTCTCATCGCCGGCGCGGCGGTCGTCTTCCTCTTCTCGGGGCTGGCGATCAACGCCGTGTCGCGGTCTGCGGGTTCCGTGGTCTACGAGGTGCGGCGGCAGTTCCGTGAGAAACCCGGGATCATGGACTTCAGCGAGAAACCGGAGTACGGCAAGGTCGTCGACATCTGCACCAAGGACGCCCTGCGCGAGCTCGCCACGCCCGGTCTGCTGGCCGTGATGGCGCCCATCTTCATCGGGTTCACGCTCGGTGTCGGCCCGCTCGGGGCGTTCCTGGCGGGCGCGATCGGCGCGGGCACCCTGATGGCGGTGTTCCTCGCCAACTCCGGTGGCGCCTGGGACAACGCCAAGAAACTCGTCGAGGACGGCCACCACGGCGGCAAGGGCAGCGAGGCGCACGCGGCGACCGTGATCGGAGACACGGTCGGCGACCCCTTCAAGGACACCGCGGGGCCCGCGATCAACCCGCTGCTGAAGGTCATGAACCTGGTCTCGCTGCTCATCGCACCCGCGGTGATCAAGTTTTCCTACGGTCCCGACAAGAGCATCGGAGTGCGCATTCTGGTCGCCGTCCTCGCGTTCCTCGTGATCGCCGGGGCGGTGTACGTGTCAAAGCGGCGCGGAATCGCGATGGGTGACGAGAACAACGCCGGATCGGAGCCCAAGTCGGCCGATCCGGCGGTGGTTTCGTAGGGAGGATTCCGGGCCCCGTTTCAAGGTGCGGGCGGGCGGCGCGCGTTGGCGCGTCGTCCGCCCGCGCTGTGTGGGTACACGCTCACGCGTGAGCCTTCTCTCGCTTGGTGTAAAAGGTTACAAAACGGTCTTAATGGACTCCCGGCGTGCGGGTGCCGTGCATCTGGCGTGTATGTTCCGGGGCCGAGAGCCATGGAAGGGACCAAACCGGTGAACAAGAAGCTCGCGGCCGCACTGTCCGGCGGTGCGGCACTGGTACTGGCGCTGTCGGGCTGCGGCGGCGACGACGGCAACGACAAGCTGGACTCCTGGGCCAAGCAGGTCTGTGACGCCGTACAGCCGCAGGCCAAGAAGATCGAGTCGGCCAATGCGGCGATCCAGAAGGAGACCTCGGACAACAGCACGCCCGAGGACGTCCAGAAGACCGACGCACAGGCCTTCCAGGACATGTCCGACGCCTACAAGGCGATCGGGACGGCCGTGAACAAGGCCGGGGCCCCGGACGTCGAGAACGGCGAGAAGAAGCAGCAGGACGCGGTCAAGGAGCTCAACGCGATCTCCGCTTCGTACGCCTCCCTGAAGAAGCAGGTCGACGGTCTGGACACCAAGGACCAGGGCAAGTTCGCCGACGGTCTGAAGGACATCGCCACCGAGCTGGACAAGCTGAGCCAGAGCGGCAACGACGCCCTCAAGAACCTGGAGGAGGGCGAGGTCGGCCAGGCGATGGCCCAGCAGTCCAGCTGCAAGGCGGCCACGGCGCCGGCGGGGACCACGCAGAGCTGAGGCCCAGGACGGCGGGCAGTGCGGTGACGCCGGCGTGACGGCTGAGTCGTAGGTGACCGCCGGTGTCTGATGTGCCGTACGGCGGGACCGTGTGTAGTGCGGGTGCGGCGCGAGGGCGTGCCGTACGGCGGGACCGTGTGTAGTGCGGGTGCGGCGCGAGGGCGTGCCGTACGGCGGGAGCGCGTGCCGTACGGCGGGAGCGCGTGCCGTGCGGCAGGAATGCGAGTCGTCCCCTCGCGGGGGCAGGTGCGGCACCCGCACCGGCGGCCACAATGGGGGGCGTGAGTAACGCCAGCCAGTCACCCCTGCCCCCGCTGCCCGCCTCCGACCGTCCCGATGTCGCCGCCCGGCTCCGGGACGCCCTGCTCGCGGCCTCCTTCACCGCCGACGGACTGCTTGAACTGCTCGGCGCCCCCGCGTACGCGGCACTGGCCCGGAGCGAGACCGTGCCCGCGCTCCGGGCGACCCGCGGGGACACACCGCTGGAGATGCTCGTCCGGCTGTTCCTGCTCCAGCAGCCCGTGCCGCACGCGCGCGTGGCGGAGGTCCTGCCCGTGGACGCCTGCCTGGAGAGCGGCTGGCTGACCCGGGCCGGCGCGGACGAACTCGCCGCCGCCGCGGACGTCCGGCCCTACGGTGGGCCCGGCGGCGAGGACTGGTTCATCGTGTCCGACCTCGGCTGCGCGGTCGGCGGCGCCGGCGGGATCGGCCGACGTGAGGAAGGGGTCGTCCTCGGAGTCGGCGGAGCCTCCACGACCCTCGCCGGCATCACCGTCCGTACGCCCGTCGGTGCGGCGCTCGACCTCGGCACGGGCTCCGGCATCCAGGCCCTGCACGCCGCGCAGCACGCCACGCGCGTGGTGGCCACCGACCTCAACCCGCGCGCCCTGCACATCACCGCGCTCACGCTGGCGCTGTCCGGCACCTCGGCCGTCGAACGACGCGAGGGCTCCCTCTTCGACCCGGTCCGCGGCGACGAGACCTTCGACCTGATCGTGTCCAACCCGCCCTTCGTCATCTCTCCCGGCGCCCGGCTCACCTACCGCGACGGCGGGATGGGCGGGGACGATCTGTGCCGCACGCTCGTTCAGGAGGCAGGGGAGCGGCTGAACGAGGGCGGGTTCGCGCAGTTCCTCGCCAACTGGCAGCACGTGGAAGGGGAGGACTGGCAGGACAGGCTCAGGTCATGGGTGCCCCGGAGCTGCGACGCGTGGATCGTGCAGCGCGAGGTGCAGGACGTCAATCAGTACGCCGAGCTGTGGCTGCGTGACGCCGGCGACCATCAGGGCGACACGGCGGAGTACCAGGCGCGGTACGACGCATGGCTCGACGAGTTCGAGGCGCGCAAGGTGAAGGCCGTCGGCTTCGGCTGGATCACCCTGCGCAGGACGAGCGCCGCCGTGCCCTCGCTCACGGTGGAGGAGTGGCCGCACCCGGTCGAGCAGCCGCTCGGCGACACGATCCGGGCCCACTTCGACTGCCTCGACCACCTGCGCGACCAAGACGACGCCGCCCTGCTCGAAGGACACTTCCGGCTCGCCGCCGAGATCGTGCAGGAGCAGGTCGGGCTGCCCGGCGCGGAGGATCCCGAGCACGTCGTGCTGCGCCAGAACCGCGGCATGCGCCGGGCGACCCGGGTGGACACCGTCGGCGCGGGATTCGCGGGCGTCTGCGACGGCACGATGAGCGCGGGCCGCATCCTCGACGCCATCGCCCAGCTGATCGGCGAGGACCCGGTCATGCTGCGCGACCGCACCCCGGCCCAGATCCGGCTGCTGGTCGAGCAGGGGTTCCTGGAGCCGGTCCGCTGAAGGGACTGAACTGAAAGAATGGACTGCCGGGGCTGAAGTGACTGAAGGCACCGCCAAGGGGCGGTCCCCCGGGGTCGTGGAGGAGACTCGCCAACAAATTCGAGTCGATTTGAACACCTCGTCCGAAACGGGTCACGAGGAACCGGACGCTCTTGATCCACCGCCGTGTCGCCCCTGCGTTCACCTCGGGTTCGCCTGCCCGCCGCCCGCGCGTGTCAGCCTCCCGTGGCTGGGGAGGCGCGGACAGGGGAAGAGGGGCACGGCGGGTCATGGAGAGCGAACCGGCGATCTTCGCGGGAGCGGTGTTCTCCCTGTTCGGAGGCGCACTGCTGGCGTGGACCGTGACCTGCGTGCGCGGGCAGCGGCCCATCGCCGTGGGTGTGAGGCCTGTCGCATCGGCGACCCTCGCCGGCGTGGTCTCGGTGCTCGCGCTGGCGCTCGGAACGTGGTGCTTCACGCGCCTGTGAGGCGGGCTCCGGCGACGCAGCCGCCGGTAACCGGGGGGTAGCGCTCCGCACAGGGGCCGCCCCGCTCCCGGTACTCCGGGCGGCAGGATTGGTGGTAGTCGGGTTACCGTTCGAGTGGCCGTTGCGGGCTTTTCCCGTTTGACACGGGGGCGGGATGTACCGTCACACTCCGCAGCGTCACCACGTACCCAGCCCCGGTAAGCGACTCCGGGGAGGCCCCAGCGTCGACCGGAGAGAAGAGCGAAGTTGTCCCCGACCAGCGAGACCGCAGAGGGCGGCCGCCGACTCGTCATCGTCGAGTCGCCCGCCAAGGCGAAGACGATCAAGGGCTATCTCGGCCCCGGATACATCGTCGAGGCGAGCGTCGGGCACATCCGCGACCTTCCCAACGGCGCCGCCGAGGTGCCCGAGAAGTACACCGGTGAGGTCCGCCGCCTCGGTGTGGACGTCGAACACGACTTCCAGCCGATCTATGTGGTCAACGCCGACAAGAAGGCGCAGGTCAAGAAGCTCAAGGACCTGCTCAAGGAGTCCGACGAACTCTTCCTCGCCACCGATGAGGACCGCGAGGGCGAGGCCATCGCCTGGCACCTCCAGGAGGTGCTCAAGCCCAAGGTCCCGGTCAAGCGGATGGTCTTCCACGAGATCACCAAGGCCGCGATCCAGGCCGCCGTCGCCAACCCGCGCCAGCTCAACCAGAAGCTCGTCGACGCCCAGGAGACCCGCCGTATCCTCGACCGCCTCTATGGCTACGAGGTCTCGCCGGTGCTGTGGAAGAAGGTCATGCCGCGGCTGTCCGCGGGCCGTGTCCAGTCCGTCGCCACCCGACTCGTGGTGGAGCGGGAACGCGAGCGCATCGCCTTTCGTTCGGCTGAGTACTGGGACCTGACGGGCACCTTCGCGACCGGCCGCGCCGGAGACTCGTCGGACCCGTCGTCGCTGGTCGCGCGCCTGCAGACCGTCGACGGCAGGCGGGTCGCGCAGGGCCGCGACTTCGACTCCCTGGGGCAACTGAAGAGCGCGAACACCCTCCACCTCGACGAGGCGAACGCCCGAGCCCTGGCCGCCGCCCTGGAGCAGACGCGGTTCGCCGTCCGCTCGGTCGAGTCCAAGCCGTACCGCCGCTCGCCGTACGCCCCGTTCCGTACGACGACGATGCAGCAGGAGGCCAGCCGCAAGCTCGGCTTCGGTGCGAAGGCCACCATGCAGGTCGCGCAGAAGCTGTACGAGAACGGCTACATCACCTATATGCGTACGGACTCCACGACCCTGAGCGACACGGCGGTCGCCGCCGCCCGCGCCCAGGTCACGCAGCTGTACGGCGCCGATTACCTGCCGCCGCAGCCGAGGACGTACGCCGGGAAGGTCAAGAACGCGCAGGAGGCCCACGAGGCGATCCGCCCCTCGGGTGATCGTTTCCGCACTCCCGCCGAGACCGGGCTGACCGGTGACCAGTTCAAGCTGTACGAGCTGATCTGGAAGCGGACCGTCGCCTCCCAGATGAAGGACGCGACCGGCAACAGCGTCACGGTGAAGATCGGCGGCACGGCGGCCGACGGCCGGGACGTCGAGTTCAGCGCGTCCGGCAAGACGATCACCTTCCACGGCTTCCTGAAGGCCTACGTCGAGGGTGCCGACGACCCGAACGCCGAGCTGGACGACCGCGAGCGCCGGCTGCCCCAGGTTTCCGAGGGCGACGCCCTGAGCGCCCAGGAGATCACGGTCGACGGGCACGCCACCAAGCCCCCGGCCCGCTACACCGAGGCCTCCCTGGTCAAGGAGCTGGAAGAGCGCGAGATCGGCCGCCCGTCGACGTACGCGTCGATCATCGGCACGATCCTCGACCGCGGCTACGTGTTCAAGAAGGGCACGGCCCTGGTGCCGTCCTTCCTGTCCTTCGCCGTGGTCAACCTCCTGGAGAAGCACTTCGGGCGGCTCGTCGACTACGACTTCACCGCCAAGATGGAGGACGACCTCGACCGCATCGCCCGCGGTGAGGCGCAGTCCGTGCCGTGGCTGAAGCGGTTCTACTTCGGCGAGGGCACCGCCAGCGGTGGCGCGGCCGACGCCGGCAACGGCGACGGGGACCACCTCGGCGGCCTCAAGGAGCTGGTGACGGACCTGGGCGCGATCGACGCCCGCGAGGTGTCGTCGTTCCCGGTGGCCAACGACATCGTGCTGCGGGTCGGCCGCTACGGGCCGTACATCGAGCGCGGCGAGAAGGACACCGAGCAGCACCAGCGCGCCGACATCCCCGACGACCTGGCGCCCGACGAGCTGACCGTCGACCTCGCGGAGGAGCTGCTCGCCAAGCCGAGCGGCGACTACGAGCTGGGCACGGACCCGGCCACCGGCCACACGATCGTGGCCAAGGACGGCCGCTACGGCCCGTACGTGACGGAGGTCCTCCCCGAGGGCACCCCGAGGACGGGCAAGAACGCGGTCAAGCCGCGCACGGCGTCCCTGTTCAAGACGATGTCCCTCGACACGGTGACCCTCGACGAGGCCCTCAAGCTGATGTCGCTGCCGCGTGTCGTCGGCGCCGACGCCGAGGGCCAGGAGATCACCGCTCAGAACGGCCGCTACGGCCCGTACCTGAAGAAGGGCACGGACTCGCGCTCACTCCAGGCCGAGGAGCAGCTCTTCACGATCACGCTGGAAGAGGCGCTGGCGATCTACGCCCAGCCCAAGCAGCGTGGCCGGGCCGCGGCCAAGCCGCCGCTGAAGGAGCTGGGCACCGACCCGGTCAGCGAGAAGCCCGTCGTGGTCAAGGACGGCCGCTTCGGCCCGTACGTCACCGACGGTGAGACCAACGCGACCCTGCGCTCCGGCGACAGCGTCGAGGAGATCACCCCGGAGCGCGGTTTCGAGCTGCTCGCCGAGAAGCGCGCCAAGGGGCCGGCGAAGAAGACCGCGAAGAAGGCGGCCAAGAAGGCGCCGGCCAAGAAGGCGACGACGGCGAAGAAGACCGCGGCGAAGAAGACCACGACCGCGAAGAAGACGACGGCGAAGAAGACCACCGCCAAGAAGACGGCCGCCAAGACGGCGACCGCCGCCAAGTCCACGGAGGACTGAGGTCGTTCGAGCCCTGTTCGGAACCCGGACCATCGCGTCCGGTTCTTCGCCCAGGGTTCGGAAAGCGAACGCCCCGGCAACACTTCGGTGTCGGGGCGTGCGCATGCCAGGCCGCGCCCCCCAGGGTGTCGGTGGCTCCCGATAGGCTGAACGCATGACGCGAGCCGACCACCCAACGGCCCCTCAGCCCGCCCCCGACGACGCCCTGGTCGCGGACTCCCGCGAGCGTGCCGTCCGCGCCCTGCTGCGACGACCGCAGCTGAAGCGGTTGTGGAGCGCACAGCTCGTGGGCGGCGTGGGGGACACCCTCGCCCTACTCGTACTGGTCGTCCTGGCACTTCAGGCGGCCGTCGCCGAGGGCTCCTTCGGGGGCGGCTACCGAGGCGTGGCGTTCGCAGTGGCGACCGTTTTCGGGGTGCGCATCCTCGCGACGCTCCTGTTCGGCGCCGTTCTGCTCGGCCCGCTCACCGCACTCACCTCGCAGGACGGCCCGCTCGACCGGCGCTGGACCATGGTGGGCGCCGACGGTCTGCGCGCCGTTCTGCTCATCGTCGCGCCCCTGTGGATCGACTGGACGCCGGAGAGCGCACTGGCCGTCCTCCTCGTCACGGCCTTCGTCGCCGGGGTCGCCGAGCGGTTCTGGACGGTGTGCCGTGAGAGCGCCGCGCCCGCGCTGCTCCCCGCCCCGCCGCCGGAGGGGGCGACGGTCCGGCCGCTGCCCGACCACATGGACGCACTGCGCCGGCTGTCGCTGCGCACCGGCTTCGTGGCGATCCCCCTCGCCGCCGTCGCGCTGGTCGTCGCGTCCCTGTTCAACAACCTGCTGGGCGCCGGCATCGACTGGTTCGGCCAGCATCAGGCGGCCCTCGCCTCCTACGTGGCCGCCGGGCTGTTCGCCGCGTCCCTGTCCGTGCTGACCTTCCTGGAGCTGCCCGGTACGCGCACGCCGCGCGCGCGGTCGCCGCTCGAGGGGCTGCGCCGCCCGAAGACCGGCACCGGCTCCGACAAGGGCCGCACCGGCGCGATGCCGCTGCTGGTCCTGTCCTGCGCCGCCGTCGCCGCGGCGGTGTCGGCCGCCGTCGCCGTGGCCGTGCTGCACGCCAAGGACCTGGGCGGCGGCCCGGTGCTCTACGGCCTGTTCGTGGCCGCGCTGACCGGCGGTGTCGTCGTCGGCATCCGTACGGCGCCCGCCCTGGTGCCCGCCCTGTCGCGCCGCCGGCTGCTCGCGCTGACCATCGCCTTCACCGGTGTCGCCCTGCTGGCCGCCGGGCTGATCCCGGACGTCACCACCGTGCTGCTGATCCTCGCGCTGGCCGGTGTCGGCGCGGGCCTGTCCGCCAACATCGGGCACACCCTCCTCGACCAGGAGACCGAGGAGTACCGGCGCCCCCGCACGACGGAGCACCTGCACGCGGTCGTCCGGGTCTGCGTGGCGCTCGGCGCGCTCATCGCCCCGCTGGTCGCGGCGGCGATCGGGCCACACCGGCTGGAGAGCGGCAAGTTCGTCTTCGCACACGGCGGCGCGGCCTTCACGCTGATGCTGGCCGGTGCCCTGCTGCTGCCGGCCGCCGCGCTGGTGCTGGCCAAGGTCGACGACCGTTCCGGGGTGCCGCTGCGGCAGGACCTGAAGGACGCGCTGCTCGGCGGTGACGACCCCGAGCAGGGGGCCTCGGCCTCCGGCTTCTTCATCGCCCTGGAGGGCGGCGACGGCGCCGGCAAGTCCACGCAGGCCGAGGCGCTCGCCGAGTGGATCCGCGCCAAGGGCCACGAGGTCGTGCTGACGCGCGAGCCCGGTGCGACGCCGGTGGGCAAGCGGCTGCGGTCGATCCTGCTGGACGTGTCGAGCGCGGGACTGTCGCACCGCGCGGAGGCGCTGCTGTACGCGGCCGACCGGGCCGAGCACATCGACACCGTCGTACGGCCCGCCCTGGAGCGTGGCGCGGTCGTCATCTCCGACCGGTACATCGACTCCTCCGTCGCCTACCAGGGCGCCGGCCGCGACCTGTCGCCGACCGAGATCGCCCGGATCAACCGCTGGGCGACGAACGGGCTCGTGCCGCATCTGACCGTGCTGCTGGACGTCGCGCCGGAGACCGCGCGCGAGCGGTTCACCGAGGCTCCGGACCGGCTGGAGTCGGAGCCCGCCGAGTTCCACGCGCGCGTGCGGGCCGGTTTCCTCACCCTGGCCGCCGCCGACGCCGGGCGGTACCTGGTGGTCGACGCCGGCCAGGAGCCCGAGGCCGTCACGACGGTCATCCGGCACCGGCTCGACCAGGTGCTGCCGCTGTCCGAGGCCGAGATCAAGGCCCAGGAGGAGGCGCGGAAGAAGGCCGAGGAGGAAGCCCGCCGCAAGGCCGAGGAAGAGGCCGCCCGCAAGGCCGAGGAGGAGCGCCTGGAGCGTGAGCGCCAGGAGCAGCTCGCCAAGCTGCGTGCCGAGGAGGAGGAGCGCAAGCGCCGCGAGCTGGAGGAGGCGCAGCGCCGCGAGGCGGAACGGCAGGCGGAGGAGGCCCGGCGCCGGGCCGAGGAAGCGCAGCGGAAGGCCGAGGAGGAGCGGGCCCGGTTCCTCGCGGAGGAGAAGGCCCGCGCCGAGGAGGAGGCCCGCCGCAAGGCGGAGGACGAGCGGCGCCGCAAGCAGGCCGAGGAGGAGGCGCGACTGCGAGCCGAGGCCGAGGCGCTCCGCCTGGACAAGCAGCGCAAGGCCGAGGCGGCACTGCTGCGGGCCGAGGAGGCCCGGCGGCTCGCCGAGGCGGCGGCGGCCGCGGCCGAGGCCGGTCCGAAGAACACCGCTCCGAAGAACACCGCTCAGAGGAGCACCGCTCCGAAGGGCACCGCGGGTTCCGCGACCGGCCAGGACGCGGCGACCGTGCCCACGCCGGTGGTGACACCGGGGGGTGCGGGGGACGACACGACCGTGCTGCGCCCGGTGCGGGACGACGAGCAGGGTCCGGGCCGGGCCGCCTCCGCCGGGTCGGAGGCCGAGGTGACGGCCGAGCTGCCGAAGCCGCCGGTTCCGCCTCGCGCCGGGGACGAGACCGAGGTGCTGCCTCAGGTGCCCGACCGGGACGCTCCCGGTGCGGCCGACGAGACGGCGGTGCTGCCTCCGGTCCGGCAGGCGGACGCCGAGGAGACGGCGGTGCTGCCTCCGGTCCGGCAGGCGGACGCCGAGGAGACGGCCGTCCTCCCGCCGGTGCGCGGCGACGAACCGGCTGACCGGGTTCCGCCCGGGTACTTCCGTAAGGACGCCCCGGCCCCCCGTCCCGACGGCACCGAGGACCGTACGCGGGAGATGCCCCAGGTCGATGCCGACGGGGCGCCGCGCCGCCGCCGGTCCGACTGGGCCGAGGAGACGCCGCTGGACGACCTGCCCTCGCTGGCGGACGAGCTGCTCGGGCCGCACGACGAGGAGCCGGACGAAGGACGCGGCCGCCGCGGCAGGGGTGGCCGGGGGCGCTGACGCCTCCGGCGGACCGTCCGTGGGAGCCAGGACTCGGGGCTCCCGCGGACCGTGAGGTCGGACGGGGCGGCAGGCGGTGACTCCGAGGTGGGGTCAGCGGCAGGCGTTGTCAGTGGTCGCCCCCACAATGGATCTCGCAACGCAACGCGGAACGTGACGGAAGGGCGGCGTGACCCATGACCGTGTGGGACGACCTCGTCGGGCAGGAGCGGGTGAGCGAGCAGCTGGCCGCTGCCGCCCGGGACGCCGACGCCCTGGTCACTGCTGCCGTCACCGGCACCCCGCCGCCCGAGGCGTCGAAGATGACGCACGCGTGGCTGTTCACGGGCCCGCCCGGAGCCGGGCGCAACCAGGCGGCCCGCGCGTTCGCGGCGGCGCTGCAGTGCGTCAGCCCCGATCGCGCCCTCGGCGGCTCCCCGGGCTGCGGCTTCTGCGACGGCTGCCACACGGCACTGATCGGCACACACGCCGACGTCACCTCCGTCGCCGCCGTCGGCAGTCAGATCCTCGCCGAGGACATGCGCGACACCGTCCGCAAGTCGTTCACCTCGCCGGCGACCGGCCGCTGGCAGATCATCCTCGTCGAGGACGCCGAGCGGCTGAACGAGAAGTCGGCCAACGCCGTCCTCAAGGCCGTGGAGGAGCCCGCCCCCCGCACGGTCTGGCTGCTGTGCGCCCCCTCCATCGAGGACGTCCTGCCGACCATCCGCTCCCGCTGCCGCCACCTGAACCTGAGCACGCCGAGGGTCGACGCCATCGCCGACATGCTCGTCCGCCGCGAGGGCATCGAGCCGGACGTCGCCGCCGCGGCGGCCCGCGCGACCCAGGGCCACGTCGAGAGGGCACGCCGCCTGGCCACCGACCCGGCCGCGCGCGAACGCCGTGCCGCCGTGCTCAGACTGCCGCTGCGCGTCGAGGACATCGGCGGTGCGCTCAAGGCGGCCCAGGAGCTGGTCGACGCGGCCGCCGAGGACGCAAAGCAGCTCGCGGAGGAGACGGACTCCAAGGAGACCGAGGAGCTGAAGGCCGCTCTCGGCGCCGCCCAGGGCGGCCGCATGCCCCGGGGCACGGCGGGCGTGATGAAGGACCTGGAGGACAAGCAGAAGCGCCGCAGAACGCGCACGCAGCGTGACAGCCTCGATGTGGCCCTGACCGACCTCACGGCCTTCTACCGCGACGTCCTCGCCCTCCAGCTCGGCTCGCGCGTGGCCATCGCCAACGCGGACGCCGAGGACGCCCTGGAGCGCCTCGCCCGCGGCAGCTCCCCGGAGTCCACGCTCCGCCGCATCGAGGCGATCGCCGCCTGCCGCGACGCCCTCGACCGCAATGTGGCGCCGCTGCTCGCGGTGGAGGCGATGACGATGGCGCTGAGAGCGGGCTGAGGAAACGGCCGGCTGATCCCGGCCGCCCCGCGTCGAAAGGGCCCGCTCTGGTGGCCCAGCACGCGCGGGCCGACTCGGGCGGCCGGGCACCCGGCGGTGCGGCTCTGACGGCCCGGCACCCTGCGGTGCGGCTCTGACGGCCCAGCACGCGCGGGCCGACTCGGGCGGCCGGGCACCCGGCGGTGCGGCTCTGACGGCCCGGCACCCTGCGGTGCGGCCCTGACGGCCCGGCACCCTGCGGTGCGGCCCTGACGGCCCCGTACCGAACGGGCCGAGTCAGGTGACGCCGGGTTGACGCCGTAACTCGTACGAGGCGCGACACGCACGCACGGCACCCATTCCGTCGCCCAGAGTTACGCTCGCTGGATGTACACACGGCGCACCCCCCGTTCCGCCTCCGGCTCCGGTGGTCTCCACCGCAGGACACGAAACCGGGCCAAAACCGCGGCCGGTCTGCTCGTCATGGCCGCGCTGCTCGTCTCCGCCTGCTCCTCCGGGAGCGCGACGACGTCAGCCGCCTCAGCGGCGGCGGAGGCGGCGCTGGTCGAGCTGCCGCAGGCCACGCCCGCGGCGCTGACGTCGTACTACGGTCAGAAGCCGGCCTGGCGCGGTTGCGGTGTCCCCGGCTTCGAGTGCGCCACCCTCAAGGCGCCGCTCGACTACGCCGAGCCGTCCTCCGGCGACATCCGGCTCGCCCTCACCCGCAAGAAGGCCACCGGCCCCGGCAAACGGCTGGGCTCGCTGCTCGTGAACCCGGGCGGGCCGGGTGGCTCGGCGATCGGCTACGTACAGGCGTACGCGGGCATCGGCTACCCGGCCGAGGTACGGGCCCGCTACGACATGGTCGCGGTCGACCCGCGCGGCGTGGCCCGCAGCGAGCCCGTCAAGTGTCTGGACGGGCTGGACATGGACACGTACACGCAGACGGACGCCACCCCCGACGACGGCAAGGAGACGGACGGGCTGGTCGCGGCGTACCGGATGTTCGCCGAGGGCTGCGGGGCGGACGCGCCTCGGCTGCTGCGCCACGTGTCCACCGTGGAGGCGGCCCGGGACATGGACATCGTGCGGGCGGTACTCGGCGACGAGAAGCTGAACTACGTCGGGGCCTCTTACGGCACGTTCCTCGGGGCGACGTACGCCGGACTCTTCCCCAACCGGGCGGGGCGGCTGGTGCTGGACGGCGCGATGGACCCGTCGCTGCCGGCCCGGCGGCTGAACCTCGAACAGACGGCGGGTTTCGAGACGGCGTTCCGGTCGTTCGCGAAGGACTGCGCCCGGCAGACCGACTGCCCGCTGGGCGGCAAGGGCACCTCGCCCGAGCGGGTCGGGGAGAACCTCAAGGCGTTCTTCGCGAAGCTGGACACGCGGCCCGTCCCCACCGGCGACGCCGACGGCCGCAGGCTCACCGAGTCGCTCGCCACGACCGGCGTGATCGCGGCCATGTACGACGAGGGCTCCTGGGAGCAGCTGCGCGAGGCGCTGACCTCCGCGATGAAGGAGAACGACGGCTCCGGACTCCTCGTCCTGTCCGACGGCTACTACGAGCGGGACGCCGACGGCGCCTACAGCAACCTGATGTTCGCCAACGCGGCGGTGAACTGCCTGGACCTGCCGGCCTCCTTCGACACCCCCGATGAGGTGAGCAGGGCCCTGCCCGAGTTCGAGAAGGCGTCGCCGGTCTTCGGCAAGGGCCTCGCCTGGGCCGCCCTGAACTGCGCGTACTGGCCGGTGCGGGCCACGGGTGAGCCGCACCGCATCGAGGCGAAGGGCGCCGCGCCCATCGTCGTGGTCGGCACGACCCGCGACCCCGCGACGCCGTACCGCTGGGCGAAGGCCCTGGCCGGCCAGCTCTCCTCGGCGCGCCTGCTGACCTACGAGGGCGACGGCCACACGGCCTACGGCCGGGGCAGCTCCTGCATCGACCGGACGATCAACGCCTACCTTCTCCGCGGCACCCCTCCCACGGACGGAAAGCGCTGTTCATAGCCCTGCTCCCAGCCCCGGAAGGCCCGCCTCCAGGGCTGGTGCGGAGCACCCTCCGAAACTGTGTAGACTTACCGTCGTTGCTGATCGCACCATAGTGCGGACAGCGCGCCGCCTTAGCTCAGATGGCCAGAGCAACGCACTCGTAATGCGTAGGTCTCGGGTTCGAATCCCGAAGGCGGCTCCATGGTGAACCCCAGGTCAGGATTCTGACCTGGGGTTTCTTGTTTTCGTTGACCTTGGAATTCGGGCAGGTCGGACACTTGTGGTCTGTGCATCGTGATGTGTGGGTCAGAGGTTTGGTTTCTGTGACGAGAACTCAGATCTAAGCCTCTGGACTGGCCTTTTGTTTTCCGGAGCGGCTGGCTCCGCCTCGTGACAGGGGTCTCCGGTGGACAAGCGGTGGACAGCTGTGCGGCGGGGGTGCAGTCCCGCTCAGATTCCGACGAGGACGGCTGGCCTTTTGGCTCATGGCGGCAGCGCTATCCGTGGTCCGTCGCTCTCATAGGTCTCCGACAAGAGTGGCGGCTCCAACCGCAGCCGATCCAGATGCCGAGGTGAAGGTCGTACGGCCGTACATCGCCGACGAGCACTTTCGTGCTCGCTTCCGCCGCGAGGTGGAGGCCGCGCGGCAGGCAGGCGGTTTCTGGACCGCCCCCGTGATCGACGTCGGCCCGGACGCCGTCACCCCGTGGGTCGCCAGCCGGTACATGCCCGCTCCCCATCGCGGCTCGCTCGTTACCCGCGATGGGGCGCTGGCGGACGCGGCCTGGGGTCCGGGCCGACCGAGGCGGGTGTCCTTCTTCGGGGGCAGGTGCGGGGAGAAGTTGTCCGGCTCGGGCGTGGCCAAGCGTCGTTGGCGTGGTGCCGCGGTAGCGGAGCTTGCGGTTGCCGAATGGCGTCCTCGGTGGGACGTGACCTCTGGGGCCGCCGTACCTGCCATCGGCCAGTGCTCACAGCTCAGTGCCGCCAACTGTGCGGAGCAGGGAAGCCGTGCTGCCGCTCCCAGCGACGCCATCTGGCCTTGCCATGGCTGGGACCGATCGGAGTGGAGGCGGGTTGAGCAGCCGCGCGGGCGAGGAGGATCGCGGTGATGGCCGCGACCTCCTCGGGCTCGGCATGGCCTTTCTCGACGCGCAAGGTGGGGGCGCTCATGGCTAGGTCCCTTCGTGTGTCACTGCGGGGGGTTGCCGTGCTTGCGGGACGGCAGGTCGGCGTGCTTGGTCTGGAGCATCGCCAGCGAGCGGATGAGGACCTCACGGGTCTGCGCCGGGTCGATCACGTCGCCCACCAGGCCGCGTTCGGCGGCGTAGTAGGGGTGCATCAGCTCGGCCCTGTACTCCTTGACCATCTTCTGGCGCATCGCCTCGGGGTCCTCGGCCTCGGCGATCTGGCGGCGGAAGATGATGTTGGCGGCGCCCTCGGCGCCCATCACGGCGATCTCGTTGGTCGGCCAGGCGTAGGTGAGGTCGGCGCCGATGGACTGGCTGTCCATGACGATGTAGGCACCTCCGTACGCCTTGCGCAGGATCAGCGAGATCCTCGGCACGGTCGCGTTGCAGTAGGCGTAGAGGAGCTTGGCTCCGTGTCGGATGATCCCACCGTGCTCCTGGTCCACGCCGGGCAGGAAGCCGGGTACGTCCAGAAGGGTGACGATCGGGATGTTGAAGGCGTCGCACATCTGGACGAAGCGGGCCGCCTTCTCGGATGCCTCGATGTCCAGCACCCCCGCGAGGGACTGCGGCTGGTTGGCGACGACGCCGACGACCTGGCCGTCCAGCCGGGCCAGCGCGCAGATGATGTTACGGGCCCAGCGCTCGTGGACCTCCAGGTACTCGCCGTCGTCGACGATCTCCTCGATCACCTTGGCCATGTCGTGCGGGCGGTTGCCGTCGGCCGGAACGAGGTCCAGCAGGACGTCCGACCGGCGGTCGGCGGCGTCTGTGGACTGCACCCGGGGTGGGGTCTCGCGGTTGTTCTGCGGGAGCAGCGACAACAGGTAGCGCACCTCGGCGAGGCACGTCTCCTCGTCGTCGTACGCGAAGTGGCACACACCGGAGGTCTCGGCGTGCACGTCCGCGCCGCCCAGGGCGTTCTGGGTGATCTCCTCACCCGTCACCGCCTTGACCACGTCCGGGCCGGTGATGAACATCTGCGACGTCTCGCGGACCATGAAGACGAAGTCCGTCAGGGCGGGGCTGTAGGCCGCGCCGCCGGCGCACGGGCCGAGCATCACGCTGATCTGCGGGATGACGCCCGACGCCTTCGTGTTGCGCTGGAAGATGCCGCCGTAACCGGCCAGTGCCGAGACGCCTTCCTGGATACGGGCGCCCGCACCGTCGTTCAGGGAGACCAGCGGAGTACCCGCCGCGATGGCCATGTCCATGATCTTGTGGATCTTCGTGGCGTGGGCCTCGCCCAACGCGCCGCCGAAGATACGGAAGTCATGGGCGTAGACGAAGACCGTACGGCCCTCCACCGTGCCCCAGCCGGTGACGACACCGTCGGTGTAAGGCTTCTTGGCCTCCAGACCGAAGCCGGTCGCCCGGTGCCGGCGCAGCTGCTCGACCTCCTGGAAGGAACCCGGGTCCAGCAGCAGGTCGATCCGCTCCCGTGCGGTCAGCTTGCCCTTGGCGTGCTGCGCCGCCGTCGCCTTCTCGCCGGGACCGGCCAGTGCCTGCGCACGGATCTCGTACAGTTCGGCGACCCGGCCGCGCGCGTCGCGTACCACCGGCTGGGGAGTCATGCCGGCCGGTCTCGATCTTCCAGCCGGAGCACTGACTCGTCGAACCTGGCCATGGTTCCGCAGTAGCCGCCGGTGAGCGCGGAGAACCAGACGGCGTCGCGGGCGCCGATCCGGTCGCGCTCCAGGACGAGCGGTCCCTCGGCGGTGGCGATGCGCACGTAGTCGCCGACGGTGTCCGTCGTCGCGGAATCGCTCGTCACCGCGTCCAGCAGGGTGCGGAACTCCGGGACGTCGAGGACGTACAGGGTGGCCATCAGGTGTTGTCCCTCTCGTATCGTGCGGCGATCAGTTCGGCCTTGCGCTGCCAGGTGGCCTTGAGGGACGGATCGCCCTTGCGGACCACGTCGGTCAGCGCGGCCACGGTCAGCTCGGCGTCGCGGGCGTCGATGTCCCCGAACTCCCTCAGCGGGCGGGTGATTTCGAGCTGGATGCCGTTCGGGTCGTCGAAGTAGATGGATTCGATCATTTCGTGGGCCAGCGGAGGGGTGACCCGGATTCCGGCGGCCTTCAGCTTGGCGCGCCAGGCCAGGAGTTCTTCCTCGGTGTCGACGTGGAGGGCTATGTGCCGCGACACGTGCATGAGGTCGTCGGGGGCCTGGTCCTGGGGGAGGTCGAAGTAGTAGAAGAAGGCCAGGTGGTTGCCCTTGCCCAGGGCGAAGAAGAAGTGGACGAAGTCCGGGAAGTCCTCCGACAGCCAGCCGGTTCCCGTGACGGCGTGGACGAGCGGCAGGCCGAGGGCGTCGCGGTAGAAGGCCACGGTGGCCTCGGGGTCCCAGGTGACGTGGGCCAAGTGGTCGACTCCCTGGAGCGAGAGCCGGTCGTGCGGAGTGGGGCTGCCAGTGGGTTGCATGCTCGTTTCCTTTCCTGACGTACAGGTGGGGCTGCCGTTACGGGCGCGGAAGCGCGGTCACCCGCGCGGGCCGGGCCCGGCCGGGTGTCGGCCGGGCGGGGACGGCCCGTTCGCCGGCCAGCTTCCGCAGGGCCTTCTTGTCGATCTTCCCGACCGGCGTCTGGGGCAGTGCGGGGAGGAACATGAGCAGTTCCGGGGTCTTGAAGGCGGCCACACCGCGCTCGTGGAACAGATGCTGGATGTCCGCGAGATCGAGTGTCTGCCCGCCCTTGAGGACGACACAGGCGCACACCGACTCGCCCCACTCCCGGTGGGGCGAGGGCACTACGGCGACGTCGGCGACCTGCGGCAGGCTGCGCACCAGGTCCTCGACCTCGTCGGCGGAGATCTTCTCGCCGCCGCGGTTGATGAGGTCCTTCGTGCGGCCCTCCACGGTGAGATTGCCGGCCCCGTCCTGGCGGACGACGTCTCCCGTCCGGTACCAGCCGTCCGCGGTGAAGGCGCGCGCGTTGTGCTCGGGGGCGGCGAAGTAGCCCCTGGGCGTGTAGGGGCCGCGGGTGAGGAGCCGGCCCGGCTGCCCCGGGGGTACGGGCACGTCGTCGTCGTCGACGAGGAGGATCTCGTCGTCGAGGCAGATGGGCCGCCCCTGTGTGGTGAGGACCAGGTGGTCGGGGTCGTCGAGCCGCGTGTAGTTGAGGAGGCCCTCGGCCATGCCGAAGACCTGCTGGAGCCGGCCGCCGAGACCGCCCAGGAGGCTTTGCGCCTCGGCGGGCGACAGCACGGAGCCGCCGACCTGGACCACCTTCAGACTGGACAGGTCATGGTGGTTCGTTGCCGCGGCATCCAGCCACCGTCGGGCGACGGCGGGGACGAGCGAGGTGACGGTCGCCCGCTCCTGCTCGATCACGGCGAAGGCCGCCTCGGGGTTCGGCGACGGCATCAGCACGGCCCGGCCGCCGTTCATCAGCGCCGCGAGGACGCCGGGGCTGGCCAGGGCGAAGTTGTGCGCGATGGGCAGGACGGCGAGATAGACCGTGTCCTGGTCGTAGCCGCAGACCTCGCCACTGCGGCGGGCGTTGTACTCGTAGTCGTTGTGCGTCCTGGCAATGATCTTCGGAAGGCCCGTGGTGCCGCCGGACAGCAGGAACAGCAGTACCTCGCTCGCGTCGGGGGCGAGGGCGTCGAGCCGGTGCCGCCGGGCGGCCGGATCACCGGTGGCGGTCATGAGCGCGCGCAGGTCGACGTTGCCGGGGCGCACCGTGTCCCCGACGACCAGGACCCGGCATCCGTGGCCGCGTATCCGTGCGACGTGTTCGGCGAGCGACTGGTGGTCGAAGTCGCGCCAGTTGCTGGGCGCCACCACGGCCGAGACCTTGGCGAGCTCGGCCATGTACGTCAGCTCGTGCTCGCGGTGCGGGGGCAGGGCGAGGACCGGGGCCACGCCGAGCCGGGCGCAGGCGAGGACGAGGGCGATGAACTCCCGGCAGTTGGGCAGCTGGACGAGGATGTTGTCGCCGCGTTTCAGGCCGGTGCGGGCCAGACCTTCGGCCAGGATGTCCGCGGTCTCGGCGAGTTCCCGGTAGGTGATGCGCCGGTCGCCGTCGACCAGGGCGACGCGCGGCCCGTACGCGTCCGCCCATTCCCACATCAGCGCGCCCAGCGGCCGCTGCCGCCAGTAGCCTTTCGCGACGTACTGCTGGACGAGGTCGTCGGGCCAGGGGACGGCACCCGCTCGTGTCATGTGTCTCTCCTGCTTCTGCGGTCCTGTACGCACGGATCCCAGGGCTGGCGGCGGCGAAGACGCCGTCGCCGGCCGGTTGTCCGATCAGCCGACAAGGAGCTCCGCGTCGGTGCGCTCGGCGACGGGTTCGATGTCGGAGGGCATGTCCGTGTCAGCCTCGGCCGGTGTGAGTTCGCCGCGCAGGAACCCGGCCACGGCCTCCACCGAGGGCCGCTCCCACAGCAGCGTGGCCGGCAGGGCGAGCCGGAACCGCTTCTCCAGGCGGCGCCGTACGACCACGGTCATCACGGAGTCGAGGCCCAACTCCGTGAGCGGTGCCCGTACGCTGAGATCCGCGGGGCTGGTCTTCATGACGTCGGCGACACTCTGGCGGACGGCGTCGATCAGGTAGTCGTGCAGCTCGTCGGGGGACAGGGACTCCCACTCGGCGTTCCCGGCGTCCGCGGACGCGGCGACCTCGGGGTCGTCGACCGTCAACTCGCTGAGCAGCCGCGGCCGTACGGCACCCGGCGTCGGCGGCAGCGTGCGCAGGACGGCGTAGTAGCCGCTGTCGTGCCGGTCGGCCAGTTCCCAGCAGCGGAAGGCCTCTGCCACGGTGATGTCGGCGGTGCCGCGTGCCTCCAGCTCGGCGTCGATCACCTCGGAGGAGGTCGACATGCCGAGCCCTCGCCACGACGTCCAGCCGAAGCTGACCGTGGCGTGGTCACCGGCGGCCCGCCGGTGACCGGCCAGGGCGTCTAGGAAGGCGTTGCCGGAGGCGTAACTGGCCTGTCCGGGCAGTCCCAGGAGCAGACCGCAGGACGAGAACAGGGTGAAGAAGTCGACGCTGCCGGGCGGGAAGATCTCGTGCAGGACCAGGGCGCCGTCCACCTTCGGCCGCATCACCGTGCGCAGCGAGTCCTCGGTCAGATCCGCGAGCATGCGGTTGTCGAGGACACCCGCGGCATGCACCACGCCCCTGACCGGCGGGAGTTGCAGTTCGGACGGGGACAGCAGCTTGGCCGCCTGGTCGCGGTCGGTGATGTCCAGGTCGAGGGCCCGTACGGTCACGCCGAGCGCTTCGAGGGACCGCACGGCCTCGATCTGCCGCTGAACGCGCGGGTCCTCGACCGTGTCCCAGGTCTCGCGGGGCGGCAGCCCGGAGCGTCCGGCGAGCACCAGACGCCGGGCGCCCCGGCCGGCCATCCAGTGGGCGATCTCGAGGCCGAGCGCGCCCAGACCACCGGTGATCAGATAGGTGCCGTCGGCCCGGAACTCCGTCGCGGCCCGGGTTGCGTCCTTCTCGATCCGGGCGAGCCGGCTGACGGTCCACTGCCCGTCGCGTACGACGATGACGTCCTCGCCCCTGACCGAGCCGAGCACGGACAGCAGCCCGTCGTCGTCCGGCGACGCACCGTCCGCCGCGAGGTCGACGATGCCGCCCCACAGGTTGGGGTGCTCACCGCCGATCACACGGCCGAGCCCCCAGAGGCCGCCGTGACCGAGGCTTGTGTCGTCGGCGCTCTCGCGCACCCCCTGAGAGACGCACCACAGCTTCGGCCGGTCCGCGAGCCGCGCGGCGGCGAGCCACTGCGCGGTGCCGGCCAGCAGCCAGGTCGCGCGGAGGGCTGCGTCGGTCACGGTCTCCGTCGCGGTGGTGACCGCGGGCACCACCAGCACTGCCGTGGACGCCCCGAGCCGCTCCCGCACGGTTTCCAGTTCCTGGGGCATCGTCAGGCTCACGCAGGGGGTGCCCGCGGTGGTCAGTTGCCCGGCGAGGGCGGCCTTCACCGTGGTGTCGTCGCCGACCAGCACGACGAGGCCGGGACGGTCGGCCGAGGAGGCGTCGAGTTCGAGGGGCCGCCACACCATCTCGTGGACGAGGCGACGGGGGCTGGCCGCCGCCCCGGGATCGCCGTCCAGCACGCCGTAGCGCAGTCCGCGAAGGGTGGCGACGACGCGTCCCGTCTCCTCCGCGATCTCGACGTGCACGGTGTCCGTGGCCGCCGTCCCCTCGGCCACCCGCACGCTGATCAGCACGCGGGCGGGCGAGTCGCCGCGCAGGGCGACCTCCCGGATGTGCGCGGGCATGCGCAGCGTGGGCGGGCCGTCAAAGGCGACGGAGGCGATGGAGAGGGCGGCGTCGAGGACGGAGGCCCAGGAGGTGGGCCGCTCCTCGCGGTCGCCGTCGGCACGGACACGGGCCAGCAACTCGCCCGGGCCACGCAGGAGTTCCTCGACGGCCCACGGGAAGCCCATCGCGGCGACGCCGATCGAGGCGAGCCGGTCGATGGGGAAGTCCGGGGAGAGGGACTCCGTGCAGCGGCTCAAAACGTCCATGAGCGGGAGCATGCGGTCGTCCGCGACCGTCACGCCGTGCGACACCGACGCCGTGGTGTGGGTCAGCCAGGCCTGGCCGTCCTCGTCGTCCGCTCCCTGGTCGAGCAGCCGCGACGCCAGGCGCACGGTGCCGTCCTGCAGAGCGACCTGAAGCTCCCTCGCGGTGGTCACGGAGACGGGCACGCGAAGCGACACGTCGCTGAGCGCGGGCCGCTCGCCGGAGCCGGTGGCCGCGGTGAAGAAGGTGTTCAGCAGGACGGTGGCGGGGATGATCTCGACGCCCTGGACGGGGTGGTCGCCGGGGTAGGGGCGGCAGGTCTCGTCGAGGTAGGTCTGCCAGACCTGCAGCGGCGTCGTCCCGGTCACCACCGTGCGCGTGCCGAGCAGGGTGTGGCTGTCCACGTCGTGGCCGCCGCCACCGGCCAGTTTGGGCCCGGACTCGGCCCAGTAGGGGCGGTGCTGCCAGGCCGGCGGGGGCAGTTCCGCGAGGGCGGACGCGGGCCACATCGCGGCCCAGTCGATCTCGCCGCCGTGGCAGTGCAGGGCGCCCAGGTTGGTCAGCAGCGTCTCGCGCTCCGGCTTGCCGCGGCGCAGGGTGTGGGCGACCAGGGCGTCGGTGACGCCGAGGCTGTCGAGGGTCTCGTCGATCGAGTGCGCCACGACAGGGTGCGCGGAGACCTCGACGAACCGGCGGTAGCCGTCCTCGACCGCGGCCGTGACGGCTTCGGTGAAGCGGACCGGGTTGCGCAGGTTGGCCGCCCAGTAGCCACCGTACCGGACGGGGTTCGCGCGAGGATCGTCGAGAGCCGTCGTGTAGACGGGAAGCACGGCGGGGCGGATGTCCAGGTCGTGGTCCGCGGCGACGAGTTCGCCGAGGAGCGGATCCATGTGGCTGCTGTGGAAGGCCACATCGGAGTCCACACGCCGTACGACGAGCCCCTCGTCCTTCCACTGGGCGCTCACGGACTCCACCGCGGCCGTGTCACCGGCCACCACGGTGGAGGAGGGCGAGGCGGAGATGGCCGCGACGACGTCGGTCCGGCCGGCCAGCCGCCGGGCCGCCTCCTCGAACGGCAGGTTCACCATCGCCATGCCACCCAGGCCCGCGACCCGGCGCAGCAGGATCGACCGGCGGCAGATCAGCCGTGCACCGTCCTGGAGGCTCAGGACGCCGGCCGTCACGGCCGCCGCGATCTCGCCCACCGAGTGCCCGATCACCGCGTCCGGCAGGACGCCCTGGGCACGCCACACGGCGGCCAGGCCGACCTGCATGGCGAAGATCATCGGCTGGATTCGGGAGACGTCTCCCAACTCGCCGTCGCTGATGACCTGGCGCGGGGAAAACCCGATCTCCGCCATGAAGACGGGGGCGATCTCGTCGATGACTGCGGCGAACTTCGGGTCAGTGGACAGGAGTTCACGCCCCATGCCGGCCCACTGGGCGCCGTGCCCGGAGAACACCCACACGAGCCCCGCACCGGCGGCGGCCTCGGATGCGCTGCGCCCGGACGCGACGCCCGGTACGGACTCCTCGGCGGCCAGGGCCCGCAGCCGGGAGACCAACTCGGCGCGGTCGCCCGCGACGATCGTCGCGCGATGGGCGAGGTGGGACCTGCGCCGTGCGAGGGTGTGCCCGAGCGCTGCCGCCGAAGGCGCGGCGCCTTCGGTCTCCAGCGCGTCCGCGAGCCTCCCCGCGTAATCCCGGACCGCGGCCTCGGACGCGCCGGACAGCGGATACACCCGGGCGGCGGGCTGCGCGTCGTGGCCGTCCTCCGCCGGTTCGGCGCCCTGGGGCGCCTGCTCGAGGATGATGTGGCTGATAGTCCCGCCGTACCCGTAGCCGGACACACCGGCCCGCCGCGGACCGTCGGTCCGCGGCCAGGGCGTCGGTTCGGCGACGACACTGAGGCCGGACTCGGTCCAGGGAATGGCGGGGTTGGGCCGTTCGAAGTTGGCGGTCGGCGGTATCTGGGCGTGTTGCAGGGCGAGTACGCCCTTGATGACACCGGCCACGCCCGCACCGGCTTCGAGGTGGCCGATGCTGGGCTTGACCGAACCGATGAGACACGGGCGGTTGGCCGGACGGCCCGCGCCGAACACGGCAGCCATGGCGCCCGCCTCGATCGGGTCGCCCATGCGGGTGCCGGTGCCGTGGGCCTCCACGAAGTCGACGGAGGCGGGGGAGATCTGCGCGTGCTCGTAGGTGCGCCGCAGCAGGTGCGTCTGTGCCTCCTGGCTGGGCGCCATGATGCCGTTGGTCTTGCCGTCCTGGTGGATGCCGCTGCCCCTGACCACCGCGAGGACGCGGTCACCGTCGCGCTGGGCGTCGCTGAGCCGTTTGAGGACGATCACGCCGGCGCCCTCGCCGCGGCCGTACCCGTCGGCGGCGGCGTCGAAGGACTTCGAGCGGCCGTCCGGCGAGGTCGCGCCGGCGGCGTCCAGGACCATCGTCAGCCCCGGCCCCGCCATGATCATCACGCCGCCGGCCAGGGCGAGCGGCACCTCGCCCAGGCGCAGGGACTGGCAGGCCTGGTGGATGGCGACCAGGGACGAGGAGCACGCGGTATCCACCGCGACGCTGGACCCGCGCAGGTCGAGCGTGTACGAGATCCTGTTCGCGACGGCGCAGAAGGCGCCGCCGATGCCCGTCCACGCCTCGATGCGCGGCAGGTCCTCGAGAAGACGCCGTCCGTAGTCGTCCGAGCCGACACCGATGAAGACACCGGTGTCGCTGCCGGCGAGCGAGCGTGGCGGAACACCGGCGTGCTCCAGGGCCTCCCAGGCGACCTCGAGCACGATCCGCTGCTGCGGGTCCATCAGCTCCGCCTCGCGCGGGGTGATGCCGAAGAATTCCGCGTCGAATCCCTCGATGTCGGACAGAAACCCGCCGAAGCGTGTGGTGCGCCTGAGCAGCGCCGCGTTCTCCGCGCTGGAGGAGTTGTACGGCTCCCAGCGCTCGGACGGGATTTCACCGATGGCGTCCTTGCCCGCCATCAGAAAGTTCCAGAACCGCTCGGGAGAATCGATGTCACCGGCGAACCGGCATCCCATTCCGATCACCGCGATCGGTTCGATCGCCGTCGCTTCTCGCCCCGCATCCGGAGTCTGACTGACCACTGGAGAATGCCCCCTCGTCACTGCCTTGGGCCGTTCTCTCCACCACGTGGGGAAAGAAGGGCCTTCGTCGGGCGTACGAGAGGATCCTGGGCAACGCGACATGCCGCCCGCTTGCGGTACACATGGGGGCCCGACGTCGGAGGGGGCGGCGTCCGAGGCGCAGAGCTTGGCGTGGCTAAATATTAGCCGACCAACTATTACGGGGCAAGGGATCCCGGGGAATCCAAGTGGGGTGTGTGGAGGTGAACTTGTAGCCTCTGCAAGAAGACCGAGGTCGACGGCAGGGGGCGCCGGGTGAATCGCGCATTTGACGACGGATCAGTGAACCAGTTGCTGGCAAGCATCGCCCGCTCCCACCGCAACCTCGCGGGCGCCCTGCTGCGTCAGGTGGGCCTCTACCCCGGGCAGGAACTGCTGCTGATGCGCCTGTGGAACCGCGACCATCAGCCGCAGGGTGATTTGGTGACGGCGCTTCGGCTGGAGGCGTCGACGGTGACGAAGATGCTCAAGCGCATGGAGGCCCAGGGCTTCGTCACGCGGCACCGCCCGCCCGACAACCAGCGGATCGTGATCGTCTCCCTCAGCGACAAGGGCCGCGAACTGCAAGGCGAAGTGGAGGAGCTCTGGCGGGAGCTGGAGCAAGCCGCTGTCGGCAGCATGACCCCTTCCGAGCTCGGCCGGACGCTCGACGTCCTCCGGCACCTGGAGGCCGGCCTCGCCGAAGCCCAGGCGTCCCGCGAGCCCAGGCCCTCCCCGTCCGAAACGGAGTAGGGCCGGGGCCTGGGGTCAGAGCCGGGCCAGCGGGCGCGCTACGACGATGTCGAGCCGCCCGGACAGCAGGGCCGTGTGGATCCGCGTCCCCCAACTCTCACCGCGATGCGAGTCCGGCGCGGCGAGTGCCCATCCGTCGGGCGCGTCCAGGAGGACGATCTTGCGCGAGCTCTCGCGCACCAGGTCCGCGTAGGCGAGGGCCCGCCCCCACCCCTGCTCGGTCAACTCCTCTCTCGGCAGCCGCAGATGTACGCCGATGGCGCCTGCCCGCGTTTGCTCCGAGCACCACTGGACGAAGTCCTCACCCTCGGAGGTCCACGCGGGTACCGGAGGGCAGCCGACGCCGACCACCACTGACATACCGTCCTGCGGCGCCGCAGTCGTGGGCAGCACCCGCTCGATCATCCGGATCCCCACCGCACGCGCGAAGGCCTCACCGTCCGCGTCCTGCGCCCGCAACAGGGCCATGGGTTCCGCACCGTTCCATCGGACCCGCTCGATCCTTGCCCGCCAGGCGTCCTGACTGCCGTCGGGTCCGCCTGCGGACCAGTCCACGATGACGAGTCCACCGCCGGCCTGGGCGCTCGACTCGACAGCGTCCGGCGGCGTCACTGTGGCGATGCGGTTCGCCAGAATGGTGCCGTCCACTGTGAGCGGCAGGGAGACGGCCGAGCGAGCAGCCCCGGACTCTGGCGGGACGTCGGGTGTCGACCGGCGTGCGAACCAGGACTCGACCTCGTCGATGCGCGACGCGTGACGACGCTTCAGACCCGCGTACGAAATGGCTCCGGTCCTGGTGAGGAAGTGGAAGCCGAACTGCTCCGGCTCCATGTGCAGCCGCCGGGCGAACGTGCCCCACCAGCGCATGCTGGGCGCGGCCCAGTTCTGGGTGCGCTGCACCTCCGGCCGCCGCTTGGCCTCGTACGCGCGGAACGCGTCGGCCGTCGTGCCCTCGGTGTCCAGGGCCTCGGCGAGGGCGATCGCGTCTTCCATGGCCATCTTGGTGCCCGAGCCGACCGAGAAGTGGGCGGTGTGGGCCGTGTCCCCGAGCAGCACCATGTTCCGGTGCGACCAGTTGTCGTTGCGCACCACCTGGAACGAAGCCCACTTGCTGTTGTTGACCAGCAGGGGATGGCCGTCGAGATGTTCCTTGAAGATTTCTTCGAGCAGTTCCTTGGAGTGGATGTCGCTCACACCCGGGGCCCCCGCCGCGTCCGTGGAGACGTCCATGCCGGCCGCCCGCCAGGTGGCGTTGTCCGTCTCGACGATGAACGTGCTGGTCTCCGGCTCGTACGGGTAGGCGTGCGCGGCGAACGGGCCGAAGCGCGTCTGAACGAAGGGGAAGGTCACCCGGTCGAAGCGCGCAGGGGTCCCGAACCAGATGTACTTGGGCCCCGACGCGTCGACGGTTGTGCCGAAGACCTCCGCATACGCCCTTCTGGTCGCGGAGTTGGCGCCGTCCGCGACTGCCACCACATCGGCGTCGTGGAACGCGTCCGCGAGCGGTATCTCGTGGCGGAAGTACAGCTGGGCGCCGACCTCGGTGGCCTGTTCCTGGAGGATACGCAGGAGCGTTCTGCGGGAGATCGCCGTGAACCCGTAGCCGCCGTACCGAAGGCAGCGGCCCTGGTGCCGCAGTTCCATGTCGGTCCACTGCGCGCTCGCCTCGCGCAGGCGCCGGCAGGTTTGCGGGTCGGCCCGCTCGAAGGCGGCCATCGTGCGGTCGGAGAAGACTACTCCGAAGCCGAACGTCGCGTCCGCGGCGTTGCGTTCGTAGACGGTGACCGAGGCCTGAGGGGCACGCAGTTTGACGAGGCGGGCGAGGAAGAGGCCGGCGGGTCCGCCGCCGATCACGGCGAAGGTCTGAGGTCGCATGGTGGTGGCTCTCCTGGGAGCAGAAAAGAGGGCGGACGAGGGGAAGCCCCGGCGAGCAGCGCACCGCTCTGCTCGCCGGGGCTCGTGACTGAGGGCCGTAGGGAGTCACGCCACGGGGGCGGGTTCCTTGGCGGCTTCCTCGTCCTCCGCCACGTTCAGCTCCTCGTAGAAGGGGCAGCCCCAGTGGGGCTCGAACGGGGCGAAGGTGTCCCACTTCGACTGGGCGCGAAGGTGCCCGAGCAGGACGTTGCGCGGGTTCCAGAAGTCACCGCTGACCAGCCGCGCGACCCACTTGTTGCTGCCGAGCTGGTCGCCGGAGATGTCGAAGCCCGCGTCCGTGAGGAAACCGCGCAGGCTGTAACCGGCCTCGTAGTAGGCGTAGATGAGGCGTCCGTAGACGTCGTAGCCGGTCTTGTAGAAGTTGGAGTAGGCGAGCTGAAGCTCGTTGGCGCGCTCCGGCTCGGACAGGATGGCGTCCACCGCCTCGGCGGCCTTCAGGCCGGTGCACATGGCGAGGAAGACACCGCCGGAGAAGATCGGGTCGAAGAAGGTCGCGGAGTCGCCGACCATGAACCACCCGTCGCCGGTGATCGTGTCGGAGTAGTAGCAGTAGTCGGTCTCCACCTTCAGCTCGCCGATGGGCTCCGTGCCCGTGAGGCGCTGGGTGATCCGGGAGATACGGGACACGTGGTCCCTGAAGACGGCCTCGCGGTCGGCCACACCGTGCAGCAGGTCGCGCGGCATGACCGCGCCGACGCTGATGGTGTCCGACCAGATCGGTATCGCCCACACCCAGCCGTCGGCGTGGCCGCCGATCTGCAGGTCGCCCTCGACACCGGGGTTGTACTGCTCGTCCAGGCCCTTGAAGTGCTGGTACGCCGCCACCATGCGCAGGCTGTCGATGCTGCGGCGCAGCCCGAAGGTGTGCGCCACCTTGCTGGCCCGGCCGCCGGCGTCGATGACGTACGGCGCGTGGGCGGTGTAGCTCTTGCCGCCGTGCTCGTAGCGCACGCCCACGACACGGTCGCCGTCCCGCAGCAGCTCGTGGACCGTTGCCTCCTGCAGCACTGTGGCGCCGTTCTCCTGCGCCACGTCGGCCATCGTCTTGTCGAAGTGGGCCCGCTCGACCTGGAACGTGACGTGGTGGCGGCCGGGCCCCTGACCGGCGAACGGGATGCGCCCGAACCGTCCCTTGCGGCCGCCGCTGAACTCCGCCCCGTGCTTGAGCACGTACCCCTGCTCCAGGACGCGCTCGTACGCGCCGAGTTCTTCGAGAATTGCGGATATCGGCGGCAGCAGCGACTCACCGATATGAAATCGAGGGAGGGAACGCCGCTCAAGCACGAGCACGGACCGCCCCGACTGGGCAAGCTTGGTCGCCGCCGTGGTGCCCGCCGGGCCGGCACCGATGACGATGACATCCACCTGCTCGAGCGGGGTCTGGGCAGAATTCACTTACGGTCTCCTTCGAAAGGCATGAACCGGGAATGCGTGAACTGGGAACGTGCGCACAATTCGTCAGGCTGCGAAGCAGTCGAGCAGCATTCCGCCGCGCTGCGGGAGGCTTTCAAGGGTCGGATCACCGTTGAGGATCGCCCGGTGCAGACGGCTCAGCTTGTGCGACGGATCGATACCCAGGTTGGTGACGAGAGTGCTCCGGAGTCCGGCGAACACTTCAAGGGCCTGGGATCGTCGGCCGGCCCGATAAAGGGCGACCATCAATTGTGCGTGCAGGTTTTCGTGGAAGGGGTGCTCAGCCGTGAGGTCCGTGAGATCGCCCAGTATGTCCAGGTGCCGGCCCTGGCGCAGTTCGGCCTCCATGAGCTGCTCGACAGCGGTCACCCGGGCGTTGTTCAGCCTGGTCACGTGCGCTTGCAGCAGCGGACCGGTGCTGACGTCGACCAGGGCGGGCCCACGCCACATGTCCAGAGCCGACCGCAGCACCAGCGATGCGCGCGCGTAGTCGCCCGTGGCGATCTCACCGCGGCCCCGGGCCGCGAGATCCTCGAATCGGCGGTATTCCAGGACGGCCGGATCGACAGTGAGCTGATATCCCCCGTGGAAGGTTTGGAGGAGACCCTTCGGGTCGAGTGAGGCGCCGCTCAGCTCAAGGTCTTTGGAGAGCTGTTGGCGGAGGCGGACAATATAGGTCTGTAGCGTTATCTTTGCGCTCTGCGGCGGGGTTTCTGACCAGAGTTCCTGCACCAGGTCGCGCAGCAGGACGACCTGATTGCTGCGTACGGAGAACAGGGCGAGCATTTGCCTGATCTTGGGTGCCCTGGGAGCCGCTTCATTTCCATTGATCTGAAATCTGAACGGACCAAGAGTGCCTATATCCATCTGCCCTCCGCACACAGTTTTGCGCCGTTTGGCATTGCGTGACTGCAGGTGTGGAACTTAGGCAGCGATTTGGGTCGTACACAAGGTGTGCGGCACTAAGGTGTGAGCGCTCGGTATCGGAGGGCGTACCTCAAGTGATCCCGTGGATGCCTCGACCGCCACCGACCGGTACGAAGGCCGGTATCGATCAGGCCTGTCGCGGGGTCAAGCGGCTCGTTCGAGTTCCTGGAAGGCCTCGCGGGCCGTGGCGAGGAACGCGGGCACGCTGGGCCGCAGCTCCGCCCGGCGCAGCCAGGTCATCGTGATCTGGGTCTGCGAGGCGCTGCCCGTCAGGGGTACCGCGGCCACTTCGCCGCGGGCGGCGGGTCCGGTCACCGCGATCTCGGGCAGCAGCGCGCAGCCCATGCCCGCGGAGGCGCACTGGCACAGGGCGGCCATGCTCGCGACCTGGGCGTCGATGACAGGCGCGTCCGGACCCAGCGTGTCGATCAGCGTGTCGAGCATTTCCCGGAATCCGCACCCCTGCGGGGTGGCGAGGAACGACTCGCCGCGCAGGTCCTGGCCGACGACCCGGGCGTAGGACGCAAGTCGGTGGTCGATGGGCGCGACCACCATCAGCCGGTCGGTGGTGAGGGGCTCGCTCGCCAGGAGCTTGTCCCGGGGTGCCTGGCCGAAGGTGAGCGCGACGTCGATCTCGCCGCGCCGGACCCACTCGTAGAGCTGGCCGCGCCCCCCCTCGCGCAGCGTTACCTGGACGCGCGGGTAGAGCCGGCGATAGCGGGCGAGGATGGCGGGCAGCCGGTGCGCGCACAGGGTCTCCAGGCCGCCGACGGTCAACTGACCGCCGGGCTCCTGGGCTTCCTCCTCCACGGCGGTGCGCGCCTCCTGGACGAGCAGGAGCATCTGGTCGGCGTACTCGACCAGCCGTTCACCGGCCGGAGTCAGCGACAGCTTGCGGCTGGTGCGGTCGAAGAGCTTGGCGGCGAGCTCGTTCTCCAGGGCCTGGATCTGCTCGGTGACGCTGGACTGGGCGTAGTTGAGCTCTGCCGCGGCCCGCGTGAAGTTGAGTGTGCGCGCCACGGTCCGGAACGTCCGCAGGTGACGCAGTTCCACAGCTCCCGCCCTTCTGATCGGCTCTGCCGATGGTCGTCATCGGAAGTGCCCGCTTCTGCAACCGGGTTCGCACTGCAAGGATTTCAGGTATCGCCCCCTGCCCACAACCGGTCCCGGCGATATCTCATGCTGCCGTTGTGCGGCTTCTGCTCAAGAACACCCCCGTACCTCCTTGGGAGGACAGCCATGTCCAGCCAGTCCGCCAGCCCCCCGAACGTCTCCCGTCCTTCTCCCGGCGCCCCGCCCGGCACATCCGCCACCGCATCGAAGGGGCTCCTGCTGCTGGGGCTGTCGCTCGGTTACTTCATGGTCATGCTGGACACCACTGTCGTCACGGTGGCGCTCCCCGCAATCGGCGAGGATCTCTCGGGCTCGCTCGCCGGACTGCAGTGGGTCTCCAACGGATACACGCTCACCTTCGCGGCCCTGCTGCTCACCGCCGGTGCGCTCTCCGACCGCTACGGCGGCCGGAAGGTCTTCCTGACCGGCCTGTGGCTGTTCGCCGTATTTTCCGGCCTCTCGGCGGTGGCCACCTCCATGGGAGCACTGATCGCCCTGCGGGCCCTGCTCGGCATCGCGGGCGCTCTGCTCCTGCCCACGTCACTGGCGATCATCGCGCACGCCTACACCGATCCGGCGGCCCGTGCGCGGGCCATGGGCGGCTGGGCCGCGATCAGCGGCACCGCGCTGGCCGCGGGTCCGCTGGTCGGGGGTGTCCTCACCGACACGCTCGGGTGGCAGTCCATCTTCCTGCTCAACATCCCGGTCGGGCTCGTCAGTATCGCCATCACGATGAAGTACGCCCCGGTCAGCGCCCCCAAGCCCGCCAAGGGACTCGACCTGCCGGGCCAGATCAGTGCCGTTCTGGCCCTCGCCGGCCTGACGTACGCGCTCATCGAGAGCCAGCCCAAGGGCTGGGGCTCTCCCGAAGTGCTCGGCGGATTCGCGGTGTTCGCGGTGGCCGGGGCTCTGTTCGTGCTTGTCGAGCGCCGCAAGGAGACCGCGACCCGCGCCCCGATGCTGCCGCTGGAGATGTTCCGCAACCGGACGCTGTCCGCCGGCCTGTTCGCCGGACTCCTGGTCAACTTCGGGCTCTCGGGAGTCCTGTTCGTCCTGTCGCTCTTCTTCCAGGAGGCGCTCGGCTACTCGGCCTTCACCGCGGGCCTGGCCTTCCTGCCGCTCACCCTGCCGACGGCCTTCAACCCGATCTTCACCGGCCGTCTCGTGGCCAGGATCGGCGCCCGCAAGCCCGCCATCGCAGGCTTTCTGATGATGGGCGTCGGTGTCCTGATCCAGTCCGCCTCAACAGCGGATTCCGCCGTCTCGCTCGTCGCGATGTGCGTCGGCCTGCTGGTGCTGGGATTTGGTGTCTCCTTCTCCATTCCGCCGCTGATGACGGCGATCGTGGGGTCGGTGGCCAAGGAGCAGGCGGGTATCGCCTCGGGCGCGCTGAACTCCGCGCGTCAGACCGGTGCCGTCCTGGGTGTGGCTGTCCTGGGCGCGGTGATGGGCGGTGCGTCGTCGGCCGACGACGGCACCCGGGTCGCGCTCGTGGTGGCCGGCCTCGTCCTGCTCGCCGGGGCGGGTGTGGTGGCCGCGTACATCGGCCGCCCCGCAAAAGACAGCGCCTGACGGGGCGGGCCGCCGGAAGAAGCCGACCGACTATGAGAAGAAGCCGGTCGGCCGACGCGCGGAGATCAGGGATGCGGCTCGGGCCTTGTTCACCGCGTCGATCCGTGAAACGGCGCCCAACTTGCTGAAGATGTTCCGCAGATGCCGCTTCACGGTCGGTTCCGACAGACCAAGTGAAGCGGCGATCTGCGCGTTGCTCATCGCGCAGGCCGTCAGATCGAGCACCTCACGTTCCCGGTCGGTGAGCCGGACGTCGTTGCTCTGCCTCCTGGACAGCAGCAGTGCCTCGGGCGGTACGGCGAGGAACACGCGCCGGTTGCTCTCGCGGCAGGCGCGCACGGTGGCGATCAGCTCGTGGCCGGACGCGGTGCGCGAGAGGAACCCGCGCACTCCCGCACTGAGGAGTTCCTGCACGAGCCCGAAGTTGGCATGGGCGCCCAGTATCACGATGGCCGCCTGGGGGGCTGCCTGTCTCAGGTGGTGCACTGCCATCGTCGCACCGTCGGCATCGCGGATGCCGAGGAGGATGACATCCGGGTCACGTGCGCCGGCCAGAGCGAGTGCGTCGCTCATGGCTTCGGTGTCGCCCACCACCGCGATCTCCTGGGCATCGGACAGGAGACTGCACAGTCCCTCTCGGAACAGGGCTTCCTCGTCGATCAGGAGGACTTTGCTGACCTGGGGCCCTAAGACCGGCGACGCCGCTGCTGAAACGCTCTTCACGCTTGTTCGACTCTGGCCTACGTGAACGTTGTCCATACTCTCCTCGGATTCCTCCGGGCAGAACGAAGAGGTGGGCCGGCATGGCCCAGCCCCGAGTCGGGACCGGATATACGGAGGTCGATGCGCGGAGCGGGAGACAGCACTGTCTGACCCGCTGCGGGAGTCATGGCATGGGTGTGGACGCTGCCTCAACGCGTGGAGACGCCGGGCGTACGGGGACACATTCGAAATGTCGGACTCGCGTCATCGGCTTACCGACCTGCATAGTGCCCCCCGATTCGCGCGGTCAAGTCTTTTAAGAGTCAACATCCCAGCCGTTGTGACGGTATCAGCCGCATACGTGATGCAGGTAATCCGAAAGCAAAGGATCGACGGTGAGTGAATACTGGGCGGCTGGCCCTCTGTCGTCACGTCTTGTGACTTGATCTGTACTTGCAGCACGCGCCCCGGGCGTGTAAGGCGAACGGTGGTCGATGACGCATGCAACTTCCATGTGATCCGCAGTGGCGACCCGCCATCCTCGGGTACCGCATCTGTATCCGCTGGGGTTAGGGGGATTCGTGCAGCACGCCATCCACTTGTCGGCGGCCGCCGACAAGAATCTCGAACTGGTATTAAAAGTCCTGCCGGCCATCGCCGTGATCCTGGCGGCCTCTGCAGTCTGCGGCCGGCTCGCGGTCATGGCGAAGCAGCCCCGCGTACTGGGAGAAATGATCGCGGGCGTACTGCTCGGTCCGACATTCTTCGGCGCGCTGTTTCCCGACGTGCAAAAGGCTGTGTTGCCCGTGGAGACGAAGCCGATTCTTTATGTGCTGAGCACCATTGGGCTGACCTTCTTCATGTTCCTCGTCGGGGCGGGACTGGACCACGGGTCGGCCGACGGGGCGAAGCAGGGCAGGCAGGCCGCGGTCCTGGCGATCTCGGGTGTGGTGCCGTCGTTGCTGCTCGGGGCCGGGGCGGGGTACCTGCTCCACGGCCGCCTGTCCCGCGACGACGTGAGCCCTGTCGAATTCGCCTTCTTCGTCGGCGGAGCCTTGTCGATCACCGCCTTCCCCATGCTGGCCCGAATCCTCTACGAGCGCCGGATGCAGAATACGACGCTGGGGCGCATGACATTGCTCGGTGCCTCGATCGACGACGCGGCAGCGTGGTGCTTCCTCGCCGTACTGTCCGCGGTGCACGCCGATGAAGGCGCACTGCACGCGGTCCGCACCATCACGCTCTCGGTCGTATTCGCCCTCGTCATGTTGCTGATCGTAGCCAAGTGGCTGCGCCCGCTGGGGGCTTCTGCGGAACGCACAGGGCGCCTCGGTTTCGACCAGATGTACCTGGTGGTCGGCATCGTCGTGCTGTGCGGTTACATCACCGACTACATCGGGATCTACTCGGTCTTCGGCGGATTCATCGCAGGCCTTGCCATGCCGCGAAACCCCGCGTTCCGCGAGGCATTGCACAGCCGCATGATGGATTTCGTGTGTGTGCTGCTCCTGCCCGTCTTCTTCGCCTTCTCTGGCCTGAACACCCAGTTGAACGGGCTCGCGGGATGGGGCATGGTACTTCCCTTCCTGCTGATCCTGGCGGCTGGTTTCACTGGAAAGTACTTCGGTTGCGCCTTTGCGATGAAGGCTTCAGGATTCTCCTGGCGTGAGTCTTATGCCGTCGGCGGACTGATGAACGCCCGCGGCCTGATGATCCTCATCTTCATCAACATCGGTCTGGCGCAGGGGATGATCACGCAGGACGTCTTCTCTCTCCTGGTGCTGGTGGCCGTGATCACCACCGCCGCCGCGCTGCCGTTGTACAAGCTGGCGCTGCCCGAGCGCATGGAAAAGCAGTTGGAGACCGGGCAGGAGATACAGGCTCAACGGCCCGAACTCGCCCGCATGACCTGATCGGATCCACTCTCGACTCCCATCTCCCGGCCCGAGGAGCCCACCACCCATGAGTGAAACCGTCATCCGCGCCGACGACGGCACCGTTTCCATGATCAACGTTTTCGAGGTCGAGCCCGAGCGCCAGCAGGATCTGGCCGAACTGCTCAGCGAGGGCGCCGAGAAGCACATCCGGCACCGGCCGGGATGCATCTCGGTGAACATCCTCCCCAGCAACGACGGCAAGCGGCTCATTTACTTCGCCCAGTGGCGCAGCAAGGCCGACATCAAGGCGACCATGTCGGACCCCGACTGCCAGGTCTACCGCGACAAGGCAGCCGAACTGGCCAAACCGGACGCCCACGCGTACTCGGTGTTCGCGGTTCACCATCCGGAGGGCTGACAGTCGATAACGCTGAAGACGGCCCGCCAGAATGGGCCTGACGTAGTACGCACCGGCCTGGCCACGTCTCCCGGATGACCGGGCCGGTCCGCCGCCATGCCTACGACCGGCTCGACCCAGCCGAACGGTGAGAGCACACCGACGGCGTTCGAGAAGGCTTGCGGCGTTGGCCGCCTCCGCACCAGCGCAGGAGGGGGTCTTGTGTACTCGCTACACGTGGTCACGCAGAATGCGAGCTGGTGCAATCAGGAGGGCGGCCCGCTGCTGCTGGAGCCCACGCAGTGTCAGCGGCAGCTGCCTCTGGTGGACAGCCGGTGGAGGACATGGTCATGGAACGGCGGGTGACCGGCCGTGCTCTGTCCAGTGTGGCTCGGGCCGAGCCGCAACTGCCCGTAGCGCTGCCCACGGACGACGAGCTGCGCCGACGGGCCGCGGCCTCGACGATCGTGGGACAGTTGCGCGGGCTCGCCGAGTGGGTGGCGCGCGACGTCCGCGCGGTGACGGCGGCGGGGCGGCTGCGGATGGCGGATGCCCGCGAGCTGGTTGACGTGTTGGGCACAGGCGACAAGGCCGAGAGGGTGCGCTCGTCGGCCGACCTGCCGCGTCTGGGGCTGCTGGCGGAGTGGGCGAAGAAGGCGCGGCTGGTCCGGGTGGTCAAGGGGCGGTTGTGTGCGGTGGCCAGGGCCCGGCCGGTGCTGGCCGACCCGCTTCAGCTGTGGCTCCGTGCTTTCGAGGCGTGTTCTGAGCTGCGGCAAGCCCTGATCGGTGCGCGAAGTGGCTGGCATATGGAGTCGATGCTCTTCGACGCGTACGAGGATGTGCTGGAGGACGTGCTGAACACGCTCTACAGCCTGCCGTACCCGATGCCCTGGCCGCGGCTGCGTGACTCCGTTCACCTGGCCTACCGGGCCCGCTTCCAGCTGGACGGTGGTTCGGACATCCAGCACCGGATGTGGTTCGAGCGCGCCGATCAGGACCTGCGCATGGTGCTCGACACGTTGGTGGACCTGGGCGCGATCGAGCGTGAGCGGGGGAGGGCCGATCCGGTGTTCGAGGTCGATCTTTCCGCCGAACCCGAATTGCCTGAGGGCATGCCGCCGGAGCTCGCGGAGTTGCTGGGCGCCGCAGGGGTGGCGCCGGACCCGGCGGCACAGGAGCGTGACCGCCGCCTGCGTGAGGAGCTGAGTGCCGCCGGGCCGGCTACCGGGACATGGAGTTGTTCATCGACGGGCTCGGTGACGTCGCCCTCGCCGACCGGCTGCGGATCGCCATCACCGAGCGGGGCGCCTTCCGGTGTTTCAAGGACGTCCTCGCCCGGGACGAGCGCGCCTGGCGTAGGTACCACCGGCTCCGTGATGAGCGACAGCGCGGCCGGGCCCGCGCCTGGTTGGCGGAGGAGGGCTATTGCCCGTCCGCGTCACGCAGCACGTCCTCGCGCTGACCGTCGCGATCATGGCACGACGACCACGCCGGACAGCCAGTCCTGCGCTCACTGCCCGCCTGTGATCACTGATCCCTTGGATCGGAATCAGTCATCTCAGCGGGGCGTCAGGCCGGCGTCGGTGAGGCGGCGCATCAGTGAGGGCTTGCCGCGGTGCTGCTCGCGCAGGTCGTCAAGGCGCCGGGCGAATTCCTCGGGGGTGCCCGCTCGGTCGTGGAGGTCGCGGAGATCCTTCAGGAGGGTGACAGCGGTGTCGTAGGGGCCGGGCTGCTTCCGTCCGATCAGGTGGGCGATGTCCTGCCAGCCATGCTGGGTGTTCTCGGCCAGGTGGTCCAGGTGGCTCTCGCGCGCCCGCTGTTCGGCTCGGCGGGCCTGGGCGCGGGCCTGTTCCTGCTGTCGGGTGCGAGCGGGTGCCGCGTGCTGCCGACGACTGGTCGGTGGCATGGTCCGGGTGCGGTTGTGAGCTGTGCCGTGCCCTTGGCGCGTTCCTCGGCTCCCGGTCGCGGCGGGTCCTCGAATGGCCACTGGCGAAGGGGGGACGACGGCATGTGCACACGAGGATCGACTCGGCCGAGTTGCGGGTGCGCCACCAGATCAGGCGGCAGGGGCGCCCGTACACGCTGGTGCTGACGAAGACCCAGGAGCTGTTCACCCGTGAGCAGACGGTCCGCGGCCAAGCCGCGGCGGATCTGGCATGGCTGATGTCGCTGCGGAACGGATGACCGCGGCCTCCGGCCGGGTGGCCTTGTCGTGCGGATACGCCCATCGGAACCGGTTCGTCGACCGAGGTGACCGCCGCGGCGTTGCCACCGGCGCGGAGAGTCGTCACCGGCGGCCGTCTTCGCCCCCGAGCTTGACCGTCCGGGCACCGCGCTACCGCAGGAGACGTACCCACCCTGCGAGATTGGGTGGGAGGCTCGACCTGTTCAACGGTCGGCGCTCCCGGGCGGGACGACCCATTCGGTGGGTTGGCCGGTGAGGGAGGCGATCATGTCGAAGTCGCCGTCGTAGTGGAGGACCGTCCGCTGGTGCAGTTCTGCCGTGGCGGCGATCAGCAGGTCGGGGAGGGACAGGGCGCGGTGGAAACCCGCGTTGAGAGCGTGACGCTGGACTTCCAGGGCGCGGGCGAAGGCGCGGTCGTCGGCGTGGAGGTAGTCGAAGGCGTGGAGCCAGGTGCTGATCCGTGTCGCCTCCGAGCTGTCCCGTGCGGAGTGGATCATCTCGTACTCGGTGGGCTGGCACACGGCGAGGAGGTAGCGCTCATGCAGGGGCTTGAGTACGTCCTTGACGTTCGGCTTCGTCCAGCGGGCCAGGGCGGACTTGTCGATCAGGTAGCGGTCCTGCATCAGGCGGCCCGGCCTCCGTCGCCGTCGCGCTTGAGGGAGCCGTCCGCGTTGCGGGGCCCGGTGTTCTCGACGATCTCACTGAAGTCGAGCTCGCCGGCCTCGATGGCGTCGAAGCCCTCTTGTCGGAGGTGCCTCTTGACGGCGTCTTCCATGGCGAGGCGGACGGCTTTGGCCTTTGTCTTGGTCCCGAAGATACGCATGGCCTCGGTGACCATGTCTTCGTCGAGGTCGATGACGGTTCTGGCCATGTGGAGATCCTCTCGGAGATGCTTCCGCTAGTGAAACGATACCATTCATCGTCTATGGCAGATATCGTTTCCTTCGGGGATCTCCCCTCATGGATGGAGGCTGTGGCGTTCATGGCGACACACTGCGCGGTCACTCCTTGTGGAAGATGGACAGTCGTCCTGATGTCAGGCTCCGCCCCTGTCGTGGGTTGCATCAGAAGCGACGGGATGGCGAGAGGCGGCTGGCCAAGCAGCCCCGTCGGTGGACAGCCGGTGGACAGAAGCCTTTGGACGGTTCGTCACGGGGTGGCGCAGGTCAACCTGGCGCACATGCTTTGATCAGCAAAAACGCCACCGGACAGCATGGCGAGGCACTGGGTAACACGAGTGCTCGCGGTCTCGTAATGCGTAGGTCTCGGGTTCGAATCCCGAAGGCGGCTCCATCGTAACCCCAGGTCGGGCCTCTGACCTGGGGTTTCTTGTCTTGGGTGACCTGGGAACATCGGTAATCAGGCACTTCCGTCTGTGCATCGCAACGCCTTGCTTGCGCGAAGCGCCCCGGGTGGACAGCCGTGCGTGATCCTCCGTCAGGGGACTTCTGCTGCCGCCCTGGGGCATGGGTGAATTCCACCGGTCTCCGATGAAACGACAGGCGCCTCGCCTGCCGTCCGCCATGGGCGACGCAGGCCGGTGCTTCACCGCTGCTGCTGCCCGGGCGGCCGGTCGGCGTAGTCCTCGACCAGGTTGCTGATGAGCGCCAGGAGGGCGTTGGCTCGGAAGCGGTCCTGGTGTTGGGTGCGGAGGGTCTGGTGGGCCTCGCGGAGCCGGGTCAGGGCGGTCGGCTCGCGGTTCTGTACCGCTTCGAGCAGCGGGTCGGAGACCAGGTCCAGGCAGGCGCTGAGCAGTCGGCGGGTGGCCGGGGTCGGTGGGGCGGGGTCGGGGGCGGTGTAGGCGGTGGTCAGGTAGCGCGACGGATCGGTGAGGCTCCAGCCGACGACGGTGCCGTGCTGGACCAGGAGCGCCACGTCCGGGGCGATGCCGATGGCGGCCTCCAGAGGTTCGTCGAGGACGTCGACGTTGCGCAGACAGGTCAGTACGGCGTCCTCGGGAGCGCGGCACAGCACCGTGCACATGTCCAGCCGGAAGTCCCGGACGTCGTCCGCCATGAGCCCGCCCGGGCGTACCGCGGGCAGGACGGGGACGCGGTCGGAGATTTCTGCGTACGTGGACACATATGGCATCTGGAATTCGGCTCCCACCAGTTTCCGGCTGTCCTGGTCGAAGCGGAGGATGTCGGGGGTGTCCCACAGCCAGTCCTGGCTGCCGAACGTGGCCGAGAGGAACCGCTCACGCTCCTCCGTGTTCGCGTAGTGCGCGACGTCCACGGAGTTGCCCGTGAAGCGGGGGGTGAGGGGCAACTGATCGGCCGTCACCGTTGCGTGCCAGCCGTCGCCCAAGGTCAGTCTCATGGTCGATGCCGTCTCATTTGATCTGCACTGCCGGAGCCATGTAGCCGTTCTTGGCTGGAATCCTGCCCTCCACCACGTCGGCGTGGGTGATCGGTTCGCCGGGGTCGGTGGGCAGGCCGCCCAGCGCCTCGGCCCCGGACTCGCCCTTGATGCCCGACGGACCGTATGCCGTGATGACATTGCCTCCTCCGGCGCCGCCACCCCTGGCCACCACGACGTCCTCGCCCTGTCGGAAGATCAGGTTTCCGCTGCCCGCCGTTGAGTGCGGTCCATCGCCTGGTCGAGCCGGTCCAGCACGTCCGGTCTCCTTCCTTTCGTGCCTCACGCCAGGCAGCGCGTGCCCTGCCGCACCCGACATCCTGTGCCCGCTCCGGTCGGGTGCCGCCTGCGCTGAACGGCGTAGGGGAACCGCCGTCCGGCAGGCGTACTCAAGGGGTCCCTACCGTGAACGGCTAGCATCGCCCGTCAATCAGTCAGCTGCCGACCGGTACGAGGTGAGGACATGGGGGCGCCCAGGATCGCCGTCGCCGTGGTGACGATGGGCAACCGGCCCGACGAGGTCGAGGCCCTGCTGGAGTCCGTGGCCAAGCAGGACGTGCCGCCCGAGCGGATCGTCATCGTCGGCAACGGCTGCCCGCTGCCCGACTTCGCCCGGCGGCTGTCGCTGCCCGGCGAGGTCACCGCCGTCGAGCTCGACGAGAACCTCGGCTGCCCCGGCGGGCGCAACGCGGCCCTGGCACGGCTGCGGGAGTTCGGTGACATCGACGTCGTGGTGGATCTGGACGACGACGGTCTGCTCGTCGACGCCGACGTGCTGCGCCGCGTGCGGGACCTGTACGCCGGCGACGAGCGGCTCGGCATCGTCGGCTTCCGCATCACCGACGAGCTCGGTGAGACGCAGCAGCGGCACGTGCCCCGGATCGGCAACTCGGACCCGCTTCGCGGCGGTTACGTCACCGGGTTCCTCGGCGGCGGGCACGCGCTGCGGATGGCGATGCTCGACGAAGTCGGCGACTGGCCCGCCGAGTTCTTCTTCGCGCACGAGGAGACCGACCTCGCGTGGCGCGCCGTGGATGCCGGGTGGCGGATCCTGTACGCGCCGGAGCTGCTGCTCCGGCATCCGAAGACCTCGCCCGCCCGGCACGCCATCTACTTCCGGGTGAACGCCCGCAACCGGGTCTGGCTGGCCCGCCGCCGGCTGCCGCTCCCGCTCGTCCCCGTCCACCTGGGCGTGTGGGTGCTGCTCACCCTCGCCCGGAACCGGTCGCGCGCCGGACTGCGGGCGTGGTTCGGCGGGTTCGTGGAAGGCGTACGGGAGCCGGCGGGGGAGCGGCGGCCCATGCGGTGGCGGACGGTGTGGCGGCTCACCCGGCTGGGGCGACCGCCCGTCATCTGACGCCGTGCAGGTGTCGGATGGCGACCGCCCGTCATCTGACGCCGTGCAGGTGCCGGAGCGAGCGATGGGGAGGACTCCGCCGGAGCGATGGAGAGGGCCGCGCCGGGGCGAGTGGGCCCGTCGGAGCGATGGAGTGGGCCCCGGTCGATCACCTCTGCCGACCGGGACCCGGATCCGGCCGCGGCGGCGACACTCCCCCGAGTTGCGCGTCCAGACGCGCGCACCGCCGGGCCGGATCCGATGTAGTGATCACATCAGGCTTTGCCAACCGATGGCTGACATTCGGCCAACGGTTCGCCGTTGTGTCGTCTCCCGGGCCGGAAGTTACTAAGCCAACGTCGAGGACGGCCAGGGCAGCGGCAGGTCCCGGTGGAAGCACGGGCTGCTGCTGCGCGAGCGGGGGCACATCGGCGAGGCGCGCGAGGAGTGGGGCTCCGCGCCGGCGGCGCTGGAGGGCACGGACGAGCGGGCGGTGGTCAGGGAGCTGCGTGAGCTCCTGGCGCGTTCCGTCTGATCACTTGGCGTCCGCGTAGCACTCCACCACCGCCGTCGTGAACGGGAACCGCACCGGTGTGTCCCCGAAGGTCAGCCTGCCGGCCAGGTCCGCCGCCTCGCGGATCGCCGCCACGACCGCCTCCGTCTCCTCCTCGGGGCAGTGCACGATCACCTCGTCGTGCTGGAAGAAGACCAGCTCGGCCGCCAGCTCCGCGCAGGTCCTGCGCAGCGCGGCGAGCAGGAGCAACGCCCAGTCGGCGGCGCTGCCCTGGACGACGAAGTTGCGGGCGAAGCGGCCTCGGGCGCGGGCGTTGGTGGAGGCGTATCCGGGCACCCACTGCCCGCCGTCCGACTGCTCGTCCTCCCCGGAGCCGGAGCCGGAGCCATAACCGCCCCCGGAGCCGGAACCTTCGGCAGCCGTCGGGATGCCGGCCTCCTCGCTCGCGTCGTCCGTCCTCCGGGCCGCGGGCGGGCAGGTCCGGCCGAGCCAGGTGCGTACGAGCCGGCCCTCCTCACCGGCCCGGGCCGCGTCGTCGACGTACGCCACCGCCCTGGGGAAACGGCGTCGAAGCGCGGCGAGGTTCTTCAGGCCGTCGCCGGAGGTCTGGCCGTAGACCGCGCCGAGCACGGCGAGTTTGGCCTGGGAGCGGTCGCCGGAGAAGGCCCGGTCGGAGACGGACTGGTACAGGTCGGTCTCCCGGCCGGCCACCTCCATCAGGCCGGGGTCGCGGGAGATCGCCGCGAGGACGCGCGGTTCCATCTGGTCGGCGTCGGCGACGACGAGCCGCCAGCCGGGGTCGGCGACCACGGCGCGCCGGATCACCTTGGGGATCTGGAGCCCGCCTCCGCCGTTGGTGACCCAGCGCCCGGTCACCGTCCCGCCCGCGAGGAACTCCGGCCGGAAACGGCCCTCGCGGACCCAGTCCTGGAGCCAGGACCAGCCGTGGGCGACCCAGATGCGGTACAGCTTCTTGTACTCGATCAGGGGCTTCACGGCGGGGTGGTCGACCGTCTGGAGCTCCCAGCGGCGGGTCGAGGAGACCTTGATGCCGGCCTGGGAGAAGGCTTTGACCACGTCGGCGGGCAGATCGGGGCGGACGCGTCTGCCGAACGCGGCGGACACCTCGTCGGCCAGCTCGGCCAGGCGGCGCGGCTCGCCGCCGCCCGCGTACCGCTCGCCCAGCAGGTCCTGCAGCAACGCGCGGTGCACCTCGGCGCTCCAGGGCAGCCCGGTGCGGTTCAGCTCGGCGGCCACCAGCATGCCCGCCGACTCGGCGGCCGTCAGCAGCCGCATGCGGTCGGGGTGCTCTGCGCTCGCGTGCCGCCGCTGCTGCTCGGCGTAGACCGCGAGGAGGTCCGGCAGGGGCAGGTGGACGCCCCGGGGCTCGAACAGGGAGGACTGGGAGCCCGGTTCGGCGGAGCGCTGCGGTGGATCGGGAGGCACGGGGCCGCCGCGCAGCCGGGCCAGGGCGGCCGCGGCCGAGCGTGGTTCCCCGTACCGCCCCTCGTGGCCGAGGAGGAGGGTCTCGGCGGCTTCGATGTCGTAGCACCGCTCGGCTCGCACCCCCGTGGCGAGCAGGCGCGGGTAGACCTCGGCGGTGGACCGCCACACCCACCGCGTGACGCCGGGACGGCTCCGGACGGACTCGGCGGGATCGGCCTCCCGCTGCACCGGGCCGGCGGGCAGCCCGTCCGGACCGAGGGGGGCGACGTCCACGCCACCGTCCTCGGCCGGAGCGAGTGCCCACCGGTCGGCCATGCTGCGAGTGTGCCAGGGGGGTCTGACAACGCCCCGGCGGCGCAGGCCGCCGTCAGGACTCGTCCAGCACCTCCTTCTGTGCCTGCACGATCTTCTCCAGCACCGCGGCGACGTACCGCCCGGTCTGCTCCTTGCCGATGCCGATGCCGATGCCGATGCCGATGCCGATGCCGAGGCCGCTGAGGACGCCCTCGCCGTTCTCGTGCTCCAGCAGCGCGAGCAGGATGTGCTCGGTGCCCCTCGAAGCCCCGCCGCGCCGGGGCGAGCGAATTCGGGAGTGAGACGTACGGGATCGCGGGCGTCGGTCCGGGGCCGAATCCGGAAGCGGGTCCGCGGGTCGCCCTTGCGGGGCCGGGCCGGCCCTGGCGTGCCGACATGGCACCATCGGCCCGTGAGTACGTCCACCACCGTCGACCGCGCGTTCGGAGCGGCCCTCTACCAGACCGGCGAGACGGCCCTCGACACCGGCGCGTCCCTGCTCGCCTCCGACCCGGCGGCGGACGCCGAACTCGACCGGCGTGGGGAGGAGTTCGTCGCGGCGGCCTGGCGGCGCGGCTGGCAGCCCGCCGACGTCGTACGGATCGTGCGACGCGAACTGGACGACGTCCACGTACTCCTCGTGGCCGCGCTGATCCGCGCGCAGGCACCCGGCGACGGACCCCGGGGCCACCGCTGGAACACGCAGCTCGCGGAACTCCCCGCCGACGCCCCGCCCCGCACCGACCGCTTCTCGTACGCCACCGCCGTACTGGAACTGTACCGGCTGCTGCTGCGGCTGCCCTCCCTGGAGGCCCTGGAAGACGCGCCCGGGGAGGCACTGACCGAGTCCCGCATGCTCACCCGCATCCGTGCCCTGCTCGCCAAGGCCGAGGCCACCGGGTTCCCGGAGGAGGCGGAGGCGCTCAGCGCCAAGGCGCAGGAGCTGATGGCCCGGCACAGCGTGGACGAGGCGCTGCTCGCGGCGCGGGCGCCCTCCCCGGACACCCCCGGGGCCTGCCGGATCGGGGTCGAGCCGCCGTACGAGCAGGCCAAGGCGGTGCTGCTGGACGCCATCGCCGGCGCCAACCACTGCCGGGCGGTGTGGAGCGAACCCCTCGGCTTCTCGACCGTCGTCGGATTCGAAACCGACCTGGAGGCGGTCGAACTCCTCTACACCTCACTCCTGGTGCAGGCCACGACCGCGATGACGAAGGCGGAGGCCGCGCTGGGGGCGCCCCCTGCCCGAGCGCAGCCGAGAGCTCGGGGGAGGGCGGGCGGCCGCAAGCGCACCAAGACGTTCCGGCAGTCGTTCCTCGCGGCCTACGCCCACCGCATCGGCACCCGTCTGGCGGCGGCTGCCGAGACCCAGGTGACCGACGACCTGCTCCCGGTCCTCGCCTCCCGCGAGGTCGCCGTCACCGGGAGGCTGGACCGGATGTTCCCGGAGACCACCACGACCCGGCTGCGCGGGGTGCGGGACGCGGCGGGCTGGACGCAGGGCGCGCAGGCGGCGGACCGGGCCCAGGTCCGGCACCGGCCGCCGCTGCGCTGACCTGCGGTCGTCGGTCAGTTTTGTCAGTCCCGTCAGTCGCCCGACGTCTCGAAGCCGCTCACCGACGGCTTCTGGTCATCCGTCCAGTCGACCGCGCCGTACGACCAGGTCAGTTCGTGCGCCGTCCTGGTGTCGCCGGGCAGGGTGAAGGACGCCTTGCGCACGTCGAGGCTCCCCGGGGAGCCCGCCTCGCTGCGGACGTAGGTGATCGTGAAGGACGTGGTGCCGCCCTTCCCGAGGGTCAGCGACTGGGGCTTCGCGCCCTCGTCCGGAAGGACGGAGGTCGTCTTGTCGTCGGCCAGCAGGTCCACGCCGGGGAAGCCCTTCAGGGTGCACTGCGCGCCCTTGTTGCTGAGCGTCACGGTGACGGTGCCGGTGTCGCCGGCGGCCGGGGCGGCGGCGGCGCCGACCTCCACGCCCATGTCACCGAGCGCGCAGGCCGAGTCGCTCGGCCGGTCCGCGTTCTTGACGTCGTCGCCACCGGACTTGTCGTCGCTGCAGCCGGTCAGCAGGACCGTCGCGGCGAGGGCGGCGGCCAGGGTGAGGGAGTAGGTGCGCATGAGGTCCTCTGGACGTGTCGAACGAAAGCGGCATCGGGCCCCTGGATCATCACGCACGCGACTGCCGCAGGGGCACGCACCCCCTACGATTCCCCCGAACGCCGGACGGGCCCTTGGGGTCCTTGGACTCGCGGTGCCTTCCCGGACGTGGAGGGGGCCGCTGGGCTCGTGGTGACTTTCCGGACGCCGGACGGGTCCTTGGGCTCGCGGTTACTTCCCGGACGCGGGCGGGCCACTGGGCCCCCGCTGACTCCGCGAACGCCGGACCGGTCCTTGGACTCGCGGTGCCTTCCCGGACGTGGATGGGGCCGCTGTGCTCGTGGTGACTCTCCGGACGCCGTCGGGCCGCTGTGCTCGTGGTGGCTCTCCGGACGCCGTCGGGCCGCTGTGCTCGTGGTGGCTCTCCGGACGCCGACGGGCCGCTGTGCTCGTGGTGGCTCTCCGGACGCCGACGGGCCGCTGTGCTCGTGGTGGCTCCCCGGACGCCGACGGGCCACTGGGCCCCCGCTGACTCCTCTCCCGCTGACTCCTCCCCGAACGCCGGACGGGCCGCGGTGCCCGCAGGCGATCCGCGGCCCGTCCGTACGTACGCCGTCGGGTGTCAGCCGAGGCTCGCCGTCGGCAGTCCCGTCGGGAGCTTGCCGCCCTCGGTCTTCCGGTAGGTCTCCGCGCCGAGGCCGCCCTCCCAGGTGACCTTGAGGCTGCTCCCGTTCACGGAGTCGACCATGCCGGTCGCCCGGTCCTTGGAGCCGTCCGTGCACTTCAGGCGGATCATGCGCATCCCGGACTCCTCGCCCGCGGTGCCGCTGCACACGCTCCCGCCGGTGCCGAACAGCGCGGCCTGCTTGCCGGTGATCACCAGGGCCACGGCCTTGCCGTCGGTCGTCGCGAGCCAGCTGCCCGCCAGTTCGCCGCCGGCCGAGTCCCCGGAGCCGGACCCGGAGTCGCCGCCCGTACCGGCGGACGAGGAGGCGGACGGGGACGCGCTGGAGGCCGTGTCGTCGCCCGAACCGCCGTCGCTGCTGCACGCGCTCAGCACGAGCACGCCCGCCAGCCCCGCGGCCGCCGCCGCGACGCGCACGGCGCCGGAGCGGCGCGAGAAGATCACCGAAGTCACAGCAAGCCCCCAAGCTGTAGCCGGCCGACCGGCCCGGACGGCACCGGCCGGCCACCTGGCCGGAACGATCGCAGCAAGCTATCAGGGCCCGTCAAGGGCCCCCGGGTCCGCCTCTCACCAGGACGACTTGCGCACCCCGGGCAGATACCCCGCGTGCGCCTGCTCCCGCAGACTCACCCGGGACAGCCCGAACGCCCGGAAGTAGCCGCGCGGCCGGCCGTCGACGCCGTCGCGGTTGCGCACGCGCGTGGCGCTCGCGTCGCGCGGCTGCCTGCGCAGCTCCGCCTGTGCGGCGAGCCGTTCGGCCTCCGTCGACGACGGCCGTCGGATGATCTCCTTCAGTTCGGCCCGCCGGGCGGCGTACCGCGCGACGACCTCCTGCCGCCTGTCGTTCTTCGCGATCTTGCTCTTCTTGGCCATCAGACCCTCACTCCCCGGGCGCGGATCCGGGCGACGGCCGCCTCGATCCCGATCGTGTCGACGGTCTTGATCCCCTTGGTGCTGAGCCGGAGCCGTACGTGCCGGCCCTCGCTCGGCAGCCAGTAGCGCTTCGACTGGATGTTGGGGTCGAACCGGCGCGACGTGCGCCGGTGGGAGTGCGAGATGCGGTTGCCGAAGCCCGGCCGGGTGCCGGTCAGCATGCAGTGCGCGGACATGGGTGGTGACGTACCTCTCTGCTCAGACGATGGAAATGGATTTCATTTTCAGTATCATAGCGGCATGGCACGCAACGAACTCCGTCCGGTCATCAAGCTCCGGTCCACCGCCGGGACCGGCTTCACCTACGTGACCCGCAAGAACCGCCGCAACGACCCGGACCGCATGACCCTGCGCAAGTTCGATCCGGTCGCCGGCCGCCACGTCGACTTCCGAGAGGAGCGCTGACCATGCGCCAGGGAATCCACCCGGAGTACGGCCCCGTCGTCTTCCGCGACCGTGCCGCGAACTACGCCTTCCTCACCCGCTCGACCCTGTCCGCCACGGCGAGCGAGAAGACCGTCGAGTGGGAGGACGGCAACACCTACCCGGTCGTCGACGTCGAGATCTCCGACGTGAGCCACCCCTTCTACACCGGCACGGCCCGCGTCCTGGACACCGCCGGCCGCGTGGAGCGCTTCGAGCGCCGGTACGGAAAGAAGGGCTGATCCCGTGGCTGTTCCTCCCGGTCTCCCCGTCGTGATCGTCGGCGGGCTGCACGCCGACGCCCGCAGGGCGGCCGTCGCTCGGCTGCTCGCCGACGTCCCCGGCAGTGTCGTCCTCCACCACGACCTGGCGACGGCCGCCGCGGGCACGGTCGTACGGACCATCAGGGGCGCCTCCGGCATCCTCGACGCGGGGGAGGCGCCGCTGGTCAACGACTGCGCGTGCTGCGCCCTGCGTGAGGATCTGGTGCCCGAGCTGGAGCGGCTGCGGGACGCCGGCGGCACCCGGCTCGCCGTCGTCGAGCTGTGGGACTCGGTCGAGCCCAAGGCCATGGCCGAGGTCGTCACGGCCGGCGGGCTCACCGTCACCGGTGTGATCACCGCAGTCGACCCGGCCCTGGTCCTGCCGTACCTCGGCAACGGCGACGACCTGGCCGACGGCGGGCTCGCCGCGGCCGCCACCGACCAGCGCACGGTCGCCGACACCTTCGCGCGCCAACTGGAGTACGCCCCCGTCCTCGCGGTCGCCGATTCCCCGGAGGCCGACGACGAGGACCGCGAACTGCTCGCGCAGCTGCACCCGACGGCCCGCCAGGTCCCGATCGGCCGGGCAGCCCCCGCGGACCCGGTCGACGACGGTCTGACGGTGCCGACCCCGCGCCTGCGTCCGCTCTCCCCGCTGGCCCGGGCCGCCCTGGCCGGCTTCGACGTGGAGGCGGCTGCCGCCGCCCAGCACCCGGCCTGCGCCCTGCTGCCCGCCGAGGCCGACGCGCACGGCGTCTCCACGCTGGTCTGGAACCGGCGCCGCCCCTTCCACCCGGAGCGGCTGTACGCCGCGCTGGAGGACCTGACCTGCGCGGCCGCCCGCAGCCGGGGCCGCTTCTGGCTCGCCGACAAGTCCGACACGCTGTTCCACTGGGACGCGGCCGGCGGTGCCCTGTGTGTGGAGAGCGCGGGCCCCTGGCTGGCCTCCCTGCCGGACGCGGCCTGGGAGATGGTCCCGCCGGTGCGCCGGGCCGCCGCCGCACTGGACTGGGACGCCGAGCACGGCGACCGCTGCCAGCACCTCGTCTTCACCTCGCCCGGCCTCGACCGGGACGGCCTGGAGCGGCTGCTGGAGTCCTGCCTGCTGACCGACGCCGAGTACGCCGCCGGGCGCGACGCCTGGCAGCGCCTGCCGCACGCCTTCGACACCCTCCTGGAGGTCTGACCCCCATGCCGCGCAAGCCCGACCGCAAGCCCGCCAAGGACCGGCCCAACCCCCTGGACCGGGCCGGGATCACGTACATCGACTACAAGGACACCGAGCTGCTGCGGAAGTTCATCTCCGACCGCGGCAAGATCCGCAGCCGCCGGGTCACCCGGGTGTCGTCCCAGCAGCAGCGACAGCTGGCCAGGGCGATCAAGAACGCACGCGAGATGGCGCTGCTGCCGTACGCCACCCGCTGAGCGGGTCCGATCAGGGTGAGGTTCCCCACGCTTGACGGGTGGGGCCTCCCGCCCATGACGTGACGGGGCCGGACCGCCCCCGCCGGCCGACGGCCGGGGCACGGGTCGCGACGGGCCATCGGGACCGGCCGGGCACCGGCCGGACGCCGGTCGGGCCTGCCGGGCCGCGGTCGTCGTCCGGGCGGTCCGGGACGCGCGCCGCGCGGGTCGTCCGGGTCCGAACGCCGAGCGGGTGTCCGGCGATGGTCCGAGCACCGCACCGGCAGGGAGGACGACCCGCACCTCCTGCGACCGGCCTATTTCTCCCCGTCCTCGCAGGCCGCAGCGGTATTCCGGATGCCGGTCGGCCAGTCGAACGGCCGTCCCGCCGCCCCGCGCCTCAGCTCCCGCTTCTCCTGCGCTGCTCCGCCGCGGCCGTCCCGCACCGCAGCCGAGCGGATGCTCCGCCTCCACCGGACCTCCCCGAATCCGGCGACTTCGTCGCAGGCCACCGGGAACGAGAGGCGGGGCGGGGCCGTCAAACAGTCGAGAGCTTCGGTAAAGCGGTCGTCAAAGCTGTAACCGCGGGACCACCCCGCGTGCACGTGCATCTGCCCATGCATCTGCACATGAACAGAGCTATGATCCGGGTCAGTTGACCACTGCACCAATGGCCACACCAGCCAGTGCACCACCGGGGAGCGACCTGTGGATCACGACGCGTACAACGGCATGGCGGCCGCCGGGCTGCACGGTGTGGCCTGGCAGAAGAGCCGGCACAGCAACTCGCAGGGCTCGTGCGTGGAGTTCGCCCGGCTGCCGGGCGGCGACGTGGCCGTGCGCAACTCGCGCTTCCCCGACGGTCCCGCGCTCGTCTACACCCGTGCGGAGATCGAAGCGATGCTGCTGGGAGTGAAGGACGGCGAGTTCGACCACCTGGTGGGCGGCTGACGATCCGCCAGGCCCCGGAGAAAAGGGGGCAATCGGCACTCAACGTGCGGTGACGCGCGTAGAACCGCGACGCGAGGAAGCGCCGCGGTTTCTCATTCGCCGACCGTCCGTGAACCGGTCCGCGGCAGCCGGAACAGCGCCCAGACCACCTTGCCGTCGAGCGCGCCCGCGAGCGGATGCCAGCCCCAGCTGTCGCTGAAGGAGTCGACGAGGAACAGCCCGCGGCCCGACTCGGCTGAGAAGTCGTCGGTCTCCCGGGCGACCGGGCTGTCGTGGCTGGGATCGCGCACCGCGCACACCAGTCGCTCGGTCCACCGCATCAGGTGCAGCCGCACGGCGGCTTCACGGCCGCCGGTGCACGCGCCGGCCGCCGGGAGGCCGTGCCGCAGGGCGTTGGTGACGAGTTCCGAGACCACCAGGCAGACGTCGTCGAACCGCTCGCCCATGTCCCACTGGTCGAGGGTTCTGCGGGTGAAGTGCCGGGCCTCGCGCACCGCTTCGTAGCGGGCGGGCAGAGCGCAGGAGGCGGCGTCGGACACGGCCGCGGGATCCAGCGGCGGAAGGCCCTGCCGTAACGGCTCGAGCATGGTCGATCCATTCGTCCCCATGCGAGGCACTCCCGGGAATTCGCGGTCGGTGCGATGCGGCGGTGGTGCGGGACCATGGTTTCGGATGCGTACAGCAGATGCAAGGGCAGATGCACGTGCAGGTGACCGGAATGCGATGTCCCGTACCGCTTGTTGGTCAATTTTTCCGTCATCTTCATGTCTCTCTTCGGCCGTTCACTTGCCTTCTTCTTGCTCCCGCGCGCGAGCGTCGACCGTCTCGATTCCGTTTCCGTAACCGGACGAGTACTGCTCGAAGTGTTTTAGTGGCAGACTGCGGCCCCTGAAGACGTTGGGGAGGCTGGCGAACGTGAGCGCGGGAGAGCCGGGATCGGTGGTGCGGCGCATGCTGCTCGGATCACAACTCAGGCGACTGCGTGAGGCGCGGGGGATCACGCGCGAGGCGGCGGGCTATTCGATCCGCGCCTCCGAGTCGAAGATCAGCCGGATGGAGTTGGGCCGGGTGAGCTTCAAGACCAGAGACGTCGAGGACCTGCTCACCCTGTACGGCATCACGGACGAACAGGAACGCGCCTCCCTGCTGTCGCTGGCGAAGGAGGCCAACGTCGCCGGGTGGTGGCACAGTTACTCGGACGTGCTGCCCAGCTGGTTCCCGACCTACGTCGGCCTGGAGGGCGCCGCCTCACTGATCCGGGCGTACGAGGTGCAGTTCGTGCACGGCCTGCTGCAGACCGAGGCGTACGCGCACGCGGTGGTCCGGCGGGGCATGCAGGGCGCGAGCGAGGCCGACGTCGAGCGCCGGGTCGCGCTGCGTCTGGAGCGGCAGAAGTACCTCGTCGACGAGCGCGCGCCCGACTTCCACATCATCCTGGACGAGGCCGCCCTGCGCCGCCCGTACGGCGACCGCGAGGTGATGCGGGGCCAGCTCCAGCACCTCATCGAGATCTCCGAGCGGCCCAACGTGCGCCTCCAGGTGGTGCCGTTCAGCCTCGGCGGCCACTCCGGCGAAAGTGGCGCGTTCACGATCCTCAGCTTCCCGGAGTCCGACCTGTCGGACGTCGTCTACCTGGAGCAGCTCACCAGCGCGCTGTACCTGGACAAGGCCGAGGACGTCGCCCAGTACGAGAAGGCGCTCAAGGAGCTCCAGAGCGACAGCCCGGGCCCCTCGGAGAGCCGGGACCTTCTGCGCGGACTCCTCCAGCTCTCCTGAAGGATCCCTCCGAGTCTCCCCAAGGACCCCTCCAACTGGCCTGAAACACAAGTACGATGACGTGTGATCAGATCGTGGAGGCGCGATCAGGGGTCTGCTTAGGGATCGAGGGATCACATTGTCGTCGTCCTGCTTCACCGACCTTGCACAGCAGTACATCGACGGTGAGTGGCGCCCGGGTACCGGTTCCTGGGACATCATCGACTTCAACCCGTACGACGACGAGAAGCTCGCGTCGATCACCATAGCCACGGCCGACGAGGTCGATCAGGCGTACCGGGCGGCGGCCCGCGCCCAGAAGCAGTGGGCCGCGACCAACCCCTACGCCCGCCGGGCGGTCTTCGAGAAGGCGCTGCGCCTGATCGAGGAGCGCGAGGCCGAGATCTCCGAGGCCATCATCGCCGAGCTCGGCGGCACGCGTCTGAAGGCCGCCTTCGAGCTGCACCTCGCCAAGGAGTTCCTGCGCGAGGCGGTCCACCTGGCGCTGGCCCCCGAGGGCCGGATCATCCCCTCGCCGGTGGACGGCAAGGAGAACCGCGTCTACCGTGTGCCGGTCGGCGTCGTGGGCGTGATCAGCCCCTTCAACTTCCCGTTCCTGCTGTCGATCAAGTCCGTCGCCCCGGCGCTCGCGCTCGGCAACGCCGTGGTGCTCAAGCCGCACCAGAACACCCCGATCGTCGGCGGCTCCCTGGTCGCGAAGCTCTTCGAGGACGCGGGGCTGCCCGGCGGGCTGCTGAACGTCGTCATCACGGACATCGCGGAGATCGGCGACGCCTTCATCGAGCACCCGGTCCCCAAGGTCATCTCCTTCACCGGTTCCGACGCCGTCGGCCGGCACGTGGCGACCGTCTGCGCCCGGCTGTTCAAGCGTTCCGTCCTCGAACTGGGCGGCAACAGCGCGCTGGTGGTCCTCGACGACGCCGACATCGACTACGCCGTCGACGCGGCGGTCTTCAGCCGGTACGTCCACCAGGGCCAGGTGTGCATGGCCGCCAACCGGGTCCTCGTGGACCGGTCGGTCGCGGACGAGTTCACCGAGAAGTTCGTCGCGAAGGTCAAGACCCTCAAGACGGGCGACCCGCGCGACCCGGAGACCGTCATCGGCCCGGTCATCAACTCCTCGCAGGCGGAAGCCCTCTCCGGGGTGGTCGAGCAGGCCCTCGCCGAGGGCGCCACGGCCCTGGTGCGCGGCGGGCGGACCGACAACCTCGTCGAGCCGTCCGTGCTCACGGACGTCCCCGCCGACTCCGCGCTGCTGCGGCAGGAGGTCTTCGGGCCGGTCGCGTTCCTGGTCCCGTTCGACGGCGAGGAGGAGGCCGTACGCCTCGTCAACGACACCCCGTACGGCCTGAGCGGTGCCGTCCACACCGGGAACATCGAGCGGGGTGTGGCGTTCGCCAAGCAGATCGACACGGGCATGTTCCACGTGAACGACGGCACCGTCCACGACGAGCCGATCGTCCCCTTCGGCGGTGAGAAGCACTCGGGCATCGGCCGGCTCAACGGCGACACGATGCTGGACTCGTTCACCACGACCAAGTGGATCTCGGTGCAGCACGGCCGGAGCGGGTTCCCGTTCTAGAACCTCTCGGCGCCCGGGCCCTTGCGGACAGAAACTGACCGCAAGGGCCCGTAGCTTGGTCGTTGTCGGGGGAGAGGCCCCCTGACCAGGCGAAAGGCGGCGGTCATGGTCACTCACGTTCCGGCGGAGGCACACGGCGACGAGCGCGGGGCGCTCCTGTCCTTCATCGCCGAGCAGCGCGGAGGGGTCCGCCGGGCGGTGCTCGGGCTGACGGACGAGCAGGCCTCGTCGCGGCCGAGTGCGAGCGAGCTGTCCCTCGCCGGGCTGGTCAAGCACGTCGCCGAGGTCGAGCAGATGTGGATCTCCCTGGCCAAGGGCGAGCCGCCGGCCGTCGTGCGGGACCAGACCAACTGGCACGAGTGCTTCCGGCTGGTCGAGGGCGAGACGGTCGAGTCGCAGCTGGCGTACTGGGAGAAGGTCGCCGCCGAGACGGAGGCCTACATCCGCTCGGTGCCGAGCCTCGACGACACCTTCGCGCTGCCGGCACAGCCCTGGTTCCCGCCGGACGGCCGGGTCTCGCACCGCTGGCTCTGTCTCCACCTCATCCGCGAGACGGCCCGGCACGCCGGTCATGCCGACATCGTCCGCGAGTCCCTGGACGGCAGGACCGCATTCGAGCTGGTGGCCGAGGAGCAGCGGGCGGTGGCAGAGGCATAGCCTTGGCCGCATGTCAACGATCCGCCTCCTCGTGCTCGGCGCGGTCCGTATGCACGGGCGGGCCCACGGCTACCAGGTGCGCAACGACCTGGAGTACTGGGGCGCGCACGAGTGGTCCACCGCCAAGCCCGGCTCGATCTACCACGCGCTGAAGCAGATGGCGAAGCAGGGGCTGCTGCACGCGCACGAGATCGCCCCGTCCACGGCCGGCGGTCCGCCGCGCACGGAGTACGAGATCACCGGGCCGGGCACCGAGGAGTACTTCCGGCTGCTGCGGGAGGCGCTGGTCACCTACGACCAGCGGGGGGACATGAAGGCGGCCGCCGTCGGCTTCGTCGTCGACCTGCCGCGTGCCGAGGCGGTCGCGCTGCTGAAGGAGCGGACCCTGCGGATCGAGCAGTGGCGGGCCGCCGTCCTGGAGCACTACGTGCCCGAGGAGGGGCCCGGGCAGCTCGGGCACATCGGCGAGATCATGAACATGTGGGTCCACACGGCCGACTCCGAGGCCGAGTGGACCCGCGGTCTCATCGAGCGCATCGAGGGCGGCGCCTACACCTTCGCCGACGAGGGCGACCCGTTCGTCGGCGTCCTGGCGGAGGACGAGGAGAACCCGTACGCGACGGGGGAGCGGCACCCGGGGGACGCTCACTAATCAAAACTGGTCGCGGGCAAGCCCGAGATGGTCCAGGCCGTGCAGATCCTGGTCTGGCCGGTCGGCTTCCTGTCCAACGCCCTGGCCACCCCCGGCTCGATGCCCGGCTGGCTGGGCACGGTCGTCGAGTGGAACCCGATGTCCCACACGGCCACGGCCGTCCGCGACCTGCTCGGCGTACCCGGCACGGAATCCGGGCACGTGTGGGCGGCCGTCGCCTGGCCTCTGGCTCTGCTGGCGGTGTTCTTTCCGCTGGCGGTGCGCAGGTTCGGTCGGCTCAGCCGGTGAGTGCGGAGGTTTCAGCCCTCCGTACGTGACGGGAGGACGGCTGATGCCTCGCCGGCATCGGGAGAGGAGCCCTCGCCCGGACAGGAACGCGCCTTGACGTCCGCATATACGAGAAGACGGGCGCCCCTGCTCTCCGCGATGCGGCACACGTCGGTCAGGGCCTCGCTCACGCGGGCGAGGAGGTAGCGGAGCTGGGCGGCGGTCACGTGCTCGTCGTCGAGCATGTCGGAGAGGTGGGCGAGCAGGTCACCGGCCATGTCGAGCTGGACGCTCTCGGTCGTGTCGGCGGCCCGGGAGAGGCGACCGCTGCCGTCGGTCAGGAGGTAGCAGGGCCTGCCTTCGGGGCTTGACCAGGGCAGGAGGCGGGCGGGGGTGAGGGCGTGGTGTGTCATGCGGTCAGTCCCAGGTGCGTCGGGTGCGGGTGTGGGGGCAGGTGGATGCGGATGCCCTGCGGGGCGATCAGCAGGGAGCGGCGCCGGGCTTGTCGGCGCCTCTCCTGCTCTCGGCGCTCGTGCGCGATGACGTAGGGGCGTACGAGGTTGTGGTCCTCGCCGCGGAGAGGGCGTGCGCCGGAGCAGTGCGGGGGCGGCCCCGCGGCGGGCGGGGGCGCGGGGCTGTCGTAGCCGTCCCGTGCGTCGAGCCGACGTCGTCCCGTACCGGGGGCGACGAAGTCGAGCAGCGGTGCGAGGAGGCGGGCGATGAGGTCGAGCATGACGTGACTCCGTGATCGATGTCGCGTTCTGTAGCGATCGACGTACAGAGTGAAACGGCCCGTATTAGGCTCGCCAGAGGGTTCGGTGTGACAGAGCATTTGTCACAGGGGAGTTGATCTCGTGGGCACCAACTACGGTGACTGGCTCAAGGAGCGGCGCGAGGCGGCTGGGCTGACGCAACAGCAGCTGGCCGAGGCCGCGGTCATGACTCGAACGCACATCGCGCATATCGAGGCGGGGCGTCGGGTGCCGTCACGGGAGGACGCGCGGCGGCTGGATGACGTGCTGAACACGGGAAACGTGCTGAGTCGCTTCCTGCCGCAGGAGGAAGTGGCGGTCGCCGACTACTTCGAGGCGGCCCGGCTGCTCGAACAGCAGGCGGTGATGATCCGGGAGTTCGCCCTGTCGTTCGTCCCGGGCATCCTGCAGACGGAAAGGTACGCGCGTGCGGTTCTGAGCACGTCATTCCCTCCGGTGAGTGAAGAGGAATGTGACAGGCTCGTTGTCACACGCCTTGAGCGGGCGAAGATCCTGGACGACCCGGTCACGCCCGTGGTGTGGGCGCTGTTGGACGAGGCGGTGTTGCGGCGGGTCGTGGGTGGCCGGGAGGTCATGGCGGAGCAGATCACGCACATGGCCCTCCTGATGGAGTCGGGGCGCGTCCGTATCCATGTGCTGCCGTTCGAGCTGGGCTTTCACTCGCTTATGGACGGCATGCTCACGTTGATGGAATTCGAAGACCAACCGCCAGTGGCATACGGAGAAGGCGTTCGCATGGGAGCTGTGCACGACTCCCCGTCAGTAGTAAGGGAGTTGCTAGGTCGCTACGATCTTGCGCTCAGCGACGCACTGCCGCTGAAGGAGTCTCTGGCCCTGCTGAGGGCACTAGCGAAGGGCTACGGGCATCATGACTGACCAGGTCATACCGAACGCTGCCGCACACACGGGCTGGCGGGCGTCGTCCTACAGCAACAGCGAAGGTGGCAGCTGCCTCGAAATCCTCGACGGCCACCGCCGGGGCGTTCCCGTACGCGACTCGAAGACCCCCGACGGACCCGCGCTGATCGTTCCGGGGCCCGCCTGGTCGACGTTCGTCACGGCGGTCAAGAGCGGCTCCTTCCCCTCCTGACCGCCTGCTGACGCACCCGGCTCGCTAGTGGTGGAAGCTGGTGGCCGCCCCCTTGTCCCGGGTCAGCGGGTGCGGCTGCCGGCGCAGGTCGGGCAGCAGCCGTTCCAGGTCCTGCGCGAGCAGGTCGGCGAGGTCGGCGGAGAAGCCGTTGCGGCACACCACCCGCAGCACGGACAGGTCCTCCCGGTTGGCCGGGAAGGTGTACGCGGGGACCAGCCAGCCGCTCTCGCGCAGTCGCCGGGAGACGTCGAAGACGTCATAGGCCTTCACGTCCGGCGCGGTCGTGAAGGCGAACACCGGCAGTTCGTCGCCCCGGGTCAGCAGGTGGAAGTCGCCGAGCGCCTCGATCCGCCCGGCCAGTTCCGTCGCCACGTCGCGCGCGGCCTGCTGCACGGCCCGGTAGCCCTGCCGGCCCAGCCGCAGGAACGTGTAGTACTGCGCCACGACCTGCGCGCCCGGCCGGGAGAAGTTCAGCGCGAACGTCGGCATGTCGCCGCCCAGGTAGTTCACCCGGAACACCAGCTCCTCCGGCAGCGCCTCCGCGTCCCGCCAGAGCGCCCAGCCGACACCCGGGTAGACCAGCCCGTACTTGTGCCCCGAAGTGTTGATCGACGCCACCCTCGGCAGCCGGAAGTCCCACACCAAATCCTCGTCGAGGAACGGCGCGACCATGGCCCCGGACGCCCCGTCGACGTGCACGGGGACGTCCAGCCCGGTCCGTTCCTGCAATCCGTCCAGCGCCGCGCACAGGTCCGCGATCGGCTCGTAGGACCCGTCGAAGGTGGAGCCCAGGATCCCGACGACCCCGATGGTGTTCTCGTCGCACAGTTCGGCCGCGGCCTGCGGGTCCAGGTGGAACCGTTCGCCCTCCATGGGCACCAGCCGGGCCTCCACCTCCCAGAAGTTGCAGAACTTCTCCCAGCAGACCTGCACGTTCACGCCCATCACCAGGTTGGGCCGCGCCCCGGGGTAGCGGTCGGCGTTGCGCTGGGCCCAGCGCCGCTTCAGCGCCATCCCGGCGAGCATGCACGCCTCGCTCGACCCGGTCGTCGAACACCCCACGGCACTCGCCGGGTCGGGCGCGTTCCACAGGTCGGCGAGCATCGCCACGCAGCGCCGCTCCAGCTCGGCGGTGCGCGGGTACTCGTCCTTGTCGATCATGTTCTTGTCGCGGCACTCCGCCATCAGGATCCCGGCCTCGGGCTCCATCCAGGTGGTGACGAAGGTGGCGAGGTTCAGCCGGGCGTTGCCGTCGAGCATCAGCTCGTCGCGCACCAGCTGGTGGGCGGTCGCCGGTGCCATGGGCTGGTCCGGGAGCCGGTGCGTGGGCGGGGCCTCGGCCATGTCCCCGAGCGGGTTGGCGGGGCCGTAGAAGGGGTTGACGGACAGGCGGCGTTCGGCGGTCCGCGGGGTGCCTTCGCTGAACGGCATGGGGGCCTCCAGGGGTGGGTTCGAGTGGGGGAGGAGAAGGCGTCAGCGGACGAGTGTGCCGTCCGCGCGCAGCTGCATCTGCGGCCGGCCCGTCACCAGCAGCCAGGCCGGCAGCGAGGCCATGCAGAGCAGGGCGATGACCATCGGTTCGGCGACCAGCACCGCGGCGACGAACAGGCTGATCCAGCCCTGCCGCGTGATCGCCAGCAGCACCCCGAGCACACCGGCGGACACGCCCACCGAGGGATGCACTGCGGGCACCAGGGCGTGCGCGCACAGGCCGAGGGCGGTACCGACGAACACGGCGGGGAAGATCCGCCCGCCACGGAAACCGCAGGACGCGGCGACGACCAGCGCGGCCAGCTTCACCACCGTCATGACGGCGAACTCCCCGGCCGACCAGCCGTCCGGGTCGTGGGCCAGCGTGGCGATCTCGTCGAGCCCCTTGAACAGCGTCAGATGGCCGCCCACAGCCGCGAGGCAGCCGAGCACGACCCCGCCCGCCGGGAGCATCAGCATCGGGTGCCGCAGCCGCTGGAAGGCACTGTGCACATACGGCAGCGCCCGCACGGCGCACATGGCGAGCAGCGCGCCCACCGCGGTGACCACGACGGACGCCAGCAGGTCGGACCACCCCGGCCGGCCGAAGGACGGCAGGCCCAGGTCGAAGCTCGGGTGGTCGAGGAGGGTGACGGTCAGGGAGCCGGCGGCCGCGGCGGTCAGCGGCGCGAAGAGGTTGTCCCACAGCATGCCGCGGGTCTCCTGCGTGGCCAGCAGCTCGGAGATCGCCAGGGCGGCCGCGACCGGGGTGCCGAACAGCGCGCCGATGGTGGCCGCCTCCGCCAGCGCCGGCCAGATCCGTCCGGGTGCCCGGGGGACGAGCCGGCTGCCCAGCCAGACCGCGAGGCCCACGTTCACGGTGATGATCGGGTTCTCGGGGCCGAGGCTGGGTCCGCCGGCCAGCATCAGCGCGGTCACCAGCAGCAGCCCCGGCAGCACCACGGGCGGCAGGACGGGGGCGTCCAGACCGATGGTGGCGGGATCGGGGCCCGCGTGCCCCGGCACCTTCCACACCACCAGCCCGACCGCGATGCCGGTCGCGACGAGCACGACGAACATCCACGCCACGGAGTACCGGCCGATCCCGAGCGCGTCCGGCACGGTCTGCCAGAGCACGTCCTGCAACTGCTCGGCGGCGACCTCCACCCCCACCAGGATCAGGCTGCAGAGCACGCCCACGGCGACGGCGGGCACGATCGAGGGCAGCAGGGCGCGAGCGGGCGTCGAGGGATGGACGGAGGATGCCTGGTCTTCGGATTCCTGGACCACGGGCACACGATAAGCGGATCAAACGGCACAGACAGGAAACACGCTTGCACCTCACGTGGCGTGAGGCCCGACCGTGGAGCGCGGAAGAAGGGAGCGGAAGTGAACTACTCGGTGGGACAGGTCGCGGGCTTCGCCGGTGTCACGGTGCGCACGCTGCACCACTACGACGACATCGGCCTGCTCGTCCCGAGCGAGCGCAGCCACGCGGGCCACCGGCGCTACAGCGACGCCGACCTCGACCGGCTGCAGCAGATCCTGTTCTACCGGGAGCTCGGCTTCCCCCTCGAAAAGGTCGCCGCCCTGCTCGACGACCCGGACGCGGACCCGCGCGCGCACCTGCGCCGCCAGCACGAACTGCTGACCGCCCGGATCGAGAAGCTGCGGAAGATGGCGGCGGCCGTGGAGCACGCCATGGAGGCACGCACGATGGGAATCGACCTCACGCCCGAGGAGAGGTTCGAGGTCTTCGGGGACAACGACCCGGAGCAGTACGCCGAAGAGGTGGAGCAGCGCTGGGGCGACACCGAGGAGTACGCCGACTCGCAGCGCCGCACCGCGAGCTACACCAAGGAGGACTGGAAGCGCATCCAGGCCGAGGCCGCCGACTGGGGCGAGCGCTACGGCGCCCTGATGTCGGCGGACGAGCCGCCCACCGGCGAGGCGGCCATGACCCTGGCGGAGGAGCACCGGCAGCACATCTGCACGTGGTTCTACGAGTGCTCCTACGAGATCCACCGCTGCCTCGGCGACATGTACGTCTCCGACGAGCGGTTCAAGGCGTTCTACGACGCGCTGCGCCCGGGCCTCGCCGAGCACCTGAGGGACGCGATCGTCGCGAACGCGGCACGTCACACCGCCTGACCCCCGGCCCGGGAGTGCCTCACTCCCGGGTCAGGACCACCGCCGTGCCGTACGCGCACACCTCGGTGCCCACGTCGGCCGCCTCCGTCACGTCGAAGCGGAACGCGAGGATGCCGTTGGCGCCACGCGTGCGTGCCTGTTCGACGAGCCGCTCCATGGCCTGGTTGCGGGTCTGCACGAGCGTCTTGGTGAGCCCGCGCAGCTCGCCGCCGACCATCGACTTCAGTCCGGCGCCGATCTGGCTCCCCACGTGGCGGGAGCGCACGGTCAGGCCGAAGACCTCGCCGATCACCTCCCGCACGTGGTAGCCGGGTACGTCGTTCGTGGTGACGACGAGAACCTCGGGGTCGGGGCCCTGTCCGCCGCCGTATTCATCGATGCCCATGCTTCACAGCTTTGACCGGGGCCGGGCACAGTGCATCCTGAGTACGCCCATGGAACCTGGGCCATGACGGCTGCGTTGATACCTTGAGGCAGCCAGCCCCGCCCGTCCCCCACAGCAGCAGGAGCCACATCCCCGTGACCACGCTTGCGCTCGGCCCCGAGTGGCTCAGCCCGGACTACCTGATCTCCACGTTCAGCCTGCCCGGCATCCTGCTCATCGTCTTCGCGGAGTCCGGCCTCTTCGCGTTCCTGCCGGGTGACTCCCTGCTGTTCACGGCCGGCCTCTTCGTGGCCGAGGGCACCTACATCACCCAGCCGCTGTGGCTGGTCTGCACGCTGATCGTGCTCGCCGCCGTCATCGGCGACCAGGTGGGCTACATGATCGGCAAGTTCCTGGGCCCGAAGCTCTTCAGCCGCCCCAACTCCAAGCTCTTCAAACAGGAGAACCTGGACAAGGCCCACGAGTTCATGGAGAAGTACGGCCCCAAGGCCATCGTCCTGGCCCGCTTCGTCCCCATCGTGCGCACCTTCGCCCCCATCGTGGCCGGCGCCGGCCGCATGAAGTACCGCACGTTCCTCACGTACAACGTCATCGGCGGCATCGCCTGGGGCACCGGCGTCACTGTCGCGGGTTACTGGCTGGGCCAGATCGGCTTCATCAAGAAGAACGTCGAGTCGATCCTCATCCTGATCGTCCTGCTCTCCGTCGTCCCGATCATCATCGAGTACCTGCGCGACCGCTCGAAGAAGAAGCGCGCGGCGGCCGAGGCCCCCGCGCAGCGGCAGCAGCCCCAGGACGACGCGACGACCCAGCTCCGCCGCATCACCCCGGACGACCAGCCGCCCCACCAGCGGCCGCAGCAGCCGTACAACGACCGGAACGGCTACAACGACCAGCAGTACTACAACCAGTACCCGCAGAGCCCGGGCTACGGGCAGCAGCAGCCCTACGGCACCCAGCAGCAGCCGCAGCAGCCCTACGGCACGCCGCAACAGCCGTACGGCACGCAGCAGGGGCCTTACAACAACGGCTACTGAGCCGGTTGTCCTGGGGGCGCGGGGAACCGCGCGAAGACCCTCACCGGCCCGCGGCCGCCGACGCACCCCCGGCCCCGACCTCCTCGGCGCTAGAAACCCCTCGTGCGCTTGGCGGCCCGCCGCTTCTCCGCGGACCCGATGCGCAGGAACATCCGGGAGATCTCCGACCCGAGGTTCACCCCGATGGCGATGGCCATGGCGAGCGCCACCGCCTTCGACAGCGACACCAGCCCCTGGTCGATCTCGTTCTGCGCGATCGCCAGCAGTCCGAAGTACGTCGCGGAACCCGGCAGAAGCGGCCCGATCGCCGCCGTCGTGTAGGGCAGGGCGGAGGCGAACTGATACCGGGACAGCAACTGCCCGAACAGCCCCACCAGCCCCGCTGCCGCCGCCGTGGACGCCACCGGCGAGATGTCCCCCACGTAGTGCATCGCGCCGTAGACGACCCACGCGACACCGCCGTTCAGCGTCACCCACATCACGGTGGATCGTTCCTGCTGGAGCAGCACCGCGAACGCCAGGGACAGCAGCATCGACGCCCCGATCATCATCACCGGGTCGTCGGAGGCACCGAGCGCCTGGTCGGGGTTGAGCCGCGCGCCCAGCTGCACGCCGAAGTACAGCACCAGCAGCACACCCGCGACGATGCCGACGAAGAAGTACAGGACCTCCAGCAGCCGCGCGGACGCGGTGATGTAGAAACCGGTCAGCCCGTCCTGCACCCCCGCCACCAGCGCCCGCCCCGGCAGCAGCGCGAACAGACCACCGGTGATGACCGCGGACGCCTTCACGTCCACGTGGCCCAGCGTCAGCGCGACCCCGATCGCGGCCGGCGGCATCGCGGCCACCGTGAACTGGTAGAACTCCGGCAGCCCGCGCCCCGCGCACAGCCACGCGAGCCGGTCACCGAGCATCGCGCCCAGCGCCGCCGCGACGAACACGATCATGTCGCCGCCCACCAGCACGGAGGCCGCACCGGCCAGCAGCCCGCTCGCACCGGTCAGCGCCCAGCCGGGGTAGGGGTGGCGGTTACGGCGGATCTCCGCCAGCCGCCGGTAGGCCTCCTCCAGGGAGACCGCCGTCTCGTGGTCGCTGAGGTCGTCCACCAGCTGGTAGACGGCCGCCAGCCGCGTGTAGTCGGTACCGCGCCGGCGCACCGTACGCGACGCCGTGACCGGGTCGTCCACGAGGGACGGCTGGTAGGAGATCGCCAGCAGGGTGAAGGTGACGTTCGGCTCGCAGCGGTCGAGACCGTACGACCGGCACACGGCGAACATCGCCGCCTCCACGTCCTCGGCGCCCTCACCGCCCGCCAGCAGCAACTCCCCGATACGCAGCGTCAGGTCGAGCACGCGCGGCACCGCCGGCCCGCTCTCGTCGCCGCCGCGCTGGCTCACCTCCGGCGCCGGCCGCTCCGCCACCGGCATGCGCAGCATCGTGCGCATCCGGTCCTGCCAGGGCACGTCCTTGGTCAGACTGACCACGGGGATCCCGCTCGGCGGCGTGAAGGCCGTGGGGGCGTGCTTCGAGCTGTACGTGCTCGGCGGGGTGAACGCCGACCCCTCCTGCTCCGCCGCGGGCGCCGCATGGACGTCCAGCCCCTGCGGCACGGCGAACTCGGACGTCGTCTCGGACTCCGCGCCGGCCGCCTTGTGCAGAGCCAGCCCGTCGGGGATCGCGAACTCCGACGTCGTCGACATGTCGCCGTCGACGCCACTCCCGGCCGGAGGCAGGAACGCGTTCCTCGCCTCGTCCGACCTCGGCTTGCGGTCCTCCGCGTCCGTCACTGCCTGGCGCTCCCTGTACGACACGTCAGCCTCGTACCCCCCACAGCCTCAGTATGCGCACAGAGGGACGAACGGGCCGCACACGCAGGCGTGCGGCCCGTCAGCATCAGGAGAGGAGGTCAGTGACCGCCCTGGTCCTTGAACCGCTTGTAGGACCGCTCGATCTCGGCCTCGGCCTCGGTGCGGCCCACCCAGTCGGCACCCTCGACCGACTTGCCGGGCTCCAGGTCCTTGTACACCTCGAAGAAGTGCTGGATCTCCAGGCGGTCGAACTCCGACACGTGGTGGATGTCCCGCAGGTGTTCCACACGCGGGTCCGTCGACGGCACGCACAGCAGCTTGTCGTCGCCGCCCGCCTCGTCCGTCATGCGGAACATGCCGATCGCGCGGCAGCGGATCAGACAGCCCGGGAACGTCGGCTCGTCGAGGATGACCAGCGCGTCCAGCGGGTCGCCGTCCTCGCCGAGGGTGTTCTCGACGAAGCCGTAGTCGGTCGGGTAGGCGGTCGAGGTGAAGAGTCGCCGGTCCAGGCGGATACGACCGGTCTCGTGGTCCACCTCGTACTTGTTGCGCGAACCCTTCGGAATCTCGATCGTGACGTCGAACTCCACCGGTGGCTCCTCCATGATCAACACATAGTTCTGGTGGTTAAGTGTCCCTCACGCAGGTGTGTGATCGCGAAAGGGGCTGGTGGTCGTGCCGGAGCTGAGGCCTTGGCGGGCCGCGAAACCGCACGTGGTGCGCCTCGCGGATGCCGTACGACCACGCCTGGCCCGGGTCGCAGCGGCCACGAAACCACAGGTCGCGCGGCTCGCACGAGCCACGAAACCACAGGTCGCGCGGCTCGCACGAGCCGGGAAACCGCAGGTCGCGCGGGTCGCGCTGCCGAAGACCTGGCAGTACACCGCGGGTGCCGCCACCGCCGGACTCGCACTCGCCGCCGGTGTGGTGACCGCCGCCGGTCCCTGGGACTCCTCCGGTCAGCGTACGGCCGAGCGGGACCGGGCTGTGGCCCTGGGCCGCGCGGGTGGCGCAGATCACGGCAGCGCCCCCGGCGCACCCGGCCGGCCCCGGCCCGCCCCCAGCGCCGGACCCGTGCTGACCGGCCTCGGCGGCGTCAGCACCGTGAAGTCCGCCCCGGAGAGCAAGGCCCTCGCGGGCGCCCTCGACCCGCTGCTGAAGGACCCGGCCCTCGGTACCCGGCCCGCCGCGGCCGTCATCGACGTGACCACCGGCAGGCGCCTGTACGGCTCCGGCTCGGGCACCGGACTCACCCCCGCCTCCACCACCAAGGTCGCCACGGCCGTCGCCGCACTGTCCGCCATGGGCACCGACCACCGCCTCACCACCCGCGCCGCCCTCGAACCCGACACCAAGGAAGTCGTCCTGGTCGGCGGCGGCGACCCCACCCTCACGGCCCGCGAGAAGGCCGAGGGCTCCGCGAGCCTGCGCACCCTGGCCGCCGGCACGGCTGCCGCCCTCGCCGACCGGGGCGTGCGCGAGGTCACCCTCTCCTACGACACGACCCTCTACGCGGGCGACGAAATGCACCCGATCGGGGTCGACGGCAACCTCGCCCGCGTCACCCCCCTGATGGCCGACGAGGGCCGCACCGACGACTCCACGAGCGGCCCCGTCGCCCGCGTGCCCGACCCGGCGGCGGACGCCGCCCGCCGCTTCGGTGACTTCCTGAAGTCCCACGGCGTCAAGACCACCGCCCCCGGCCCCTCCAAGGCCACCACCCGCGCCAAGACCCTCGCGACGGCCTCCTCGCCCCCGCTCTCCGCCCTCGTCGAGCGCATGCTGACCAACAGCGACAACGACATCGCCGAAGCCCTCGCCCGCCTGACGGCGATCGCCACCGGCGACCGCGCCGACTTCGCCGGCGCCGGCAAGGCCATCGGCTCCCAGCTGCGGGGGCTCGGCCTCCCCGTCAAGGGCGCCGCCTTCAAGGACGGCAGCGGCCTCAACCGCGCCGACCGGCTCACCCCCGACCTCCTCACCGCCCTGCTCGCCAAGGCCGCCGACCCCTCCCACCCCGAACTCCGCCCGGCCCTCACCGGCCTCCCCGTCGCCGGCTTCACCGGCACCCTGACCACCCGTTACACGGACGGAGCATCCGGCGTCGTCCGCGCCAAGACCGGCACTCTCTCCGGCGTCCACACCCTCGCCGGCACCCTCGTCGACGCGGACGGCCGCCTGCTGGCCTTCGCGTTCATGGCCAACGGCACGGACGGGATCCTCCCCACCACGACCCAGAAGGCCCTGGACCGGATCGCCACCGCCCTGGCGGCGTGCGGCTGCCGGTGACGGACCCCTCCACCCGCCCGCCGGCTCCGGCCGGAGCCGGGCCCCGGCGGCCCCCGGCCCTCGCCGCCCTGCCCCAGCGGCGAGCGCTCACGTACGGTTGACGCATGACGAGCATCGGTGGTGCTTCAACCGGCATGGTCGACTGGAACCTCGCGGTCGCGACCGCGACCCGGCTCGTACGGCCGGGCCCCGAGGCCAGTCGCGACGAGGCCCGCGCCGTCGTCGCGGAGCTGCGCCGGCATGCCAAGGCCGCGGAGGAACACGTCCGCGGATTCACCCGTCTGGGCACCGAGGAGGGCCACGACACCCCCGTCCTGGTCGTCGACCGGCCGGGGTGGATCCGGGCGAACGTCGCCGGGTTCCGGGAAATCCTCCGGCCCCTCCTCGACAAGATGCAGGAACGGCGCGGCGACACCCCGGCCGGCTCGGTCATGAGCGCCGTCGGCGGCAAGGTCACCGGCGTCGAACTCGGCATGCTGCTCTCCTTCCTGTCCTCCCGCGTCCTCGGCCAGTACGAGACCTTCGCCCCCGCCACCCGCGAACTCCCCAGCGGCGGCAACGGCGGCGGCCGGCTCCTGCTCGTCGCCCCGAACATCGTCCACGTCGAGCGCGAACTCGACGTGGACCCGCACGACTTCAGGCTCTGGGTGTGCCTGCACGAGGAGACGCACCGCACCCAGTTCACCGCCGTGCCCTGGTTGCGGGACCACCTCGAGGGTGAAATCCAGTCGTTCCTGCAGGAGACCGACGTCGACCCCATGACCGTCCTGGAACGCGTCCGGGAAGCCGCCCAGACCCTCGCCGGAGGCCGCCCCGAGGCCGAGGAAGGCGACCGCGGCCGCTCCCTCGTCGAGATCGTCCAGACCCCCGCCCAGCGCGAGATCCTCGGCCGCCTCACGGCCGTCATGTCCCTGCTGGAAGGCCACGCCGACTTCGTGATGGACGGCGTCGGCCCGTCCGTCGTACCCTCCGTCGGCGAGATCCGCGAGAAGTTCCAGCAGCGCCGCGCCAAGGGCGCCTCCCGCCTCGACCTGGCCCTGCGCAAACTCCTCGGCCTGGACGCCAAACTCCGCCAGTACCGGGACGGCGAGCGCTTCGTACGGGCCGTCGTCGACGAGGTCGGCATGGACGGCTTCAACCGCGTGTGGACCTCACCCAACACCCTCCCCACCAAGTCGGAGATCGCCAAACCGGCGGACTGGGTCGCGCGGGTGCACCGCAGGGCCGAGTAGTGAACATCGCGGGAAGGTCGTGAAAGGAAACCGGCCGACGGCAGGCGAACGCCCCTCCAATCACCCGTCCGAGGGACCGTGAGGCAGGGGTGGGCGTGCAATGCTCAGGGAACGGCCCGGTTCTGTCACCATCTACACACTCTGCGTGACCGACACGTGGGCTCACCCCCCGAAAACTTCATGAAGGGAACCGGACATGGGTCCCCATCCTGCGGTCGCGGCGATACGCCTGGCGGTCCGCCGCGTCCTCCACGACCTCCTCACCGAACACCACCGCGCCCCCGCCGCGGTCCCGCACGCCCCCTCGCACGAGCAGCCGCCCCCGCCGCTCGTGCTCGTGGCATGCTCCGGCGGCGCCGACTCCATGGCCCTCGCCTCCGCCCTCGCCTTCGAATCCCCCAAACTCGGCATCAGAGCCGGCGGCGTCACCGTCGACCACGGCCTCCAGCCCGGCTCAGACGCCCGCGCCGCGGAAGTCGTCCAGCGCCTGCGCGAACTCGGCCTCGACCCCGTCGACTCCGTCGCCGTCACCGTCGGCCGCACCGGCGGACCCGAAGCCGCCGCCCGCGACGCCCGCTACGCCGCACTCGACACCGCGGCCGAACGCCACGGCGCCGCCGCCGTCCTGCTCGGCCACACCCGCGACGACCAGGCCGAAACCGTCCTGCTCGGCCTCGCCCGCGGCTCCGGCATCCGCTCCCTGTCCGGCATGGCCGCGGTCTCGGGGGCCGGCGGCCGCTACCGGCGCCCCTTCCTGGAACTCGACCGGCAGACCGCCCGCAAAGCCTGCATGGTCCAGTCCCTGCCCGTCTGGGACGACCCCCACAACGCCGACCCGGCCTACACCCGCTCCCGGCTGCGCCACGAAGGCCTGCCCGCCCTGGAGAAGGCCCTCGGCAAAGGCGTCGTCGAAGCCCTCGCCCGTACGGCCCGGCTCTCCCGCGACGACGCCGACGCCCTCGACTCCTGGGCCGGCCAGGCCGAGGCCACCGTCCGCGACGCCACCGGACTCCTCGAATGCGCCAAGCTCTACGCCCTGCCGCCCGCCGTACGCCGCCGCATCCTGCGCCGGGCCGCCATCGCGGTCGGCGCACCCGCCGGCTCACTCTTCGCCCGCCACATCGAGGAAGTCGACCGGCTGATCACCGGCTGGCGCGGTCAGGGAGCCATCAACCTCCCCGGCAAAGTCGTGGCCCGGCGGCAGGGTGGCAGACTGGTGATTCGGCAAGGCTGAACCACGACCCCTCCCCACAGCCTGGCGGAGGGGCCGCTCGGCCGGTGGGACGACCGAAAGTGATGCGGGTGGACGCGAAAGACATGGGTGCCGACCTCGAGAAGGTGCTCATCACCAAGGAAGAGATCGACGCCAAGCTGGCCGAGATGGCAGCGAAGATCGACGCGGAGTACGCGGGCAAGGACCTGCTGATCGTCGGAGTCCTCAAGGGCGCGGTGATGGTCATGGCCGACCTCGCCAGGGCGCTGTCCACCCCCGTCACCATGGACTGGATGGCCGTATCCTCGTACGGGGCGGGCACCCAGTCCTCCGGTGTGGTGCGGATCCTCAAGGACCTCGACACCGACATCAAGGGCAAGCACGTCCTGATCGTCGAAGACATCATCGACTCCGGCCTGACCCTGTCCTGGCTGCTCTCCAACCTCGGCTCGCGCGAACCCGCCTCCCTCAAGGTGTGCACGCTGCTGCGCAAGCCCGAGGCCGCGAAGGTCGCCATCGACGTGGAATGGGTCGGCTTCGACATCCCCAACGAATTCGTCGTGGGCTACGGCCTCGACTACGCCGAGAAGTACCGCAACCTCCCGTTCGTCGGTACGCTCGCGCCCCACGTGTACGGCGGCTGAAACCCCGGCCGCAGTGCCGTCACGGTGATCGGGAACCCCAGCGGACCTCCCGCCGTTGGAGCAGGCGTAGGCGGATCGCCAGTCGTCCCACGCGGCTTCAGGTGACAATGCTGGGGTACCGTCCGAAGAACAGTCTTTATCAAACTCACTATGGCAGGAGGGACGGGGCGGCACCGCTCCGTATGGATGGACGTGAAGCGATACTTCCGTGGGCCGGTCATGTGGATCGTGCTGGCCGTCCTTGCCGTGGTCGTGTTGATGCAGGTCGTCGGCTCGTCCGGCGGCTACAAGACGGTGGACACCGGCCAGGTCGTCCAGGCGATCAACCAGAACAAGATCGAGTCGGCCAAGCTGACCACCGGTGACGAGCAGACCATCAAGGCCACGCTCAAAGACGGTGTGAAGATCGAGGGCAGCTCGAAGATCCAGGCGAGCTACATCGGCGACCAGGGCGTCGACATCGCCAACACGCTGCAGAACAAGTACCAGGACAAGCAGATCCCGGACGGCTACACCGTTTCGCCGTCCAAGCAGAACCCGTTCGTCGGCATCCTGCTCTCCCTGCTGCCCTTCGTGCTGATCGTGGTCGTGTTCCTGTTCCTGATGAATCAGATGCAGGGCGGCGGCTCCCGGGTCATGAACTTCGGGAAGTCCAAGGCCAAGCTCATCACCAAGGACACCCCCAAGACCACCTTCTCCGACGTCGCCGGATCCGACGAGGCCGTCGAGGAACTCCACGAGATCAAGGAGTTCCTCCAGGAGCCGGCCAAGTTCCAGGCCGTCGGCGCCAAGATCCCCAAGGGCGTCCTGCTCTACGGGCCTCCCGGCACCGGCAAGACCCTGCTCGCGCGCGCCGTCGCGGGCGAGGCGGGTGTCCCCTTCTACTCGATCTCCGGTTCCGACTTCGTCGAGATGTTCGTCGGCGTCGGTGCGTCCCGAGTCCGTGACCTGTTCGAGCAGGCCAAGGCGAACGCCCCGGCGATCGTCTTCGTCGACGAGATCGACGCGGTCGGCCGCCACCGCGGCGCCGGCCTCGGCGGCGGTCACGACGAGCGCGAGCAGACCCTGAACCAGCTCCTCGTCGAGATGGACGGCTTCGACGTCAAGGGCGGCGTGATTCTCATCGCCGCGACGAACCGCCCCGACATCCTCGACCCGGCGCTGCTGCGCCCCGGCCGTTTCGACCGGCAGATCGCCGTCGACCGCCCGGACATGCAGGGCCGTCTGGAGATCCTCAAGGTCCACCAGAAGGGCAAGCCGGTCGCACCCGACGTCGACCTGTCGGCCATGGCCCGCCGTACGCCCGGCATGACGGGTGCCGATCTGGCCAACGTCCTGAACGAGGCCGCCCTGCTGACGGCCCGCAGCGACCAGAAGCTGATCGACAACCACATGCTGGACGAGGCGATCGACCGTGTGGTCGCGGGCCCGCAGAAGCGGACCCGGATCATGTCGGACAAGGAGAAGAAGATCACCGCGTACCACGAGGGCGGACACGCCCTGGTCGCGGCGGCCTCGCCGAACTCCGACCCCGTCCACAAGATCACGATCCTGTCGCGAGGCCGCGCCCTCGGCTACACGATGGTGCTGCCGGACGAGGACAAGTACTCCACCACGCGCAACGAGATGCTGGACCAGCTGGCCTACATGCTGGGCGGCCGCGCGGCCGAGGAGCTCGTCTTCCACGACCCGACCACGGGTGCCGCCAACGACATCGAGAAGGCCACGGGCCTGGCCCGCGCGATGGTCACGCAGTACGGCATGACCGAGCGTCTCGGCGCGATCAAGTTCGGTGGCGACAACACCGAGCCCTTCCTCGGCCGTGAGATGTCTCACCAGCGCGACTACTCGGAAGAGGTCGCCGCGCTCGTGGACGAAGAGGTCAAGAAGCTCATCGAGACCGCGCACAACGAGGCCTGGGAGATCCTGGTCGAGAACCGCGACGTCCTCGACAACCTCGTGCTGCAGCTGCTGGAGAAGGAGACGCTGGGCAAGGAGCAGATCGCCGAGATCTTCGCCCCCATCGTCAAGCGCCCGCCCAGGCCCGCCTGGACCGGCTCCTCCCGCCGCACGCCGTCCACCCGTCCGCCGGTCCTCTCCCCCAAGGAGCTGGCCCTGACGAACGGCGCGAACGGCGCGACGCCGGCCATCTCCACCGCGAAGAGCACCGCGGCGGAGCCCGCCCCGGCGCCCGAGCGGACCCCGGAGGACCGCCCCGAGAGCTGACCGAGCTCTCCCGGCGGCCCACCGCCCCGGAATGGATGCCGCGCCCCCCAGGTTTTAGCCTGGGGGGCGCGGCTTTTCGCCATTTCCGCAGGCCGCCCCGTGAAGGACACAGGAACGAGGCATCAGATGACCGACCCCGTGACGCTGGACGGCGACGGCCATATCGGCGAGTTCGACGAGAAGCGCGCCGAGAACGCCGTACGCGAACTCCTGATCGCGGTCGGCGAGGACCCGGACCGCGAGGGCCTCCGGGAGACGCCTGCGCGGGTGGCGCGGGCGTACAAGGAGATATTCGCGGGTCTGTGGCAGCAGCCCGAGGACGTGCTGACGACGACGTTCGACATCGGGCACGACGAGATGGTCCTGGTGAAGGACATCGAGGTGTACTCGACCTGTGAGCACCATCTCGTACCGTTCCGGGGCGTCGCGCACGTCGGGTACATCCCGGCCACCAGCGGCAAGATCACGGGGCTGTCCAAGCTGGCCCGGCTCGTGGACGTCTACGCCCGCCGCCCGCAGGTGCAGGAACGACTCACCACGCAGATCGCGGACTCCCTGATGGAGATCCTGGAGCCGCGCGGAGTCATCGTGGTCGTCGAGTGCGAGCACATGTGCATGTCCATGCGCGGGATCCGCAAGCCGGGCGCCAAGACGCTGACGTCGGCCGTGCGGGGGCAGTTGCGGGACATGGCGACGCGCAACGAGGCGATGAGCCTCATCATGGCGCGCTGAGGCCCGCTGAACCCCCGCTGAAGCCCTGCGTCAGACCGTCGGGGCAACCCCCGTGCCGTCGTTCTCGTCGTCTTCGGGGAGTTTGCAGACGCGTTCCAGGAAGATCGCTGCCGCTATGACGCCGATGCCCGCGAGGACGGAGAGGCCGGCGTAGATGGCCTGGTCGCGGCGGGCGGGGATGTCGAGGGACTCCAGGAGGAAGACGCCGGTGCCGCCGTACATGCCGGCGACCAGGGCGGCGACCAGGGCGCTGGCGTGGCCGAAGACGACCGCGCGGGCCGCCATGAGGGGGTCGACGCCCTTGGCCTCGGGGCGGCGCTCGCGCTGGGCCTTGAGGCGGGCGCGGATCGAGAGTGCCGTGGCCAGCAGGACCACGGCGATCACGGCGAGGACGATGGGGGCGGCCAGGGGGACGCTCGGGAGTGTTCCGACCGAGTTCCACAGGCGGGCGCCCGCCCAGGAAAGGATGCCGGCCACGACGAAGACGGCGGCCAGCACCCTGATACGCAGCTCTCTCACGGTGTCCCTTCGGTTCCCCCGGTTTGCCGGCCCGGTTCGCGGCCGTCTTGACCTTAACGGCTACTCGGGCAGCCGGAGTTCCAGGTCCTGGCGCGGCGCCACGCCGTCGCGGGTGACGGTGTCCAGGAGGCCGGCGACGGGTCCGCGGCCGGGCAGCTGCGCCTCGGGGTCGAGGTCGTGCCAGGGGGCCAGGACGAAGGCGCGCTCGTGGGCGCGGGGGTGGGGGAGGGTGAGCTGCGGGTCGTCGGAGACGACGTCGGCGTAGGAGACGATGTCGACGTCGAGGGTGCGGGGGCCCCAGTGCTCGTCCCGGACGCGGTGGAAGGCCTCCTCGACCGCGTGGGCGCGCTCCAGGAGCGAGGACGGCGGGAGGGTGGTCTTGAGGACCACGACGGCGTTGAAGTAGGCGGGCTGGCTGCCGGGGTCGACGCCCCAGGGCTCGGTCTCGTAGACGGGGGAGACGCCCTTGATGCGCAGGCCGGGCGTGTCGCCGAGGGCGTCGACGGCCCCCTGGAGGGTCTCCAGGCGGTTGCCGAGGTTGGAGCCGAGGGCGACCACGGCCCATTTGGGGTTGGACAGGGTCGTGTCGGCGGCGTCGACCTTCTCGACGACGGAGGCGGGTACCGGCTGTACGGTCGGGTCGCTGGGACCCTGGATGAAGGGCGCGGTCATGCTCGGCTCCGGGTGATGGTGACGGTCACGTCGTCGAAGGGGACGGTGATCGGGGCGTCCGGTTTGTGGACGCAGACCTCGACCTCCTGTACTCCCTCGTGCTTCAGACAGACCTGGGCGATGCGCTCGGCGAGCGTCTCGATGAGGTCGACGGGCTCGCCCTGAACGACGGCCACGGCCTCCTCCGCCACGATGCCGTAGTGCACGGTCTTCGCCAGGTCGTCGTCGGCCGCGGCCGGTCGGGTGTCGAGGCCGAGGACGAGGTCCACGATGAAGGTCTGGCCCTCTTCGCGTTCCCTGGGGAACACGCCGTGGTGCCCGCGGGCCTTCAGGCCGCGCAGCGCGACACGATCCACGCGAATCACTCCTGCAATCGTCGGTCAGGGCCGGTGGGTGCCGTGTGCGGTCGGCACACCGGCCTCGGTCGAATCTACCTGCGCGCACGGACGGGACCGGGCCACGGGGTGGGGGCTTTGGCCGGGCCCGGCAGGGTTCATCCAGCGTTTCTCCTGGGGAATCCGCCGGTGCGCAGGTTGGTAGCCGCCCCTACCCGGGCGTCCGTGATTCCAACCACTTCCTGCTGCCTACCCACTCAGGCGGGGGTGTCGTCCTGTTCGTCCTCGTCGGTTTCCGCCAGGACCGGGGAAGCGTGGTGCGACCAGAGTTTCCACCCCTGGGGCGTGCGCCGGAACACGTTCGTGGCGACCACGAGCTGCCCGACGAGCGGTCCGAGCTCCTCGCCGGCTCCTTCGGGGGCGGGGCCGCCGCTGAGGATGTTCTCGGTGCAGTTGACCAGGGCGGTGTCGCCGGTGACGGAGACGTGCACGTCGGTGAGGAAGAACTGGATGTAGTCGGTGTTCGCCATGATCAGCGCGTACGACCGGAGGACTTCGCCGCGGCCGGTGAGGACGGGCCAGCCGGGGTGGACGCAGGAGACCACGCCGGTGTCGGCCGGGTCGTGGTACGACTCGTCGACGCCCAGGTCGGCGGGGGTCAGCCAGAGCGACGCCAGTTCCTCGAAGTCGCCCTGTTCCAGTGCCTCGTAGAAGGCGGTGTTGGCGGCCTCGACCTGCTCGACGTCGGTGTGCGGGGCGCTCACCGGGCTCCTTCTGCGCCGGTGCCCGTGCTGCGCGCCCCCGCGATGGCGCGGGCGACCCGGACGGCGTCGGCGGTGGCGCGTACCTCGTGGACACGGACCGCCCAGGCGCCGGCGTGTGCGGCGAGTGCGGAGACGGCGGCGGTGGCGGCGTCGCGTTCGCGTGCGGGGGGTGGGGGGCCGTCGGGGCCGGCGAGGACGCGGCCGAGGAAGCGTTTGCGGCTGGCGGCGACGAGCAGTGGGTGGCCGAGGGTGAGGATCCGGTCGAGGGCGGCGAGGAGGGCGAGGTCGTGTCCGGCGTCCTTGGAGAAGCCGAGGCCGGGGTCGACGACGACGCGCTCGGGGGCGATGCCGCCGGCCAGGACGGCCTCCACGCGCGCGTGCAGCTCGTCGACGACTTCGGTGACGACGTCGGTGTACTCGCCCCGGACGTTGCCGCCCTGGAGGAAGCCGCGCCAGTGCATGACGACGAAGGGGGCGCCGGCGTCGGCGACGGCCGGGATCATGCGGGGGTCGGCGAGGCCGCCGCTGACGTCGTTGACGAGGGCGGCCCCGGCCGCGAGGGCCCGTTCGGCGACGGAGGCGCGCATGGTGTCGACGGAGACCGTGACGCCCTCGGAGGCCAGGCCGCGGACGACGGGGACGACGCGGCGCAGTTCCTCGTCCTCGTCGACGCGGGTGGCGCCGGGGCGGGTGGATTCGCCGCCCACGTCGACCAGATCGGCGCCTTCGGTGACCAGGTCGAGGCCGCGTTTGACGGCGGCGGTGGTGTCGAAGAAGCGGCCGCCGTCGGAGAAGGAGTCAGGGGTGACGTTCACGACTCCCATGACCGCGCAGCGGTCCCATTCCGGTAGGCCCGCCACGCGCCCGCGTCCGCTCTGGTTGCTCATATGTTCAGCGTAGGCCCCGGCGGGGGCCGTCAGGCGCTGCGGCCCGGGCGACGGCCCCGTGGGTGGCGGGGTCATGCCGCCCGGACGTCCCGTTCCGCGGTGGTGGCGTGGGCGCAGGGGCGGGGGGTGGACAGGCGTCGGCGGCGCAGGAAGCGCGGCAGGGGCAGGGCGAGGGTGACGAAGCCCTCGGCCTGCATGGCGGCGAAGCCGATGCGGGGCAGGTCGGCGGAGGCGCGGTAGACGACGAAGCGGGGTTCCCAGCGTGGCTGGAACTTGGCGTTGAACTTGTAGAGGGACTCGATCTGGAACCAGCGGGAGAGGAAGACGAGCAGTCCGCGCCAGGCGCGCAGCACGGGTCCGGCTCCGATCTTCTCGCCGCGGGCGAGGGCCGCGCGGAACATGGCGAAGTTGAGGGAGACGCGTGCGATGCCCAGCTTGGGGGCGGCCTGGAGGGAGGCCACGATGAGCAGTTCGTTCATGCCGGGGTCGGCCGAGCGGTCGCGGCGCATCAGGTCCAGGGAGACGCCGTCGGTGCCCCAGGGCACGAAGTGCAGGATCGCCTTGAGGTCGCCGTAGGGGCCGGGGTGCTCGTCCTGTTTGTGGGCGGTGGCGATGAGGCAGTCGCCGTCGGCGGGGTCGCCGACGCGGCCCAGGGCCATGGAGAAGCCGCGTTCGGTGTCGGTGCCGCGCCAGTCGTCGGCGGCCTGGCGGATGCGCTCCAGTTCGGCTTCGCCGAGGTCACGGACACGTCGTACCCGGGTTTCGTAACCGGCGCGCTCGATGCGCTTGACCATCTGGCGCACGTTGCGCATCGCGCGGCCGGCGAGGGAGAAATCCGCGACGTCCACCACCGCCTCGTCGCCCAGTTCGAGGGCGTCGAGCCCGGTCTCGCGGGTCCACACCTCGCCGCCGGTCTCGGAGCAGCCCATGACGGCGGGGGTCCAGGAGTGGGCCTTGGCCTCGTCCATGAAGCGTTCGATGGCGCCGGGCCAGGCCTCGACGTCGCCGATCGGGTCGCCGCTGGCGAGCATCACGCCGGAGACGACGCGGTAGGTCACGGCCGCCTTGCCGCTGGGGGAGAAGACGACGGCCTTGTCGCGGCGCAGGGCGAAGTGGCCGAGGGAGTCGCGGCGTCCGTGCTTGTCCAGCAGGGCGCGCAGGCGGGCCTCGTCCTCCTCGGTGAGCTGTGCGGCCGGGTGCTCGGGGCGGAAGGCCAGGTAGATGGTGGTGACGGCGGTGAGCAGGCCGAGGGCGCCGAGGGAGAAGGCGACGGTCCAGGAGGTGTCGCCCTGGTAGCCGACGGGGCCTTCGAAGCCGAACAGGCCGTAGATGACGTGGGTGATGCGGTCGGCGAGGCTGGGGTCGCCGATGATGCGCTTGCCGTGCACGCTGACGACGATCAGGCCGAGCAGGAGTGAACCGGCGCTCATGAGGACGAAGTTGGCGAGGGCCCGCCAGCGGCTGCGCGGGTCGGGCAGGGCGTTGAACTGGTCGCGGTGGCGCAGCAGGGGAGCCAGCAGCGCCAGGGAGATCAGTGTGCCGACGAGCGAGTGCCGGTAGGTGAACTGCGCGACGGCGCCGGCGGGCAGGAGCGCGACCGCTGCTCGCCAGGCCCGGCGCTTGCCGCGCTTGAGGCCGTGGGCGAGGAGGAGCAGCAGCACGCCGGTGCTGAGGGACAGGGCGGCCGCGAACGGGCCGAGCGCGCCGGGCAGGACCTCGGCGATGGCGTGCATCCTGCTGTGCCGGAAGCGGGGGAAGACGCCGGCGGCGATGTCCAGGACGCCCACCAGGGCGCAGGCTCTGCCGACGAGGACGGGGACGGCTTCGGGGCGTGGCCCGCGCAGTATCCGGCGTATCCGGCCCGGACGGGCCGAGCCGCTGCCGCGACTCGGAACCGCGCCCGACATTTCCTCATCTGTCCTGACAGACATCGCATCCCGTAGTTCTGCGAGAGACCTTGGATCCGGTGCCGATTCGGGCATCCGGCGACATTGCGCCCTCTAGGACGGTGTCTTGGGGGAAGAGGTTCACTCCCCACGTCAAAGCCGTTTCAAAGGCCGAGGAAAGTCCGGGACAAGCCCTTGCGAAGGTGTGAACGCGAGGGCCCGGGCGGAGAGCGCGAGCAGGTAACCGACGTATGGGTCTGACGAGCAACAAGGTGCTGGTCCTGGTGGTGCTGTCCGCCGTGCTGCTGTTCGCCGGCACGGTCTGGGTCTGGCCACGGCTGGCCCGGCGCAGTTGGCGTGCCGTGGGCGGGCGGGTCGGTCTGCTGCTGGGCACCCAGCTGGCGCTGTTCGCCGCGGTGGGCCTCGCCGCCAACCAGGCCTTCGGGTTCTACGCGAGCTGGGCCGACCTGTTCGGGCAGGAGAAGGACCAGGGTGTGGTCGTCGACCACACACCGGGCGGCGGCCCGCTGGAGGTGACCGGCTCGCGCCGGGTGCCGGGGGCGGGCGGTGCGCTGCCCCAGGCCGGCGGGCGGGTCCAGCAGGTCGGCATCGTGGGCCGTACGACCCGTATCGCCACGCCCGCGTACGTCTATCTGCCGCCGGAGTACTTCCAGCCGCGGTACCGCACCCACCGGTTCCCGACCGCCGTCGTGCTGACCGGCTATCCGGGTACGGCGTCGGCGCTGGTGGAGAAGCTGCGTTATCCGCGTACGGCACTGGAGCTGGCGCGGGCGGGCCGGGCGAAGCCGATGATCCTGGTGATGCTGCGGCCGACGGTGGCGCCGCCCCGGGACACGGAGTGCGTCGACATACCGGGCGGGCCGCAGACCGAGTCGTTCTTCGCGAAGGATCTCCCCGACGCGTTGCGCTCGCACTACAGGGTGGCGGAAAAGCCGGGCGGCCTCGGCATCATCGGCAACTCCACGGGTGGCTACTGCGCGCTGAAGATCGCCCTGCACCATCCCGATGTGTACGCGGCGGGGGCGGGCTTGTCCGCGTACTACAAGGCGCCGGTCGACGCCACGACGGGCGATCTCTTCCAGGGCGACAAGGCGCTGCGCAATCGCGCCGACCTGGGGTGGTACGTCGCGCACATGCCCGCTCCCGATACGTCCCTGCTGGTCAGCAGCAGCAAGCAGGGAGAGGGCAACTACAAGGAGACGCTGAGGTTCATCGAGCGGGTGGAGGGCAACGGGCGGACGCGGATCTCGTCGATCATCCTCGAAAGCGGCGGCCACAACTTCAACACCTGGCGGCGTGAGATTCCGGCGGCGCTGGAGTGGATGAGCGGGCGGCTGGGCGGCCGTTGAAATGATCTTGGGAATTGGATGAGCGGTCGATTCCGCTTCTTCCCGAGTTCTGATGTGGTGTGAACGTTTCGGTGTGGCTTTGTTTTTGCGGGGCGGGTCACCAAGATTCGCCTACGCGCGGTAAGTTTCTGGCCATGCCACGTGGACGTCACCGCCATTCCCCGCCCCTGCACAGGATGCTGCCCCCGTCGGCGATCGCAGGCGTCTCCCTCGTCTGCGCCCTGGGGCCCTGGGTGTTCACGGAGCCGATGGTGCTCCGCGGCCTGGCCGCGGCCGCCGCGGCGACGGCGGTCATCGGCGCGTTCGTGCTGCGCCGTTGGGACGCCCAGGCGGGCAAACGCGTCGCCGACCTCACGCGCGCGCGTGCGAGCGACGAGTGGCGCTTCGAGGAGCGGGTCGCCGAACTGGAGGCCGACCTCGAGGAGTCGCGCGAGCTGCGCGGGAAGCTGGAGCAGCGGCTGCGCGCCAAGCGTACGGAACTGGCCGGGCTGCGCAACGAGCACGCCGCGCTGCTGCGCCGGTACGCCACGTCGGAGACCGAGCGCGCGAGCGTCCTGGAGGAACGCCGGATGCTCGAGATAGAGGCGACGGCTCCGGTGCGGGCCGCGCTTCCGGCGAGTGCGTCGGACACGGCGGACGCCGAGCCGGAGCCGGACGAGACGGCCGCCGATCTCGCCGTCGAGGAGGGGCCCGAGGTCCCCGCAGTGTTCTCGCCCGAGGGTTCCCGGCTGTTCCTGCGGGCCGCTGCCGCGCTCGCCCGGTTCGACGGCGAGACGGTCCCTGTGCCGGACCCGGACGGTGGCGGCGACGGCGACGGCGCCCCGAAGGACGAGGACGCGGAGCCCGCGCAGAAGCCGAAGCCGAAGCCGGAGCAGACGGAGCCGCGGGAGCAGGCGCCGCAGGACGAGACCGAGGCACAGGGGCGGTCCGAGGCGGCCGACGGGCACGAGCGGGCGACGGCCGAGACGGACGGTGAGCGTTCCGCGCAGGCCGCCGAGGCCCCCGCGCAGGCCGCCGAGGCCCCCGCGCAGGCCGCCGAGGCCCCCGCGCAGGCCGCCGAGGCCCCCGCGCAGGCCGCCGAGCCCCCCGCGCAGGCCGCAGAGGCCCACGAGCCGGCCGTCGGCACCTTCGAGCCGGCTGCCGAGGCAGCGGCGTCGGCCACCGAGACTTCCGTGCGGCCCGGCGGCGCCGGGCAACTCCCGGAGGCCGCGCGGCCCGGGGAGACGGCCCGGCCCGAGGAGACGGCCCGGCCCGAGCAGCCCGGAGGCCGGCCCTCCGGCCACTACACCGTGCCCACCGCCGTGGCCGTCCCGCCGCAGGCGCCGGTGCGGCGCCCGTCGGCCGGGGGCGGGTTCGACTTCTTCGGCACGAAGGCCGGCGCGTCCCGGGCGGCCCTGGAGGCCGTGCAGAACGAGGACCTCGCCGATGTCGTCGGCCAGGAGGCGCTCGCCCTGCACAAGGCCGAGACCGAGGCCCGCTACAAGCCGGTCGACGAGGAGTCGCGCGGTATCGGCCAGGTCATCGACCTGACGGCGCACGACGAGACGGAGCAGATCGACGTACAGGGGCTGCGCAGCGCGGTGTCCTGAGGCGCGTTCGCAAGCTGGTCACGACGGAGGGCCGCCCGGAACCGGGGGCCCTCCGTGCGTCGTCGGTCACGCCATCCAGCGGTCCGGCCGTGCGTCCCTGCGCCCCGTCCGGGACCGCTCCGCCTGCGCCGCCAGCAGCTCGCGCGCCTCGGCCGCGTCCCGCAGCCGGGCCCGCACCGTCTTGTTCGCGCCGGTGTCCACACACACGTCGGCGACGCCCCGGGCCCGCTCCCACGGCCCCTGCGTCATCCGCACGCTCTGCACCTTGGCGTGCGGTACCAGCGCCAGGCTCCGCCGCAGCAGCCCGGACCGGGCCGCGAACACCGCGTCCGTGACGGCGAGTCCGTAGCCGCGCCACCACAGCGGCACGCACCAGCGGGCCCTGCGCGGCGCCGGTGACAGGGCCGCGGGCTCCGGCACGCTCACCCCGGGCAGCACGCGCGCGACGACGTCCTCGGCGATCTCGCGCGGAGCGACCGGCACCAGCACGGAGTTGGACGAGCCGGCCACGTCCAGCTCGACGCGCACCCATCCGCGCCGCCGCCACAGCAGCGGCTCCACGAGCCGCACGGTCTGGACGCGGCCGGGCGGCACCGTCTCATGGGCCCGGTCCAGCAGCCCGTGGTCGATGCGCAGCCCGTCGGGCGACTCGCCCACCGTCCAGTCGTACTCGGCGACGAACCGCCCGACGCTGCTCGCGCCCGCCGCGCCCAGCAGCGGCAGGGCGACCGCGAGGACCGTCCACAGGCTGTGGGTGAGCAGCCACAGCACCGGCGGCACGACGAGCGCCGCGGCCAGCGACAGCCAGGTCGCGCCCGTCAGCACCAGCGACCACGCGAGCACCCGGGGCGGCACCCGCAGCAACTGCCGGGACGGGGCCTCGCCGACCTCGTGCGCGGTCTCGGGGGCGAAACCGGCCGCCCGGGCGAGCAGTTCGGCCCGCAGCGTCCGCGCCTCGTCCGCGCCGAGGAAGGCCAGTTCGTCCTTCTTGTCGGTTCCTATGACGTCGAGTTTGAGCTTGGAGACGCCCGCGACCCGGGCCAGCAGCGGCTGGGTGATGTCGATGGCCTGGATCCGCTCCAGCCGGATGTGCGCGGTGCGCCGGAAGACGAGCCCGGTACGGATGCGCAGTTCGCTCTCGGTCACCGCGAAGTGCGTGAACCACCAGGAGCAGAAGCCGTAGAGGGCGGCGGCCGGGACGAGCACGGCGAGGCCGATGAGCAGCGTGGTCGTCGTCAGCCGGGTCAGTTGGCGCTGCGCCCCGTCGGGGTCGTGCACGGCCCAGCCGATGAGCACGGCGACCGGCGCCCAGGCGCGGCGCAGCGGGGTGACGGGGTGCAGCCGCCGCTCGGTGACCCCGGCGACGGCCCCGGAGGCCTCGGCGGCCCCGGGCGCCGTCACAGCCCCGCCGACCGGGCTTCGCCCAGCTCGGTGAGCCGGTCGCGCAGCCGCTCCGCCTCGGCCGGGTCCAGGCCCGGGATGGTCGCGTCGGTCGCCGCGGCGGCCGTGTGCAGCTGCACGCTGGCCAGCCCGAAGTGCCGCTCCACGGGCCCGGAGGTGACCTCGACCAGCTGCATCCGCCCGTACGGCACGACCGTCTCCTCGCGCCACAGCACACCCCGGCTGATCAGCAGGTCGTCGGCCCGCTCGGCGTACCGCCAGGAACGCCAGTTGCGCTCGGTCATCACCCAGCCCCAGACCATCAGCGCCAGCGGCGGCAGCGCGAAGGCGGCCCAGGCGGGACCGGCCAGCAGCCCCGGCAGCAGCCCCGCGGCCAGGGCGATCAGCCCGAGCCACACGACCAGCAGCAACCGGCGCATCTTCAGCAGGCCGGGCGGCAGCGCGATCCACACCGGCTCGTTCCCGACGGCCTCGATCGTGCCCTGCGGCCCGTCCGGCCCCGTGTTCTGCGCACTCCCCGTCTCCATGGGGCCAGCGTACGTAGGGGAGACTGTGTCCATGACTCCTACGACGGAGACCATGGTCGGAATCGGCGGCGCCGCGGAGAGCACCGACATGGTGCTCAACATCGGGCCGCAGCACCCCTCCACCCATGGCGTGCTGCGGCTGAAGCTCGTCCTGGACGGCGAGCGCATCAGGCACGCGGAGCCGGTGATCGGCTATATGCACCGCGGCGCGGAGAAGCTGTTCGAGGCGCGCGACTACCGCCAGATCATCATGCTCGCCAACCGCCACGACTGGCTGTCGGCGTTCTCCAACGAGCTGGGCGTGGTCCTCGCCGTGGAGCGGATGCTCGGCATGGAGGTCCCCGAGCGCGCGGTGTGGCTGCGCACGCTGCTCGCCGAGCTGAACCGGGTGCTCAACCACCTGATGTTCCTCGGCTCGTACCCGCTGGAGCTCGGCGGGATCACCCCGATCTTCTACGCCTTCCGGGAGCGCGAGGAGCTCCAGCACGTCATGGAGGAGATCTCCGGCGGGCGGATGCACTACATGTTCAACCGGGTGGGCGGTCTCAAGGAGGACCTGCCGGCCGGGTGGACCACGCGCGCGCGTGCCTCCGTCGCCGACGTGCGCTCCCGCATGGACCGCTTCGACGACCTGGTGCTCGGCAACGAGATCTTCCGGGGCCGCACCCGGGGCGTGGGCACCCTCACCGCCGAGGCCGTGCACGCCTACGGGGTCAGCGGGCCGATCGGGCGCGCCTCGGGCGTCGACTTCGACCTGCGCCGGGACGAGCCGTACCTCGCCTACGGCGAGCTGGCCGATGTCCTGAAGGTGGTCACCCGGCAGGAGGGCGACTGCCTCGCCCGCTTCGAGTGCCTCCTGGAGCAGACGCACAACGCGCTCGACCTGGCCGAAGCCTGCCTGGACCGGCTCGCCGAGCTGCCGCCCGGGCCGGTCAACCAGCGGCTCCCGAAGGTCCTGAAGGCGCCCGAGGGCCACACGTACGCGTGGACCGAGAACCCCCTCGGCATCAACGGCTACTACCTCGTCAGCAAGGGCGAGAAGACCCCGTACCGGCTGAAGCTGCGCTCGGCGTCGTACAACAACATCCAGGCGCTGACGGAGCTGCTGCCGGGGACGCTGGTCGCCGACATGGTGGCGATCCTGGGGTCGATGTTCTTCGTGGTCGGGGACATCGACAAGTAGCGCCTGGAAGACCGATGAAGATCGTGCTCCGGCCGCCGGGACCGCCCCGGACTGCCGGTACATGTCAATCGCCACGAACCGGTGCAAGCCGGGCGCAATTCCAAGATCTTCAGGACACTCCTAGAAGGGGTCCTCGACGCCGAGGGGCTGCACCAGCCAGCCGAAGTCGCCCAGCCCGCCCGTCGCGGTGAGCTCGGCGGCCTCTCCGGCGCTCGCGAGGGCGCGCACGTATGCGGCGGGGTCGGTGGAGGCCAGGGTGAGCGGAGGGCGTCCGCCGGTCACGCCCAGGGCGCGCAGCGCCTCGCGCTGGGGGAGCACGCGCCCGCCGGGCAGCGCGCACGCGTCCAGGGCGACATGGGCCGTGAGGTCGCAGGAGCCGTCCGGGACGGGTGTGGTCTCGCGGCCGTCCCGGAACCCGGTGAGCGTTCCGAACGGCGGCCGGGTGTCCGCCGTGTGCGCGTAGTCCACGGCGACGGCGAGACCCTGCCGGAGCGTCGCGACCGCCGTGGCCCAGGCCTCGTCCCGGGACAGGCCGATCTCGGCCCGCAGGCCCTCCTCGCCCGGCAGCGGCCACCACCGCTCCAGCCACCGCGCCGGGTCCCCGTCCACCGGCTCGCCGAGCCGCTCGGTCCCGTCCTCCCGGACCAGCACCAGCCGCGCGACACCAAAGGCGTCCACCTCCGCGACCTCCACGGGGACGTTGTCCAGCCACTCGTTGGCGAACAGCAGCCCGGTCGTCCCCCGCGGGGGCTCGGCCAGCCACTCGATCCGGTGATCGAGCCCCGCGGGCCGCTCGGCGATCTCGACGGCGCACACGCGCGTGCGGGCCGCCACGTCCGCGGGCAGAGCGGCGAGTACCCCGCCGGCCAGCTCGCCCCGCCCGGCCGCCATGTCGACGAAGTCCAGGACCGCGGGCCGCCCCAGCGCCTCGTCGACGCGGCACAGCAGCCGCGCCACGGCCTGGGCGAACAGGGCCGAGGCGTGCACGGACGTCCGGAAGTGTCCGGCCGGCCCCTCCGTGCGCCGGTAGAAGCCCCCCGGCGCGTACAGGGCGTCCTGCGCCGCCGCACGCCACCCGCGCCACTCCTGCCACTCATCCCTCGTTCCTGCCGTCACCGGGCCAGGCTATGCGGACACAACGCACGCAACTCCACCTTGCGGAGTACGCGCGCCCGGTGCGGATCGGTCCTCCGGTTGACCCCTGCACCTATCGGGCTTCCCTACGCTGGGTTACGTGCAGCGCGTCTATGACTTCCTCCGCAGGCACCCGATGTGGGTCGACGGCTTCTGGGCCGTTGTCCTCCTCGGGATTTCGGTAGTGGGCGGGGCGGCGGGCGAGCAGGTCGGCCCCTGGGCCGTGGTCGTTCCGATCACGCTGCTGCTGAGCCTCGTGGTCGCGCTGCGCCGCCGCACGCCGGAGAAGATGCTGCTGCTCGCGGCGGCGGTCGGCGTGGCGCAGCTGGTCACCGACGTCGCGATCCTGCCCGCCGACTTCGCCATGCTGGCGATCGTCTACACCGTCGCCGCGGAAGGCGCCCGCTGGGCCTCCCGCTTCGCGCTGGCCGCCGGTCTGTGCGCGGCCCCTCTGGCGCAGCTGCGCTGGTCGACCGAGCAGACGGGGGTGGCCGGCGACATCGCCCTGGCGATCCTGCAGACCGTCCCGTTCGCCCTCGCCTGGGTGCTCGGCGACTCCATCCGCACCCGCCGCGCCTACTTCGCGCAGCTGGAGGAGCGCGCCGCCCGCCTCGAGAAGGAGCGCGAGGCGCAGTCCAAGGTCGCCGTCGCCGCCGAACGGGCCCGGATCGCACGCGAGTTGCACGACGTCGTCGCGCACAACGTGTCGGTGATGGTGGTCCAGGCCGACGGCGCCGCCTACGTTCTCGACGCCGCGCCCGACCAGGCGAAGAAGGCCCTGGAGACCATCTCCTCCACCGGCCGCCAGGCCCTCGCCGAGATGCGCCGCCTGCTCGGCGTGCTGCGCACCGGAGAGCACCAGGAGGCCGGCGAGTACGTGCCCCAGCCCGATGTGCAGCAGATCGAGGACCTCGTCGAGCGGTGCCGCACCTCCGGACTGCCCGTCGACTTCAAGGTCGAGGGCACCCCCCGCCCGCTGCCCAGCGGCGTCGAACTCACCGCCTACCGCATCGTGCAGGAGGCGCTCACCAACACCCGCAAGCACGGCGGGGCCAACGCGGGCGCGAGCGTGCGACTGGTCTACTTCGACGACGGACTCGGCCTGCTCGTGGAGGACGACGGCAAGGGCGCCCCGCACGAGCTGTACGAGGAGGGCGGGTTCGACGGCCAGGGCCACGGCCTGATCGGCATGCGCGAGCGGGTCGGTATGGTCGGCGGCACCCTGGACGCCGGCCCGCGCCCGGGCGGAGGATTCCGCATCAGTGCACTGCTGCCGCTCAAACCCGCGCACTGACACCGGCGCACGCCCCCTGCTGACACCTGTAACGACTCCCCCAATGGAAGAGGCCCGATGACGATCCGCGTGATGCTCGTCGACGACCAGGTGCTGCTGCGCACCGGGTTCCGGATGGTGCTCGCCGCCCAGCCGGACATGGAGGTCGTGGCAGAGGCGGGCGACGGCGTCGAGGCCCTCCAGGAACTGCGGACGACCGAGGTCGACGTGGTGCTGATGGACGTCCGCATGCCCAAGCTCGACGGTGTGGAGACGACCCGCCGGATCTGCGCCGACACCGACCCGCCGAAGGTGCTCATCCTGACGACCTTCGACCTCGACGAGTACGCCTTCTCCGGGCTGAAGGCGGGCGCCTCCGGCTTCATGCTCAAGGACGTGCCGCCCGCCGATCTCCTGGCCGCGATCAGGGCCGTGCACAGCGGTGACGCGGTCGTGGCGCCCTCCACCACCCGGCGGCTGCTGGACCGGTTCGCGCCGATGCTGCCGGGCACCAAGCAGCCCCAGCACAAGGAGCTGGAGCGGCTCACCGAGCGCGAGCGCGAGGTCATGGTGCTGGTCGCGCAGGGCCTGTCCAACGGCGAGATCGCGGCGAGGCTGGTGCTGTCGGAGGCGACCGTGAAGACCCACGTGGGCCGCATCCTGACCAAGCTCGGGCTCAGGGACCGGGTGCAGGTCGTGGTGCTCGCCTACGAGACGGGGCTGGTGAGGGCCGGCGGACACGGCTGATCCTGCGCGCGCAGGTGATCGGTAGGCGGGCACGTGATCCGTACGCGCGCACGTGATCGGTAGGCGGGCACGTGATCCGTACGCGCACGCGTGATCCGTAGGCGGGCACGTGATCCGTACTCGCGCACGGCTGATCCTGCGCGCGCCCGCTACCTGAGGATCCCCTCCAGGAACTCGCTGCCGAGCCGGGCCACCACCGTCACGTCCAGCTGGTGCAGGACGTAGCGCCCGCGGCGGCGGGTGGTGATCAGGCCCGCCTTCTTCAGCACGGCCAGGTGCCGGGATATCTCCGGGGCCGTCATGCCGTGCACCCGCGCCAGCTCGCTGGTGGTGTGCGCGCTGCGGGCCAGATGGCGGCACATGCGCATCCGGACCGGGTGGGACAGCGCGGTCATCCGCATGGCCAGCTGCTCCAGGGTCTGCGGGGCGGCGAGCTCCGGGGAACCGACCGGGTAATGCAGCACCGGCTGCCAGCCGTACCGGTGCAGGACCATCAGATGCGGCCATCCCAGGCTCGTCGGGACGAGCAGCAGGCCGCCGTCGCCCGTGGACGTACGGCCGTCGCCCAGCTTGTCCACCGTGATCCGGCCGGCGGCCTCGTCGAGGGTGATCGCCGGGGACACCGCGGCCAGCGCCTCCGCCAGGCCCTTGCGCCGCAGCAGGTCCGTCTTGTGCCGGGCGTCCGCCGCGAGCTGGTGGCGCAGCCGGGCCCAGGCCTCCGCGAAGAACGCCTCGTCGCAGTCCCGGAGAAACTGCCGCAGCCACGCCCGGATCCGGGGCGGGTCGGCCAGCAGCCGCTCCCCGAAGCGCAGTTGCCGCGGACCGCGCGCGGCGGCCAGGTCCAGCGCCCGGCGGCGGGTGTCGGGGTCGGACAACGCCGTCGGCCCGTGCTCGCCGTAGCCGGTGGCACAGGTGAACTCCAGCGCCGCGTCCACGAACTGCTCGTCGGACAGCTTGTCGAGCTGGTCCAGCTCCTCGGCGAGGGTGGCGCCCGGGAGCGCACGCCGGTCCGGCAGGCCCGCCCAGGGCAGGAACAGGTCCGAGAACGTCGTCCGCCACAGGAAGTCCGCCTCGCACATCCGGTCGGCCAGATGCGGGTCGAGCCGGGCCGTCACGCCCGTCACCCAGCCCTGCAGACCCGGGTGGTGCGCCGGTTCGGACAGCGCGTGCAGCGCCATGCCCAGCTCGGCCAGGGGCGAGGGCACGACGGCGGCCTCCTCCGGCCGCAGCCCCGCGATGTCGATGTGCACGCTCATGACCTCATGGTGCACCCGGCCACCGACAACGCCCCCGTCGATTGACGGGCCCCGTCAATCGACGCGACGCCGCCCCCCGCGCGGGCGCACGGTGGATCCACCGGGGCAGCCGCGGAGCCTTCGGACCTCCATCACCCCGTCCCGCAGAGGCGATTCACCTTGAGCGTCACGCAGCAGCACCTCCTCGACACCTACCGCGCCCTGACCCTCGGCGAGCCCGCGCCGCCCGCGCCGGGCACGCACGACCGGCGGGTCGTACGGGAGCGGCGCGACGCACGGCGCTCCCGCGCGGGCCGCAACGTGCTCCGGGACGCCCTGAGCCGGTGGCGGCGGCGCCCTACCTGACCTGCTCCGGCAGCCGGGCCGTGAACTCCGCCACCGCCGCCTTCACGTCCTCGGCGGTCCACTCCAGGCCGTCGGCCCGTACGTGCACCTCCGTGAGCGCCAGGCCGGGCCCGCCCCGGTCCCAGCCGCTTCCGAACAGGACCACCCCGGTCTCCTCGGCCGTGCGGACCGCCGCCTCCGCGAGGAGCTCCGGCTCGTACGGCAGCCACACCTGGAAGTCGTGGGTGTGCGGCACCTCCGGGTGCACGCGCGCCCACGGCACCCCGGCCGCAGCGAACCCCTCGCGCAGGGCGGCGGCCACCACGCGCGCGTGGGCCACGTACTCCGGCAGCCGGGGCAGCTGCCGCTCCAGCCCGACCAGCGCCGACAGCGCCGTGGGGAACTGCTGGAAGACCATCCCGCCGTACCGGTGCCGCCAGGTCCTCGCCTCCTCGACGAGCTCCTTCGGGCCGGCGAGCGCGGCGCCGCCGAAGGCCTCCAGGGACTTGTAGAACGACACGTAGACACTGTCGGCCAGGCCCGCGATCTCCGCCAGGGGCCTGCCGAAGTGGACGGTGGACTCCCACAGGCGGGCCCCGTCGAAGTGCACCACCGCGTCCCGATCCCGCGCGGCGTCGACGACCTCGGTGAGCTCCTCCCAGGTGGGCAGGACGAAACCGGCGTCCCTGAGGGGCAGTTCCAGCATCAGCGCCCCGAACGGCTCCTCGAAGTCGCGCACCTCGGCGGCGGTCGGCATCCGCGGCTCCCCGGTCAGCCGCACCGGGCGCAGCCCGCCCACCTCGCTGAACGCGTTCCGCTCGTGCACCTCGGGATGGCTGAGCGCGTGCAGGGCGACGGTCGGGTTCCCGGTGCGGCCCGCCCAGCAGCGCAGGGCCACCTGCTGGGCCATCGTGCCCGTCGGGAAGAACACGGCGGCCTCGGTGCCGAGCAGCCCGGCCACCTTCGTCTCCAGCGCCTCGACGACACCGTCGCCGTACACGTCGGACAGCTCGTCCAGGTCGTGGACGCCCTCCGCCTCCTCCAGCACCGCCAGGCGCTCCCTGAGGGTGCGGTGGAAGCCGAAGCGTGCGAACACGCGCCGCGCGGCGCGGTGGGCGGCCAGCCGCCGCTCCCGCAGCCCTGCACCCCGGTCCTCGTCCGTCATCTGATCGTCGTGTTCCGCCGTATCGGTCATGCCCCGGATCCTCCCGCGCGTCCCTGGGGCGGGGCATCCGCATTTCCTCACGCCGTTCCGGGAACGCCGCACACGTGTGCACAGCCTGTGGACGACCGAACGCCCCCCGAACCGATCGCGTTAACATGACGAGAAATCGTCCGGTACCCGGAGCGGACTGGAACGGGAAGGCCGCCGTCGAGTGAACACAACCCCACAGCCAGACCCCAAGGACCGCCCCGCGCGGCTCACCGTCGGCGTCGTCGGCGCCGGCCGCGTGGGCCCCGCGCTGGCGGCGTCCCTGCAGCTCGCCGGGCACCGCCCGGTCGCCGTCTCCGCGGTCTCGGAGGCCTCCCGGCGCCGCGCCGGGCAACTGCTGCCCGACGTGCCGGTGATGCCGCCCGCCGAGGTGCTCCAGCGGTCCGACCTGGTCCTGCTGACCGTTCCCGACGACGCTCTGCCCGACCTGGTCACCGGCCTCGCCGACACCGGCTCCGTCCGGCCCGGGCAGCTCCTCGTCCACACCTCCGGGCGGTACGGCACCCGGGTCCTCGACCCCGCCCTGCGCGCGGGCGCCCTGCCGCTCGCCCTCCACCCCGCGATGACCTTCACGGGCACACCCGTGGACGTCCAGCGGCTGGCCGGCTGCTCCTTCGGCGTCACCGCCCCCGAGGAGCTGCGCCTGGCCGCCGAGGCCCTCGTCATCGAGATGGGCGGCGAGCCGGAGTGGATCGCCGAGGAGAACCGGCCGCTCTACCACGCGGCACTCGCCCTCGGGGCCAACCACCTGGTCACGCTGGTCGCCCAGTCCATGGAGCTGCTGAGCGCGGCCGGGGTCGCCGCCCCCGACCGGATGCTCGGCCCGCTGCTCGGCGCGGCCCTGGACAACGCCCTGCGCTCCGGCGACGCTGCCCTCACCGGCCCGGTCGCGCGCGGCGACGCGGGAACGGTCGCCGCGCACGTGACGGAGCTGCGCCGGCACGCCCCGCAGACCGTCGCCGGGTACCTGGCGATGGCCCGCGCGACCGCCGACCGGGCCCTGGCCCACGGCCTGCTGAAGCCGGAACTCGCCGAGGACCTCCTCGGGGTACTCGCCCATGGGACCGACGGCACCGAAGGGGACGCCCGATGACCACCACCCTGCTGCGCACCGCGGGCGAACTCCACGCACGCACGCGTACGGGCCGGCGCGCCGTGGTGATGACCATGGGGGCGCTGCACGAGGGCCACGCCACGCTGATCCGCACCGCGCGCGGCATCGCCGGGCCGGACGGCGAGGTCGTCGTCACCGTCTTCGTCAACCCGCTCCAGTTCGGCCAGGGCGAGGACCTCGACCGCTACCCGCGCACCCTGGACGCCGACCTCGCCCTCGCCGAACGGTCGGGCGCGGACGTCGTGTTCGCCCCCGCCGTGGACGAGGTCTACCCGGGCGGCGAGCCCCAGGTCCGCATCACGGCGGGCCCCATGGGCGAGCGCCTGGAGGGCTCCTCCCGCCCCGGCCACTTCGACGGCATGCTCACCGTCGTCGCCAAGCTGCTGCACCTGACCCGCCCCGACGTCGCCCTGTACGGCCAGAAGGACGCCCAGCAGCTCGCGCTGATCCGCCGCATGGTGCGGGATCTGAACTTCGGCGTGGAGATCGTCGGCGTGCCCACCGTCCGCGAGGAGGACGGCCTGGCCCTGTCCAGCCGCAACCGCTACCTGTCGGCCGCCGAGCGGCGCACCGCCCTCGCCCTGTCCGGGGCCCTGTTCGCGGGCCAGGACCGGCACGCAGCGCAGGAGGCACTGCGTGCCCGGGCCCGCGAAGTGCCCGCCACGCGTGCGCGTGCCGAGGCGCTCAGCGCCATAGGGGAGTCCCGCGCGGCAGCCGACGCGCACGCCGTGGCGACCGCCGTCCCGGGCGGCCCGGCGGCCGTCCGCGCGGCCGCCCGCCAGGTCCTCGACGAGGCCGCCCGTCTCGAACCGCCGCTCGCGCTGGACTACCTCGCCCTGGTCGACCCCTGCGACTTCACCGAGATCGGGGACGACTTCACCGGCGACGCGGTCCTCGCCGTCGCCGCCCGGGTCGGGGCGACCCGGCTGATCGACAACGTCCCCCTCACCTTCACCAGCTTCGGAGCCGCCTCGTGACGACCACAGGCATACGACTGCACGCCCCCGCCGCCGGGTGGTCCATCGCCGCGGACGTGGTCGTCGTCGGCTCCGGCGTCGCCGGGCTGACCGCCGCCCTGCGCTGCGAGGCCGCCGGCCTGCGCACGGTCGTCGTCACCAAGGCCCGGCTCGACGACGGCTCCACCCGCTGGGCCCAGGGCGGCATCGCCGCGGCCCTCGGCGAGGGCGACACCCCCGAGCAGCACCTCGACGACACCCTGGTCGCGGGCGCCGGACTGTGCGACGAGGACGCGGTCCGCCTCCTGGTCACCGAGGGCCCCGACGCCGTACGCCGCCTCATCGAGACCGGTGCGCGGTTCGACGAGTCCTCCGAAGGCGACCTCGAACTGACCCGGGAGGGCGGCCACCACCGCCGCCGCATCGCGCACGCCGGCGGCGACGCCACCGGCGCCGAGATCTCCCGCGCCCTGGTCGAGGCCGTCCGCGCGCGGGGCGTGCGCACCGTCGAGAACGCGCTCGTCCTGGACCTCCTCACGGACGCGGACGGCCGTACCGCCGGGGTGACCCTGCACGTCATGGGGGAGGGCCAGCACGACGGCGTGGGCGCCGTCCACGCCCCCGCGGTGGTCCTCGCGACCGGCGGCATGGGCCAGGTGTTCTCCGCCACCACCAACCCGTCGGTGTCGACGGGCGACGGCGTGGCACTCGCGCTCCGGGCGGGCGCGGAGGTCAGCGACCTGGAGTTCGTCCAGTTCCATCCGACCGTGCTGTTCCTGGGACCGGACGCGGAGGGCCAGCAGCCCCTGGTCTCCGAGGCCGTGCGCGGCGAGGGCGCCCACCTGATCGACGCCGATGGTGTCCGCTTCATGGTCGGACAGCACGAACTCGCCGAACTCGCCCCCCGCGACATCGTCGCCAAGGGCATCCTGCGCCGCATGCTGGAGCAGGACGCCGAGCACATGTACCTCGACGGCCGGCACTTCGGCGCGCAGATGTGGGAGCACCGCTTCCCGACGATCCTGGCCGCCTGCCGCGCCCACGGCATCGACCCGGTCACCGAACCCATCCCGGTCGCCCCGGCCGCCCACTACGCCTCCGGCGGCGTCCGCACCGACTCCCACGGCCGTACGACCGTCCCCGGCCTGTACGCGTGCGGCGAGGTCGCCTGCACCGGTGTGCACGGAGCCAACCGGCTGGCGTCCAACTCCCTGCTCGAAGGCCTCGTCTACGCCGAGCGCATCGCGGACGACATCGTGGCGAACGGCCTGCCCGCGCGCGTGCCCCAGCCGGTCCCGCACCCCGAGATCCCCGAGCACCCGCTGCAGACCCCCGAGGCCCGCTTCGCGATCCAGCGGATCATGACGGGCGGGGCGGGCGTCCTGCGCTCGGCCGGCTCCCTCGCCAAGGCCGCCGACCAGCTCCAGCGCCTGCACACCGACGCCCGGGAGGCCCTCGCCGAGCACGGCAAGACGGCCGAGGCCGGCGTCGACACCTGGGAGGCCACCAACCTCCTGTGCGTGGCCCGCGTCCTGGTCACCGCCGCCCTGCTGCGCGAGGAGACCCGGGGCTGCCACTGGCGCGAGGACCGCCCCGAGCGCGACGACGCGGCCTGGCGCCGCCACATCGTCGTGACCCTGAACCCGGACCGCACGCTGGCCGTGCAGATCACGGACACCACACACTTCCCCACGACCCTCCCGCCCCAGGCCCCCCAGGAGCAGTGACCGACGTGAGCACCCCCGACCTTCCCCTCGTCTCCTCCGGAGGCTGCGGAGACGGCTGCGCCTGCGGCGCGGACGACGCGGCGTACCTGGAGTGCGGTCTGGACCCCGCACTCGCCCAGCTCCTGGCCGACGCCGGCCTCGACCCCGTCGAGGTCGAGGACATCGCCAACGTGGCCCTCCAGGAGGACCTGGCCCACGGCGTGGACGTGACGACGGTGGCGACCATCCCCGAGGACGCGGTGGCCACGGCAGACTTCACCGCACGCGAGGCGGGCACCGTGGCCGGTCTGCGCGTCGCCGAGGCGGTCATCTCGGTGGTCTGCGAGGAGGAGCTCGAGATCGAGCGCCACGCGGAGGACGGCGACCGCGTCGAAGCGGGCCAGAAGCTCCTCTCCGTCACCACCCGCACCCGCGACCTCCTCACGGCCGAGCGCAGCGCGCTGAACATCCTGTGCCGCCTGTCGGGCGTGGCGACGGCCACGCGCGCGTGGGCGGACGCGCTGGACGGGACCAAGGCGAAGGTCCGCGACACCCGCAAGACGACCCCCGGCCTGCGCAGCCTCGAAAAGTACGCGGTCCGCTGCGGCGGCGGCGTCAACCACCGCATGTCCCTCTCGGACGCGGCCCTGGTCAAGGACAACCACGTGGTCGCCGCGGGCGGCGTCGCCCAGGCCTTCCAGGCGGTCCGGGAACGCTTCCCGGACGTGCCCATCGAGGTCGAGGTCGACACCCTGCACCAGCTCCGCGAGGTCCTGGACGCCGGCGCCGACCTGATCCTGCTGGACAACTTCACGCCGGGTGAGTGCGCGGAGGCGGTCGCGATCGTCCAGGGCCGCGCCGCCCTGGAGGCCTCGGGCCGCCTCACCCTCGGCGACGCCAAGGCCTACGCGGACACCGGCGTCGACTACCTCGCCGTCGGAGCCCTCACCCACTCCTCGCCGATCCTGGACATCGGCCTGGACCTGCGGCCGGCGGAGTAGGGACGGGTACGGGTCATGCTGCTGACGATCGACGTAGGAAACACCCACACCGTCCTCGGCCTGTTCGACGGCGACGAGATCGTCGAACACTGGCGCATCTCCACGGACGCGCGCCGCACCGCGGACGAACTGGCGGTCCTCCTCCAGGGCCTGATGGGCATGCACCCGCTCCTCGGCGACGAGCTGGGCGACGGCATCGACGGCATCGCCATCTGCGCCACCGTCCCCTCGGTCCTGCACGAGCTCCGCGAGGTGACGCGCCGCTACTACGGCGACGTGCCCGCGATCCTCGTCGAACCGGGCGTCAAGACGGGCGTGCCGATCCTCATGGACAACCCCAAGGAGGTCGGCGCGGACCGCATCATCAACGCGGTCGCGGCGGTCGAGCTCTACGGCGGCCCCGCGATCGTCGTCGACTTCGGCACGGCGACGACGTTCGACGCGGTCAGCGCGCGAGGGGAGTACGTCGGCGGGGTCATCTCACCCGGCATCGAGATCTCCGTGGAGGCCCTGGGCGTCCGCGGCGCCCAGCTCCGCAAGATCGAGGTGGCCCGGCCCCGCAGCGTCATCGGCAAGAACACGGTCGAGGCGATGCAGTCGGGTGTCATCTACGGTTTCGCCGGCCAGGTCGACGGAGTGGTCACCCGCATGGCCCGCGAGCTGTCTCAGGACCCGGACGACGTCACCGTCATCGCCACGGGCGGTCTCGCACCGATGGTCCTGGGCGAGTCGTCGGTCATCGACGAACACGAGCCGTGGCTGACGCTGATCGGCCTGCGGCTGGTCTATGAGCGGAACGTGTCGCGCATGTGAGCGGCTGAGGTGGGGCCGCAACCCGACTGAAGCGGGCTGCGGCCCCCACCCCTGTCCGCGACCGCCCCCGGCATCCCAGCCGAGCCGCCTGGCGCCCCTGGCCGCGCTGCCCTCGATGTTCCCCGGGCCGAACCGCCTGGCCGCGCTGCCTCTGGCGTCCCCGGCCATGCCGCTCCTGACGTCCCCGGCCGCGCCGTTCGGCGCTCCACGGTCGCGCGGCTGTCCGGCTCTCGGCCGAGCCGCGCCCGGTGTCTCCCTGGGACGCTGGCCTCGGCTGCTCTGGCCGCGCCGTTTCGGGCGCCCCCGGCCACGCTCCTCCAACGTCCGCCGGCCACACCTTTCCCGGCATCCCCGGCCAGGCCGCTTCCGGCGCCTCGGTCACACCGCCCCCGGCGGGTCCGTCGGCCACGCCGCTCCCTGGCTCCCCGGCCCGCCGCTTCTGGCGCGTCGGCCACGCCGCCCCTGGCATCCGCCGGCCACACCACCCCCGGCGTCCCCGGCCACGCCGCCCCTGGCGTCCGCCGGCGACACCTTTCCCGGCGTCCCCGGCCACGCCGCCCCTGGCGTCCGCCGGCCACACCTTTCCCGGCGTCCCCGGCCACGCCGCCCCTGGCGTCCGCCGGCGACACCTTTCCCGGCGTCCCCGGCCACGCCGCCCCTGGCGTCCGCCGGCGACACCTTTCCCGGCGTCCCCGGCCACGTCGCTTCCGGCGCCTCGGTCACTCCGCCCCCGGCGGGTCCGATCGGCCACGCCGCTCCTGGGATCCCCGGCCCGCCGCCTCTGGCGCGTCGGCCACGCCATCCCTGGCATCCGCCGGCCACACCACCCCCGGCATCCCGGCCACGCCGCTTCCGGCGCTCCGGCCAAGCCACCCCCGGCATCCCAGTCCCTCCACCCCCGGCATCCCCCGCCCCCACCCGAGTGTTCCCCCGCGCCACACCCATCCCCTATGAGTAATTTGTCTGATTAGCGCGTATCGTCGCCGCATGCCCACGCCATACGGATCCCGCGGCGGCATGGCGTTCGGTGTGGAGGAGCTGCGTGTGCTCCGCCGCGCTCTCGCCCTCGCCCTCGACCCCGCACCCGCCTCGGCCGACGACGTCCAGGACTGTCTCCGTCTCGCAGAGTCCCTCGACGAGGCACTGCGGGAGGGAGCCAGGCTGCGCGCCTTCCTCGTGGCCGACCTGGGCCGGTATCGCGCCGCCCTCCCCGGAACCGCCGCCGGCTACCTCGCACTCCTGGACGAGGCGCTGGGCGCCGGCTACCGCCCCCTGCCAGACGACCTCGCCGCCCTCCGCGCCCTGCGCGGCAACCCCGCCGCGGCGGCCCTGCTGGATCGCTGCGCGGTCACCCCCCTCACCCCCGCCGCTGTCCCCGTGCCCGCCGTTCCCGGCTCCCGCACCCGCCTCCTGGCCATCCCCGGAGGCCGCTGCGCCCCGGCGGCCGCATCCGCCGGGGACGGCGCGGAGAAGCAGCCCGAGAAGAAGCCCGCCCGCAAGCCACCCGCCCCGGCCCCCAAGCCCGCCCCGGCCCCCAAGCCCACCCCGGCCCCGGCGCCCGGCCCGGACACGCCGAAGCCCTCCCGCCCGATCCCCACCCCGGGCGAGGTCTTCCCGCGCCGCAAACCGGTCCCGCCACCCCCCGCGAACCCCCAGCAGCTCGCCGCCGGTGACGTGGCTACCCTGGATCCATGGACTACGTCTCCGCGCTCCTGCCCCCGGCCGTCATGGCCGTCTTCTTCGTCGGCGTGATCCGGGTGATCGTGAAGACACAGGGCGGCGCCAACAAGGCCAAGGAGGACGCGGCCGTGGACGCCGCCCTCGCGCGCGTGGAGGGCGCCCGCCAGACCACCGCGACCTCCCCGAAGGCCGAGGCCTGACCCCACCCCCTCCGAGGGCGTACGACTCGGCGGACCCGCACCCCGCGGCGCCCGTACTCGCGAGCCGTACGCCCTTTTTGTTCCCGTTCGCCGGTCCCGCGCACGTCCGCCACGCCATTACCGGGATCTCCCACTATTGTTCTGAGCTGTGCCTCGCCCATTGGGAGAACTCGAAGACGCGGTCATGTCGCGGGTGTGGAAGTGGAACCGCCCGGTGACCGTTCGAGAAGTCCTGGAAGATCTTCAGAAGGAGCGGTCCATCGCGTACACCACCGTGATGACCGTTTTGGACAATCTCCATCAGAAGGGCTGGGTGCGCCGCGAGGCGGAAGGCCGTGCCTATCGATATGAGGCGGTCTCCACCCGCGCCGCCTACGCAGCCGCCCTGATGAACGACGCCTGGTCGCAGAGCGACAACCCCGCCGCCGCTCTCGTCGCCTTCTTCGGCATGATGAGCGAGGAACAGCGGCGGTCTCTCAGTGATGCCGTCCGCATCGTCCAGGGCCCGGAAACCCAGGAACCGACCGAACCGTCGGAATCCGCAGAACCAGCCGGACGAGCGGAACCCGGTGAAGAGCCCGAGGAGAACCCCGCCTCCGCTCGGGACCTCGGCGGGCGATAGCGTCCCGTCATGTCCGCGAAGAGCCCCGAAGCCACCGCAAAAGCCATCACCGTCCGACGGGCCCGCACCAGCGACGTCCCGGCCGTACGGGGCCTCCTTGACGCCTACGTCCGCGGCCGCATCCTGCTCGACAAAGCAACGGTGACGCTTTACGAGGACATCCAGGAGTTCTGGGTCGCGGAACGGGACGACAACGCCGAGGTCGTCGGCTGCGGCGCGCTGCACGTGATGTGGGAAGACCTCGCGGAAGTCCGCACTCTCGCGGTGAAGCCCGGCCTGAAGGGCGCGGGCGTCGGACACCGTGTGCTGGAGAAGTTGCTGCAGACCGCCCGCTGGCTCGGCGTTCGCCGTGTTTTCTGTCTGACCTTCGAAGTCGACTTCTTCGCCAAGCACGGCTTCGTGGAGATCGGCGAGACGCCCGTCGACACGGATGTCTACGCGGAGCTCCTGCGTTCCTATGACGAGGGTGTCGCGGAGTTCCTCGGACTCGAACGAGTGAAACCGAACACCTTGGGTAACAGCCGGATGCTTCTGCATCTGTGATCGCCGAGCGCCAGTAGACCGCTAGCGGGTCCGGCCGGTTCGTCAAGGCATATTCCGCGGCGCCCGCCCCTGCCCCGGTTCCCTATGTCCGAAACGCGCACGTTTCCGGACCGGGGTCGGGCTGCCGGCCTCTGCCGGGGGTTTGTGTTTTTCCGGCAAAAGCGGTTTGCTTTCCGACGTACTGCAGTACTGCATATAACAGGGGACGGCGATACGGCGGACGCCGGCACACCCGCCCTGAAGATATCGATGAAAGGAAATCCGGTGGCACAGAAGGTTCAGGTCCTTCTTGTCGACGACCTCGACGGTGGCGAGGCGGACGAGACCGTGACGTTCGCGCTGGACGGCAAGACGTACGAGATCGATCTCACCACTGCCAATGCGGACAAGCTCCGTGGCCTTCTCGAGCCTTACGTGAAGGGCGGTCGTCGTACCGGAGGCCGTGCTTCGGGCGGGCGCGGAAAGGCGCGCGCCGCTTCGAGCGGCAGCCAGGACACCGCGGCGATCCGCGCCTGGGCGAAGGAGAACGGTTACGAGGTCAACGACCGCGGCCGTGTTCCCGCGACCATCCGCGAGGCTTACGAGAAGGCCAACGGCTGAACATCGGCCCTACCGACCCTGCGCACGCATGGCCGGTGGCTGGGCGCACGCGCGCCGCAGCCGGACCCGGTGGCACTGTGTGGCCACCGTGTTCACCAGCCGCACGAGATCGGGGGCGCCCCCATCGCCCCCCAGCGCCGACAGCGTCGGCAGCGAGGCCTCGACCTCGCATACCGGCTCGGGGGGCCGCAGCCACACGGCGGCCCCCTGGGAACCGACCCGGCCCCAGGGAGCAGGCGGAGCACCCGCCTCGCAGGACGCCGCGGCGCGCGACCCGCGTGCCGGCGGTGCCGGCCTCTCCCCGTGAGGCACCGCCCTCTCCCCGTGAGGCACCGGGGGCGACGGCGCCTCCATGAGCCCGCCCGCGCCGATCGCCACGAGATCCAGCGGCAGGTCCCCCCAGTCCAGCCACTCCAGCAGCCCGGGGAGCTCCTCCGCGCTGCCCGCGGCCACCAGGAGCAGCATCCGGCCGCCGTGCAGCGCGACGGGGGAGCCGGACGCCAGGCGCCGCAGGGCCGCGTGCCCCGCCTCCGCCGGGACGTCCAGGACGTCGTAGCGCACCCCTACCGGCAGTCGCAGAGGATCGCCGGGCACCGTCGGCCACCCCAGTTCGTTCTCGTACCAACGCCGGACCTGACCGCTCGCGCCGGACGGGCCGAGCGGCCGGCGGGGCAGCGGGACGAGCGGGGTCGAGGATGCGGTCACGGGCTGAGGGGCGCCGAACATGCCAAGTGCAACAGCCGGAAGAGCCTGCGGGTTACGCTGGGTGGCGCTGTGAGCGCACTGCGTGGCGAGTCGGGGGCGCACGGGGGGTGCGGGGAGGCGCAAGGTTGTTCGCCCGTAGCGGAGGGAACGGGGGCGCCCGGCATGGACTTCCGGTGCCTACGGGTAAGACATCCCTAGTGGGAGGGGGCGACACGCAGGAAGGGACGTCTCACGTTCGCCATCGGCGTACTGGCGAGTGGGGTATCTGCCTGGCCTGCGGGAACATCGTCTCGCACCATCGGGTTGGAGCAGATGTCGGCGTTCGGGGTCAGGAGGCCAAGGACGGTGTCGGCAGTTGGAATGAGCGGTCCCCGCTTGCGGGACTAAGCTGCGGAAGGACAGGGAGGGGAAGTTCCCCCCACTGCCTGACCGCTCTGAGGAGCGATTAACGATGTTCGAGAGGTTCACCGACCGCGCGCGGCGGGTTGTCGTCCTGGCTCAGGAAGAAGCCCGGATGCTCAACCACAACTACATCGGCACTGAGCACATCCTCCTGGGCCTGATCCACGAGGGTGAAGGTGTCGCCGCCAAGGCCCTTGAGAGCCTCGGGATTTCGCTCGAGGCGGTCCGCCAGCAGGTGGAGGAGATCATCGGCCAGGGCCAGCAGGCCCCGTCCGGCCACATCCCCTTCACCCCCCGTGCCAAGAAGGTCCTGGAGCTGTCGCTCCGCGAGGCCCTTCAGCTGGGCCACAACTACATCGGCACGGAGCACATCCTGCTCGGCCTGATCCGCGAGGGCGAGGGCGTCGCCGCCCAGGTCCTCGTCAAGCTGGGCGCAGATCTGAACCGTGTGCGGCAGCAGGTGATCCAGCTGCTCTCCGGTTACCAGGGCAAGGAGACCGCCACCGCCGGCGGTCCTGCCGAGGGGACCCCCTCCACGTCCCTGGTCCTCGACCAGTTCGGCCGGAACCTCACCCAGGCCGCTCGTGAGTCCAAGCTCGACCCGGTCATCGGGCGCGAGAAGGAGATCGAGCGGGTCATGCAGGTGCTGTCCCGCCGTACCAAGAACAACCCGGTGCTGATCGGTGAGCCCGGCGTCGGCAAGACCGCCGTCGTCGAGGGCCTCGCTCAGGCCATCGTCAAGGGCGAGGTGCCCGAGACCCTCAAGGACAAGCACCTCTACACCCTGGACCTCGGCGCGCTGGTCGCCGGCTCCCGCTACCGCGGTGACTTCGAGGAGCGCCTGAAGAAGGTGCTCAAGGAGATCCGCACCCGCGGCGACATCATCCTGTTCATCGACGAGCTCCACACGCTGGTCGGTGCGGGTGCCGCCGAGGGCGCCATCGACGCGGCTTCCATCCTGAAGCCGATGCTGGCCCGCGGTGAGCTGCAGACCATCGGCGCCACGACGCTGGACGAGTACCGCAAGCACCTGGAGAAGGACGCCGCCCTCGAGCGCCGCTTCCAGCCCATCCAGGTCGCCGAGCCGTCCCTGCCGCACACGATCGAGATCCTCAAGGGTCTGCGTGACCGGTACGAGGCCCACCACCGCGTCTCCATCACCGACGAGGCGCTGGTCCAGGCCGCCACGCTGGCCGACCGGTACATCTCGGACCGCTTCCTGCCGGACAAGGCGATCGACCTGATCGACGAGGCCGGTTCCCGGATGCGTATCCGCCGGATGACCGCGCCGCCGGACCTGCGCGAGTTCGACGAGAAGATCGCCGGCGTCCGCCGCGACAAGGAGTCCGCGATCGACTCGCAGGACTTCGAGAAGGCCGCCTCCCTGCGCGACAAGGAGAAGCAGCTCCTGGCCGCCAAGGCCAAGCGCGAGAAGGAGTGGAAGGCCGGCGACATGGACGTCGTCGCCGAGGTCGACGGCGAGCTGATCGCCGAGGTCCTCGCCACGGCCACCGGCATCCCGGTCTTCAAGCTGACCGAGGAGGAGTCCTCCCGTCTGCTGCGCATGGAGGACGAGCTCCACAAGCGGGTCATCGGCCAGGTCGACGCCGTCAAGGCACTGTCGAAGGCGATCCGCCGTACGCGTGCCGGTCTGAAGGACCCGAAGCGCCCCGGTGGCTCGTTCATCTTCGCCGGTCCGTCCGGTGTCGGTAAGACCGAGCTGTCCAAGGCGCTCGCCGAGTTCCTCTTCGGCGACGAGGACGCGCTGATCTCCCTCGACATGTCGGAGTTCAGCGAGAAGCACACGGTCTCGCGGCTCTTCGGTTCGCCCCCCGGTTACGTGGGCTACGAGGAGGGCGGCCAGCTCACCGAGAAGGTCCGCCGCAAGCCGTTCTCCGTCGTCCTCTTCGACGAGGTCGAGAAGGCCCACCCGGACATCTTCAACTCGCTGCTGCAGATCCTGGAGGACGGTCGCCTGACCGACTCCCAGGGCCGGGTCGTGGACTTCAAGAACACGGTCATCATCATGACGACCAACCTCGGCACCCGGGACATCTCCAAGGGCTTCAACCTGGGCTTCGCGGCCCAGGGCGACACGAAGTCCAACTACGAGCGCATGAAGAACAAGGTCTCGGACGAGCTCAAGCAGCACTTCCGGCCCGAGTTCCTCAACCGCGTCGACGACGTGGTCGTCTTCCCGCAGCTCAGCCAGGACGACATCCTCAAGATCGTCGACCTGATGATCGGCAAGGTCGACGAGCGCCTGAAGGACCGGGACATGGGCATCGAGCTCTCCCAGTCCGCCAAGGAACTGCTGTCCAAGAAGGGGTACGACCCGGTGCTGGGTGCGCGTCCGCTGCGTCGCACCATCCAGCGTGAGATCGAGGACTCGCTGTCGGAGAAGATCCTCTTCGGCGAGCTGCGCCCCGGTCACATCGTGGTCGTCGACACGGAGGGCGAGGGCGAGACCAAGACCTTCACCTTCCGCGGTGAGGAGAAGGCGCCTCTCCCGGACGTCCCGCCGATCGAGCAGGCGGCCGGTGGCTCGGGCCCGAACCTGAGCAAGGACGCCTGAGCGTAGTGACCCAGTGAGAAGGGGCCGGTGCTGAACAGCACCGGCCCCTTCTCCATGCCCGGACCCTCCCTAGGACAGCTGCCCGTCGTAGTCCGGCAGCTTGTACGTCCGCTCGGCGTGCCCGCCCGAGAGGTCGGTGCCGCTGTTGCCGATGTTCGCGATGATCGTGTAGCCCTTGCGCTCGATGTCGACGCGCTGGGCTGTCTTGTAGTCGGCGACGTTCTTGAAGAGGTCGATGAAGTTGCGGACGTAGAGCCCCGAGACCTGGTAGCCGGCCTGCTTCAGGTTGTACTGGGTGAACGAGGCGATGATGTCCGGCCGGGCGGTCACGAAGAACAGGGCGACGCCGCGCTCCTGCGCGTATCTGGCGGCCTCCAGGACCGGCTTGTTGGCCGGTTGCGGGTAGCTGAAGCCGAAGTCCGTCTCCAGCGCCGTGTTGTCGATGTCGAAGACGATGGCCTGTTTCTCGCCCGGCTTCGTGGCCGCGATCCGCTGCTTCAGATAGGGCATGGCCTGGTCCATCACGGCCTGGCAGTCCTTCTGCCAGGTGCCGTAGTCGACGTCCGCGGCGGCGGACGTGGTGGCGGTCGCGGTGGCGGCCGTGGAGGCCCGGCTGGTGGTCGCGGCGTCGGCCGGTGCGGCCATGGCCACGAGGGCCGCCGTCGAGACGGCGGTCACTGATGCGCGGCGCAACCAGGGGCGTCGGGTCTGCATGTCGTGGGGGTCCTCTCACGTCAGTGACGCTGCCAACATGTCGTGTGCATGCTCGTGCGCGAGGGTGGCGCGAGGGGAACCGTAGGGTTACCGGGCGGTAAGTGCCTAGAGGCGTGCGCCACATTTCCGGATGGGCCGAAGAGGGCCCCCGGTGACATGGCGCACAGGCGATATGTCCGTTACTAGGTGGAATAGTGGGTAACGGACCGGGAGGAAAGGGATTCTTGCCCCAAGGTGAGGGCGAAAGTGCGGGCCAGTGCCCTGATTCGTCTCGAATGACTGCTGTGTCAAGAGACGTAGAACACTGAACCAAATTACTAACTAGCGTCGTAGATCACGCTTTTGGGAGTTTGTCGGACTTCGGGTTACCAAGGGATGGCCACACGGCGAGCGGTTGTGCGCCGGGTGGTTTTCTCCGTCCCCTTCCACACGAGGTTTCGATGTCCCAGCGCGTCACGTCCCGTTCTTCCCGTACGTCCCAGCTCCGCACCCGTGCGACCGTGCTGGCCGCCGGCCTTGGTGTCTCGGTCGCACTGGGAGCCGGGGTCGCGTCCGCCGCCGACACCACGGCCGCGTCCGGTGCCGCCAGTGCCGTGCAGGCGCAGGCCGCCGCCCAGGCCAAGGTCGCCAAGGCCGAGGCCGTGAAGGCCGAGAAGGCCGCCAAGGCCGCCGCAGCGAAGAAGGCGGCCGAGAAGAAGGCCGCCGAGAAGAAGGCGGCCGCCAAGAAGGCCAAGCCCTCCTGGGTCGACCCGGTGAAGAAGTACAGCCTCTCCGCGAGCTTCGCCCAGAACGGCGGCATGTGGGCGCACAAGCACAGCGGCCAGGACTTCGCCGTGCCGAGCGGCACCCAGGTCGTCGCCACCCACGGCGGCACCGTGGTCAAGGCCGGCGGCAACGGCGCCGGCGACGGTCCCGCGTACGGCAACGCCGTCGTGATCAAGCACGGCAACGGCACGTACTCCCAGTACGCCCACCTGTCGAAGGTCACCGTGCACGTCGGCCAGATCGTCAAGACCGGCCAGGAGATCGCCAAGTCCGGCAACACCGGCAACTCGAGCGGTCCCCACCTGCACTTCGAGATCCGTACGACCCCGAACTACGGCTCGGCGGTCGACCCGGTGAAGTTCCTGCGCGCCAAGGGCGTGAAGGTCTGACCCCAGGTGTGATCCCCTCGGCCCGCTAAGGGGTCCTTTCACTATGAGCGTCCGATCAGGGCGCGTGGTCTGGTGCCGTGCGTCGCAAGGCGCCGGGAAGCCCTCGTAACGGAGCTACTAGGGCTTTTCGGCAACGCGGCGAGGTGCGGTGCCAGGCCGCGCGACCCGGACGGGCATAGTGAAAGGACCCCTAAGAGCCCCCGGCTCCCCGGTGGGCCTGGGTCACCAGGTCCGTGGCGACCTCGAGGACGGCTCTGTTCTTCTCCTCGGGGTCGTCTCCCATGTCCTGGAGCAGGAACATGCCGGCGTGCAGCGTGAAGATGGCGCTGGCGCAGCGGACCTGGTCGACCAGGTCCGCGTCCGGGTCGACGATGATGTCGCGCAGGCTGTGGATGCGGGCCTTGAAGGACTCGCCGATCCGCAGGTCCCGTACCGTCGCCTGGTTCTCGTGCATGAAGCGGAACAGCGGCGTCGCCTCGGCGAGGGTGTCGGCGTAGCGACGGATGATCTCCTGCTTGGTCGCGAGGGTGTGCGGCTGCTGCCGGCCCCACTCGATCAGGTCCTCGATCGGCTGGGTGAGGTCCTCGAAGATGCTGACGAGGATCTCTTCCTTCGTTTTGAAGTGGTAGTAGAGCGCGGCCTTGGTGACCTCCAGGCGCTCGGCGATCTCGCGCAGGGAGGTCTTCTCGTAGCCGTGCTCCGCGAAGAGTTCGAGGGCCACGTCCTGGATGCGCCGGCGGGTGTCCCCGCGGCGCCGCTGCTTGGTGCCGTCCATGGTGCCGCCCATCCTCCTACGCCCCCCGCTTTCCCTAAAACTTACTTGACGCCCGGCTAGTTCCGGGACTAGCTTCCGAGTGTAGTCACTAGCCGGTCGGCAAGTAAGTAGCGGTAGCTGGGGGAGTGGGACAGCGATGACGGACACGATGGACACACCGGCGGCCGACGCCGGGGGGAAACAACCCAAGAGCGTGCGGGTGGTTCTGCTCGCGCTGATGATCGCGATGATGCTCGCGATGCTCGACAACATGATCATCGGCACCGCGATGCCGACGATCGTCGGTGAGCTGGGCGGGCTCGAGCACCTCGCGTGGGTCGTCACCGCCTATACGCTCGCGACCGCGGCCTCCACCCCGCTGTGGGGCAAGCTCGGCGACATGTACGGCCGCAAGGGCACGTTCATGACGTCCATCGTGATCTTCCTGGTCGGCTCCGCGCTCAGCGGCATGGCCCAGAACATGGGCGAACTGATCGGTTTCCGCGCCGTGCAGGGCCTCGGCGCCGGCGGTCTGATGGTCGGCGTCATGGCGATCATCGGTGATCTGATCCCGCCCCGCGAGCGAGGCAAGTACCAGGGCATGATGGCCGGCGTCATGGCGCTGGCGATGATCGGCGGCCCGCTGGTCGGCGGCACGATCACCGACAACTGGGGCTGGCGCTGGGCCTTCTACATCAACCTGCCGCTCGGAGCGGTGGCGCTCGCCGCCGTCGGTGCCGTGCTGCACCTGCCGAAGAAGCGCTCCGAGGCGCGGATCGACTACCTGGGCGCCGCGCTGCTGACCGTCGGCATCACCGCGATCGTGCTCGTCACCACGTGGGGCGGCACGGAGTACGCCTGGAGCTCCGCGCGGATCATGGAGCTGATCGGCATCGGGGTCGCCGCGCTGGTCGGGTTCGTGTTCTGGCAGACCAGGGCCGCCGAGCCGATCCTGCCGCTGCACATCTTCCGCAGCCTCAACTTCACGCTGATGTCGGTCATCGGCTTCATCACCGGCTTCGTGATGTTCGGCGCGACGCTCTTCCTGCCGCTGTACCAGCAGTCCGTGCAGGGTGCTTCCGCGACCAACTCCGGGCTGCTGCTCCTGCCGATGCTCGGTGCGATGCTCGTGACCTCGATGGTCGCCGGGCGGGTGACCACCAGCACCGGCAAGTACAAGGTCTTCCCGATCGCCGGCAGCGCGCTGATGATCGTCGGCCTGTACCTGCTGTCCACGATGGACACCGGCACCTCCCGACTGACCTCCGGTGTCTTCATGGCCGTGGTCGGGCTCGGCATGGGCTGCCTGATGCAGATCACCATGCTGGTCGCACAGAACAGCGTGGAGATGAAGGACATGGGCGTCGCGTCCTCGTCGACCACCCTGTTCCGCACCCTCGGCTCCTCGTTCGGCGTCGCGCTCATGGGCGCGCTGTTCAACCACCGCGTCCAGGACGTCATGAGCGAGCGGGCCGGTGCGCTCGGCTCCAAGGTCACCGAACAGTCGGCACAGCTCGACGCCAAGAGCCTGGAGAAGCTCCCGGTGCTGATCCGGGAGGCGTACCAGCACGCGGTCTCGGCCGGCACGCACACGGCGTTCCTGCTCGGAGCCGTGGTGGCGGTGATCGCACTCGTGGCGGCCGTGTTCGTCAAGGAGGTGCCGCTGAAGGGAGCGGGACCGAAGGAGGACGGCAAGCCGGACACCCCGGCGGCGCAGCCGCCCATGGCCGAGGCCGTCTGACCGCACCGCGCGAGGCCCCCTGGGAGTGTCCGCCCGGGGGCTTCGTCATGCCCGGTCGCGAGATCAGCGGTCGCCGGCGGGAGCCGCTGTCAGACCCCCGTGCCACCATCGATCCCATGGACAGGACGCGGCGGATGCGGCTCGCCAAGGACGCCATGGACCGGGACTGGGCCGACCCGGAGCTGGACCTGGACACCGTCGCCGCGCACGCAGGGTATTCGCGCTACCACTTCATCCGCGCCTTCAAGGAGGCCTACGGCGATACCCCCGGCCAGTACCTCACGCACCGCCGCATCGAGCGCGCCGAGGACCTGTTGCGCACGGCGAACCTGTCGGTGACGGAGGTCTGCCACCTGGTCGGCTTCAGCAGCGTGGGCACGTTCTCGGCCCGCTTCAAGGCCTGGACCGGGCTGACACCCAGCGAGTACCGCACGAAGCACGTGGGCCGGGGAGCCGCCCTCATACCCGGCTGCTACGCCATGCTCTGGGCCGGCGGCTTCCGCCCCGCGCCCGGCGCCGGCGAGAAGCGCAATTCCGGAGAAGCGGTCTGACACCCCCGCTGCCTACCGTGGCAGGGCGGGCACATCCGGCCGCAGCCGCAGCGTCAGAGCAGGAGCACGCCATGATCAAGGGTCTCGCCATCTCGACCGTCTGGGTCCTCGACCAGGACCGGGCCAAGGAGTTCTACACGGAGAAGCTGGGCCTGGAGGTCCGTACGGACATGACCATGGGCGAGGGCGGCATGCGCTGGCTCACGGTCGGCTCGCCGAACCAGCCCGACGTCGAGCTGACGCTGATGGTGCCGGGCGGGCCCGCGATGGACCCCGAGTCCGCCGAGATGCTCCGCACGCTGGTGACGAAGGGCGCGCTCGGCGCGGGCGTGCTGACCACCGACGACATCCACGGCGACTACAAGAAGCTCAAGGACCGGGGCGTGGAGTTCCTCCAGGAGCCGCAGGAGCGCCCGTACGGCACGGAGGCGCTGCTGCGCGACGACTCGGGCAACTGGTTCTCGTTCACCCAGCCCCGCGAGGGCGGCCTCGACATGGACCAGGACTGGTCCTGCTGACCTGCCGCAGCGCCCCTCACGACCCCGGCAGCATCGGGTAGCTCCCCGTGTTCGTCGGCGCGTGCTCCGGCAGCCACAGCACGGCGACCGCGCCCTCGGCCGGGAGGTGCTCCGGCGTCCCGGGGGTGCGGACGTTGCGGAAGGTCAGCCGCGCGCCCAGCACCCGGGCCTGCCCGGCCGCGATGGTCAGACCGAGACCGTGGCCGTGCCCGGCCCGGTCCTTGCTGCCGGTGCGGAAGCGGCTCGGCCCCTCGGCGAGCAGGTCCTCGGGGAAGCCCGGGCCGTGGTCGCGCACGCGGATGACCCGGCCCTCGACACTGACCTCGATGGGCGGCTTGCCGTGCCGGGCCGCGTTGGCCAGCAGGTTGAACAGGACGCGTTCCAGGCGGCGCGGGTCGGTGGTGACCTCCGACTCGTGCACGATGCGCACCTTGACGGCCGGATCCTTGGCCGCCACCCGTCGGGCGACGAACTCGCCCAGCATGATGTCCTGCAGCTCCGCCCGCTCGGACGCCCCGTCGAGACGGGCCACCTCCAGCACGTCCTCGACCAGCGTGCGCATGGCCTTCGCCCGGTCCAGCACCAGCTCGGTCGGGCGCCCGGGCGGCAGCAGTTCCGCCGCGGTCAGCAGCCCGGTCACCGGGGTGCGCAGCTCGTGCGCGATGTCCGCGGTGACCCGCCGCTCGGCCTCGATGCGCTGGCGCAGCGCGTCCGCCATGGCGTCCACCGCGCTCGCCAGGTCGTCCGTCTCGTCCCGTACGACCCCGCCCATGGCGTCCCGTACGCGCACGTCCGTCTCGCCGCCCGCGAGCTGGCCCGCCGCGACGGCCGCCTTGCGCAGCCGCCGTGACAGGTGCCCGCCGATGAGCACCCCCAGCGCGCTGCCGCCGAGGACGACCGCGATGGAGCCGATGAGCAGGGCCTGGTCGAGGTCCTGGAGGATGTCCGAGCTGCGGTCGGTGAAGCCCGAGTGCAGCGACATCACCTGCCCGTTCTTCAACGGCACGGCGGCCCATATGTCGGGCACCTCGCCCGGCCGGTCCGCGACGTACGTCGCCCGCTGGCCCGCCTCGACACGGTCCCGCAGCGCATGCGGCAGATCCGGGTCGTTGATCTTGGTGTTGGGGAAGTTCATCCGCCCGGACAGCTCGAAGTTGCGCTGGGCGATCATGATCCGCTCGTCGGCGAGGTCACGCGCGTTGTCCAGCATCGAGACCCGGGCGGCGTTGTGCACGACGAGGCTCAGCGCGATCGCCACCAGCGCCCCCACCAGCGCGATGGCCGCGCTCAGCTTCCATCTGAGGCCCGTACGGATGCCCGCACGCTCCAAGCCCGCGGCGACCAGGCGCCGGAATCGCCCCCTCATACCCCTGCCCCTGCTCAGGCCTTCAACTTGTAGCCGAACCCGCGGACCGTCTCGATCCGGTCCTGGCCGATCTTCTGCCGCAGCCGCTGCACGTGCACATCGACCACGCGGGTGTCCCCGCCCCAGCCGTAGTCCCACACCCGCTCCAGCAGCTTGTCGCGGGAGAGCACCGTGCCCGGAGTCGAGGAGAACTCCAGCAGCAGCCGCATCTCGGTCGGCGTCAGCGCCACCGGCTGCCCGGCGCGGCGGACCTCCATGCCCTCGGTGTCGACCTCCAGATCCCCGAAGGCCAGCACGCCACCGCCGGCCGGGGCCTGATGTGCCTCGCCCCGGCCGCCGCCGGCGTGCCCGAAGCGGCGCAGCACGGCGCGGATCCGGGCGACCAGGACGGCACCGTCGAACGGCTTGGTCACATAGTCGTCGGCGCCCGCTTCCAGGCCCAGCACGACGTCGATGGAGTCGGCCCGCGCCGACAGCATGATGACCGGCACGGTCGACTCGTCGCGGATGCGGCGGCACAGGCTGACACCGTCGAGTCCGGGGAGCATGACGTCCAGCAGCGCGATGTCGGGGCGGTCCGTCCGGAACGCCTCCAGGCCCGACAGCCCGTCGGGCATGGCGGTGACCACGAAGCCGTCCCGTTCCAGGGCGAGCTGCGTGGCCTCGCGGATGACGTCGTCGTCCTCGACGAACAGGACGTGGGTCTGGTCTGCCATCCCGGTGCTCTCAGTCCTCTGTGGTCATGGGGGTGCGTTCTACTGCTGGGACGCACGGTCCCGGCGATGCGTTCACCGAGGGATCGGTCCGAACGGCCCGATCGGTTCACGCGGCCCTTCGTTCCGCGTCAGCTCGCGGGCACCGGCGTCGCGCTGTCGCCGACGACCTTCCCGTAGTCGTTGTGCGTGTGGTACTTCTCGGCGAAGTGGCCGGAGGTCCATCTGTACGTGATCACGTTCTCTCCGGAGGGACTCGACACCGGGTCGCCCTTCTCGTACACCTGCTTGGTCACCACCAGGTCCCCGCGGTCGATCTCCGCGTAGACCGGCGGCTCCTCCGCCTTGAACACGTTCTCGTACGAGCCGTCCTGCTCGTGGTACACGTAACTGCCCACGCCCACCGCATCACCGCAGGTCAGCACGTTGACGACGACGTCGTCCGACGCGCCTTTCGTCAGATTGCCGTAGGAGACGTCGACCGGGTACTCGTCGGCGACGCACGGCTTCAGCTCCCGCTTCACCTCGGGCGCGACCTTCGGATCATCTTTGACGAGCTTGACCGCGTTCACGGTGTCGGGCGGCTTCGGCGTGGCGGACGGTGTGGCCGCGGCGGCGCCGGCCACCGAGTCGGCGTGCGCCGGGCCCTCGTCACGGGCGCCGGTGCCGCCCGCACCGCACCCGGCCACCAACAGGGCGAGGGCGGTGGGCACGGCCAGTGCCGCGCTCACCGCCTGGAAACTGCCCCGGGTCCGTGCAGAACCGTCGCCGGTCAGGCCGCGCACCGCTCCCGCTCCTCACGCTCCAGCGCGCGTGCGTCCAGGTCGCGGGACTCCAGCTCCTCGCGGAGCCGGGCGAGCGCCCGGTGCAGCGTGCTCTTGACCGTTCCGGCCGACATGCCGAGGGCGGCGGCCGTCTCCTCCGTGGACATCTGCTCCCAGTGTCGCAGCACCACGACACTGCGCTGCTTCGGGGCGAGCACCTTCAGGATGTCCATCAGCAGGGCGCGGTCCGCGTGCTGCTCGGTGGCGTCGTCGACCGAGGCGTCCGGGAGCTGCTCGGTCGGGACCTCCTCCAGCTTCCGCGCCCGCCACCACTCCGTGCGGGTGTTGATCATCACCCGGCGCAGGTAGGCGTCCGCCAGCCGCTTGTCCTCGATGGTCTCCCAGCGGCCGTACGTCCGTACCAGTGCCGTCTGCAGCAGGTCCTGCGCGTCCGTCGGGTCCGGAACCAGGCGGCGGGCACTGCGCAGCAGCGCGTCCTGCCGGGTGCGGACATACTCCTCGAACTCGAGCACCTCGCCCTGCGCCATGGTGAACCGCCTCCCGTTTCCCCGTTCGGGCCGGCTCCCCGCCGCCCGTGTACTGCCTGTGGTCTTCAGCCGTCCCGTGTCTTCCGGGAACGCGTCTGAAGGTACGGAGGCGTTGTCACGGCGCTGTCCGAAGCAGCCTTCGGCTAGCGCTCGGCTGTCCGTCGGTTGTGTAACGGAAGCCGTAACGGGGTAGTGCGGTGGGGGTGTTGAGGACGGTTCGGGGTGATTTGTCCACCCCGGCTTGTGTGACGGACGGCGGCCCGCGGCTGTGACCTGTCTGTGCGTCAGGCCTGTGGGCCAGATCTGTGGGGCAGGTTGTACGTCAGGTCAGCGGCAGCCGGTACGAGCCGCCCGCCAGTGGCTCCACCAGACCGTCGGCGACGAGACCGTCCAGGGCGCGGGCCCGCTGAACCGGCTCGTGCCACACCCGGTCCAGCGCCGCCTGCGGAACGGCCCCGTGAGCCTCCCGCAGCACGGCGAGCAGCCGCCCGCGCACCTGCCGGTCGGTGCCCGCGTAGGTCTGGCCGCGGCGCGGCGGTCCGTCGTGCTCCGGCTTGCCCGCCAGCCGCCACGCGCACTGCGCGGCGATCGGGCAGCGGTGGCACGACTCGCTCTTCGCCGTGCACACCAGCGCGCCCAGTTCCATGGAGGCGGCGGCCCAGCGGGCGGCGGTCGGCTCGTCGTCGGGCAGCAGCGCGCGGGCCAGCTTGCGCTCGGCGGCGGTGGTCGCGTTCGGCGGGTACTGCACGCCGGTGACCGCCCGGGCGAAGACCCGCCGCACGTTGGTGTCCAGCACCGGGTGCCGCTGCCCGTAGGCGAAGGAGGCGACGGCTGCGGCCGTGTACTCGCCGATGCCGGGCAGCGCCAGCAGCTGGGCGTGGTCGGCCGGTACGTCACCGCCGTGCCGTTCCGTTATGGCGACGGCGGCGCCGTGCAGCCGCAGCGCCCGGCGCGGGTAGCCGAGCCGCCCCCAGGCACGGACGGCCTCGCCGGGCGCGTCCTTGGCCAGGTCGGCGGGGCGCGGCCAGCGCTCCATCCACTGCTCGTAGACGGGCAGGACGCGGCTCACCGGCGTCTGCTGGAGCATGAACTCACTGACCATCACCCCCCACGCCCCGGCCTCGGGGCGCCGCCACGGCAGGTCACGGGCGTGTTCGCCGAACCAGTCGATGACGGGGGAGTGCAGGTTCTCTCCGAGGGGCGGCCCGGAGGGGGTGTCGGCGGAGGCGGCGGTGGGGTGCGGGGGCTTCGTGGGAGCAGTCATGGCCCTTCGATGGTGCCACGCAGAGGTGCCGAATCGGGCACACCGCCACTCCACCGGGGCGGTTACCCGAAGATCGGCAGATTTTCGTTCGAGCCGCAGGTCGTCGGCGGGCGCCGTCCCGGCCTCCTCCGCCGTCCCCAACGGTGTCTCCACCGAGGGAAGTTCACTCGGGCCGCGCCGTGAACTGCCGAGCGGCGCGCGGGCGCTCCGGTGAGCGCGCGGGCGTTCCCGACCGGCCGTGCGCCGCGCGGCGCGGCTCGGTGGCGCGCGGGCGTCTCGCGTGAGGAGAAGGGCGCCGCACCGGCACGGGAACGCAGGCCCCGGCCACGCGCCGTACCCACATCGGGGCGTCCTGCCCGCCCTCACGGACGGTAAGGGGTGGACCGATACCGTCACGCCCTGCGATCACTGCATCCCGTACCCGACGAAAGACCAGGGCGGGAACGTGATTTCCGGGATGATGATCCGGAAAAGTTGTCGGTCCGAGCGGCGGGTGGGACCGGTGAACGCGCCGATCTCTCGTAAGGTTTGCGCCGTGGGATCTCTGCGCAATCCGGTCGGGCCGCTTCCCTCCTCCATCTACTGGCGTCGGAGGGTCGTACTGGTGTCTGTAGTCGCCGTGTTGGCGCTGCTGACCCTGTGGATCGTGACCATGGGCGGCGGAGGCGGCAAGGACGGCGACAACGGCGCCAACGGCAAGAATCCCGCGCCCTCCATCACACCTGGCCCGTCGAGTTCGGGCCCCGCCATCAGTCAAGCGCCGGGCGGGCGTGACGAGTCGGGGGACGAGGGCTCCGGCGGCTCGGGCGACGGCTCCGGAAGCGGGTCGGGAGACGGCTCCGGGGACGGTTCCGGCCCGGGATCCGGCGACGGTTCCGGTTCCGGCGGCTCGGGCGGCTCCGAGGGTGCGGGCGGCGCCGGGGGCTCGGGGAGCGGTACCGCCGCGGGCGGCGTGGGCGCGGGCGACACCCTGCCGGCCGGCTCCACTCTGCCCAACTGCGCCGCGAGCGCCGTGAAGTTCAGCCTGCGCAGCCGTCACAACACCTACGACCCCGAGCAGACGCCCACGTTCCTGCTGACCGCGCGGAACGTCTCCGGCAGCGACTGCAAGATCGATCTCGGGCCGAAGAACGCGGTGTTCACGATCGCCCCGGCGAGCAGCGACGACGACTACTGGTCCTCCGAGGACTGCCCCAAGGCCGCCGCGCACCAGCTGTACCGGGTCGCCGCCGGCAGCGGCATCACCTACACGCTGAAGTGGGACCGCAAGCCGAGCGCCCCCGAGTGCGCCACGCCTCCCGCGGGCTCGGCCGGGTCCGGCACGTACCTGGTGGAAGCCAAGGCCCCGGGCTTCGCGAAGGTCCAGACGTCGTTCGTGCTCTCGGCCGACTAGAGCCGCAGTGCCGGAGAGGCATTTCAGGTCCGCCGGGCCGCAGTGCCGGAGAGGCGCCTCCGGTCCGCCGGGCCGCAGTGCCGGAGAGGCGCCTCCGGTCCGCCGGGCCGCAGTGCCGGAGAGGCGCCTCCGGTCCGCCGGGCCGCAGTGCCGGAGAGGCACCTCCGGTCCGCCAGGGCCGCAGAGCCCGAGAAGCACCTCAGGCGCACCAGGGCCGCAGCGCCCGAGGTGTACTCCTGGCCGACCGGGCCCCAGCGCCCCGGGTGCACCCCTGGCCGGCCGGGCCGGGCCGAGAACGCCCGAGGGCGGTACCCCTTCCCGGGTACCGCCCTCAACCGTTCCAGCCGGATGCCGTACGCGTCAGACGTACCGCTCCAGAATCGAGGACTCCGCCAGCCGCGACAGCCCTTCGCGGACGCTGCGGGCCCGGGCCTCGCCCACGCCGTCCACCGTCTGGAGGTCGTCGACGCTCGCGGCGAGCAGCTTCTGCAGTCCGCCGAAGTGCTCGACGAGGCGGTCGATGATCGCGCCGGGGAGCCGGGGCACCTTGGCGAGGAGGCGGTACCCCCGCGGGGAAACCGCCGAGTCCAGCGTCTCGGGTGCGCCGGTGTAGCCCAACGCCCTTGCCACCGTGGACAGTTCGAGCAGCTCGGCATGGGTGAGGGCGTCGAGTTCGGCGAGGGCCTGGTCGACCGTGCGGGAGCGCTTGGCCGTGGGCTCGGGGACGTAGTCCCGCACGACCAGCTCGCGCTCGGGTTCCACACCCGCGATCAGCTCGTCGAGCTGGAGGGCCAGGAGCCGGCCGTCCGTGCCGAGCTCCACCACGTACTCGGCGATCTCCGTGGCGATGCGGCGCACCATCTCCAGGCGCTGGGCGACCGCCGAGACGTCCCGGACGGTCACCAGGTCCTCGATCTCCAGCGCCGACAGCGTGCCCGCGACCTCGTCGAGGCGGAGCTTGTAGCGCTCAAGGGTGGCGAGCGCCTGGTTGGCGCGGGACAGGATCGCCGCCGAGTCCTCCAGGACGCGGCGCTGACCGTCGACGTACAGGGCGATCAGCCGCATCGACTGGGAGACGGAGACCACCGGGAAACCGACCTGCTTGCTGACGCGGTCCGCCGTGCGGTGCCGGGTGCCCGTCTCCTCCGTCGGGATCGTCGGGTCCGGGACCAGCTGCACGCCCGCGCGCAGGATCTTCGACAGGTCGGAGGACAGCACGATGCCGCCGTCCAGCTTGCACAGCTCGCGCAGACGGGTCGCGGTGAACTCGACGTCCAGCACGAAACCGCCGCTGCACAGCGCCTCGACCGTCTTGTCGGAGCCGAGCACGATGAGTCCGCCGGTGTTGCCCCGGAGCACGCGCTCCAGGCCGTCACGCAGGGCGGTGCCGGGTGCCACGGCGCTCAGGGAGGCGCGCATCAGGCCATCGGTACCGGCGCTCCCGCCGGATTTTCCGGGAGCAGATGCCCGGTCGTTGGCTGCCACTGCACTCCTCCGGTCGCAGGTTCTGGGCGCCCCCGTGTCGCGCGCTCGGTTCGCACGGACGGGCGAGACCAGGGCAAAGTCTACCGGCGACCCTCCTCGTCCCGTGGGGCCTCTCTGCGACGGGAGCGGGGAAGGACCCTCAGGGCGTCCCCTATGTCCGCGACTTCCAGGACCTTCATGCCCGCCGGGACCTTGCCCGGATCGCCCGGGACCAGCGCGTGCGTGAAGCCCAGACGGTGGGCTTCGGCCAGTCTGCGCTGCACTCCGGTGACCCGTCTCACCTCGCCCGCGAGGCCCACTTCGCCGATCGCGACGAGATTCTTCGGGAGAGGTGTGTCACTCGCCGCGCTCGCCAGGGCGAGGGCGACGGCCAGGTCCGCGGCGGGCTCGGTGAGCTTCACCCCGCCGACCGTCGCGGAGTAGATGTCCCTTTTGCCCAAGGCGCTGATCCGCCCCCGCTGTTCCAGCACCGCGAGCATCATCGAGACGCGGGAGGTCTCCAGGCCCGAGGTGGTGCGGCGCGGGGAGGGGATCTGAGAGTCGACCGTGAGCGCCTGGACCTCGGCGACCAGCGGGCGGCGGCCCTCCAGGGTGACGGTCAGGCAGGTGCCCGGGACCGGTTCGGCCCGGCGGGTCAGGAAGAGCCCGCTCGGGTCGGCGAGACCGGTGATGCCCTCGTCGTGCAGCTCGAAGCAGCCGACCTCGTCGGTGGTGCCGTAGCGGTTCTTGACGCCGCGCACGAGGCGCAGGCGGGCGTGCCGGTCGCCCTCGAAGCTCAGGACGACGTCCACCAGGTGCTCCAGCAGGCGCGGGCCCGCGATCGCGCCGTCCTTGGTGACGTGGCCCACCAGCAGCGTGGACATGCCGCGTTCCTTGGAGGCCCGGATGAGGGCGCCCGCGACCTCCCGCACCTGGGCCATGCCGCCGGGCGCGCCGTCGATCTCGGGGGAGGCCACCGTCTGCACCGAGTCCATGATCAGCAGCGACGGCTTCACCGCGTCCAAGTGGCCCAGCACCGCGGCCAGATCCGTCTCGGCCGCCAGATACAGGTGGTCGTCGATGGCGCCGATGCGGTCGGCGCGCAGCCGGACCTGGCTCGCCGACTCCTCGCCCGTGACGTACAGCGTGCGGTGCTCGTCGCTCGCGGACTTGGCCGCCACGTCCAGCAGAAGCGTGGACTTGCCGACGCCCGGTTCGCCCGCGACCAGCACCACCGCGCCGGGGACCAGCCCGCCGCCGAGCACGCGGTCCAGCTCGGGCACGCCGGTGGGACGGGCGGTGGCCTGGCGGCCGTCCACCTGTCCGATGGGCAGGGCGGAGGTGGTGACCCGGCCCGGTGCCGTCGTACGCACCGCGGGCGCGCCGTACTCCTCGACCGTCCCCCAGGCCTGGCACTCGGGGCAGCGGCCGAGCCACTTCGCCGTCTGCCAGCCGCATTCCGTGCAGCGGTAGGACGGACGGTCCTTGGTGGTCTTCGTACGGGCAGCCATGGACGAAACCGTAGCCGCAAGCACTGACATCCCGGGACCGGCCGACGGCGGCGATCTGCGCGCCAGGGGTTCGCCACCCCGCGCCAGCGGCGGAACGACCGGTTCATGTCCCCGATTGAGGGATCGTTTCACCCGTACGGATTAAATGTGCTCAAGCCGCCTGAAGGTGCCACTCCCGGCCCCCTACGGTCGCCGAATGATGAGCAGTACTCCGGAGATCTCGACCCGCTCGGCCCGCACGGTCGGCGCCCACCGGGCGCACCGGGAGGCGCGCGACCGCGGGGCGGCGCGCACGCTGGCGCAGCGGCCGCCCGCGCCCTACGAGCCCTACCTGGACGGCCTGTTCACCTACTGCCTGTCCGTGCTGTGCGACCACGAGGCCGCGACCGCCGCCCTGGGCGACGTCCTCGCACTCGCCGAACGCCGGGGCCGGCACGGCCCCCAGGCGCCCGCGGACCGCAGGGCCTGGCTGTACGCGCTGGCCCGCTGGGCGTGCCTGCGCAAGCTGGCCGAGGCCAAGCAGAAACGTCAGAGCAGCCATGCCGCGGGCCGTACCGGCCGGCAGCGCGCCGAGCGTCCGGCCGCCCCGGCCGCCTCCGAGGAGGTCCAGGAGCGGCGCCGTCGCGAACTGGCCCTGCTGGCCTGGCCGGAGGCCGCCGGCACCACGCCCGAGCAGCGCGAGGCGCTCGAACTGGCCGTGCGCCACCACCTCGCCGCCCGCGAGGTCGCCGCCGTCCTCGGCATGGCCCCGGCCGCCGCCCGCGATCTGCTCGCCTCCGCCGCCTGCGAGGTGGAACGCACGCGTGCGGCCCTCGCCGTGGTCGAGACCGGGGCGTGTCCGAGCGTGTCGCACCTCGCCGGCGACGAGCGGCTCGTGCTCGGCACGGCCCTGCGCCGCGAACTCGTCCGGCACGTCGACGACTGCCCGCGCTGCCGCCGCGCCGCCGAGCGCGCCACCCCCGGCCGCTGGCCCGGCACCAGCGTCACCCCCGCCGAACTGCCCGTCCTGCCGGCGCCCCGCGCGGCCCTGCACGTCGCGATGGCCCACCACCCGCGCGCGCGGACCGCCGCACCCCGCTTCGACCGGCGCGGCTTCCCGATGGACCCCAAGGACCACGCCGCCCGCAGGGACCGCCTGCGCGCGCGTGCCGTCACCACGACCGTCGTCGCCACCGTCGTGGCCGCCCCCGTCCTCGCCCTGTGGGCCGCCTACCGGGGCACCCCCATCGGCGAGGGCCAGGACGGCCGCTCGGCCTCCGCGCGCGAGGCGGACGACCCGTTCGGCCCGGACGGCGAGATGGCGGACGGCGGCTACGAGAACACCGGCAACGCGAGCACCCGCCCCGGCCCCCGCTTCGGCAAGGACGGCAAGGCCGACGTGTCCGTCGAGGTGATCGGCGTCGCCGGCGCGGGACGCGAGAGCGCCCTGGAGGTCACAGCCGACAACAGCGGCGACACCACCCTGGTCACGCTGACCGCGAGCGGCCCGGCCCCGGTCCGCTGGTCCGCGTCGACGGGAGCCCCCTGGCTCTACCTCAGCCGGTCCTCGGGAACGCTCCGGCCCGGCGAGTCGGTGACGATCAAGGTGTACGTCGACCACCTGCGGGAGCCCGCGGGGCCCTGGCACGCGCAGGTCGCGGTCGCACCCGTGGGCGCCGTCGTCCGCATCGAGGGCTACGGCACCGCGCCCAGCCCCTCCGACCCCGGCCCGGCCCCCCGCCCCAGCGGCCCGGGCGACCCGTCTCCGACCCACCCGGACCCGACGCCCACGACCTCCGCCCCGGACCCGGACCCGACGCCGACCACTCCGCCCCCGTCGACCGACCCGGATCCCACGCCCACGCCGACGGACCCGGCCCCGACCGACCCCACGGGCGCGACGCCACCGCCGTCGGACAGCGGCGACCCGAGCCCGGTCACGTCGTAGCCGGGCCCTCAGGCCCCAGGGCTCGCCGGATGCGCGGGATCCGCGGGGTGCGGTGCCAGCAGCGGCAACTGCGAGGCCAGCCGCTCCTCGCACAGCTCGACCAGTCGGTCGTAGCCGGCCTTGCCCATCAGCTCGATCAGCTCGGGCCGGTAGGAGACGTACACGGGGTCGCCCGCGCCGTGGGCCGAGGTCGCCGACGTGCACCACCAGTGCAGGTCGTGGCCGCCCGGGCCCCAGCCGCGGCGGTCGTACTCACCGATCGACACCTGGAGGACGCGCGTGTCGTCGGGCCGGTCGATCCACTCGTACGTCCGCCGCACCGGCAGCTGCCAGCACACGTCCGGCTTGGTCTCCAGCGGCTCGCGGCCCTCCTTCAGGGCCAGGATGTGCAGCGAGCAGCCCATGCCGCCCTCGAAGCCCGGCCGGTTCTGGAAGATGCACGAGCCCTGGAAGGGCCGCGTCTGCCGCTCGCCGTCCTCGTCCTCAAAGACCCAGCCGCCCCGCGTGCCCTCGGCATGGTGCTGCCAGATGTCCGGCGTGAGCCTGGCCACATGCTCGGCGACGCGCTTCTCGTCGTCCTCGTCGGAGAAGTGCGCACCCAGCGTGCAGCACCCGTCGTCCGCGCGGCCCGCCTGGATGCCCTGGCAGCCGCTGCCGAAGATGCAGTTCCAGCGAGATGTCAGCCATGTCAGATCGCAGCGGAAGACCTGCTCGTCGTCCGCCGGATCAGGAAACTCCACCCAGGCGCGAGCGAAGTCGAGGCCCTTCTCGTCGGCCTCCACGACGCCCGGTGATTTGTCGCGCTTCGCCTTTTTCGTCTTTGGCACGAGTCCAGGGTACGGGCCTCGTGCCCCCGCCGAGGACCGCGGAGGGCCCGGCGGGCAGTAGCGTTCCGTACATGAGACTCGGTGTCCTCGACGTGGGATCGAACACGGTGCATCTGCTCGTGGTGGACGCGCACCCCGGCGCGTGCCCGCTGCCCGCGCACTCGCACAAGGCGGAACTGCGCCTCGCCCAGCTCCTCGACGACGACGGCGCGATCGGCCCGCACGGCGTCGACCGGCTGATCTCGGTCATCCAGGAGGCGCTCCAGGCCGCCGAGGACAAGGGCGTCGAAGAGGTCCTCCCGTTCGCCACCTCCGCCGTGCGCGAGGCCCGCAACGCCGACGACGTCCTCGCCCGCGTGCGCGCCGAGACGGGCGTCGAGCTCCAGGTCCTCACCGGCGCCGAGGAGGCCCGGCTCACCTTCCTCGCCGCCCGCCGCTGGTTCGGCTGGTCGGCCGGGAAGCTGCTGGTCCTGGACATCGGCGGCGGCTCCCTGGAGGTCGCCTACGGCATCGACGAGGAGCCCGACGCGGCCGCCTCGCTGCCGCTTGGCGCCGGCCGCCTCACCGCCGGGTGGCTCCCCGGCGACCCGCCCGCCCCGGACGACGTCCGCGCCCTGCGCCGGCACGTGCGGACCGAGATCGCCCGCACGGTCGGCGAATTCAGCCGCCTCGGCACCCCCGACCACGTCGTCGCCACGTCGAAGACCTTCAAGCAACTGGCCCGCATCGCCGGCGCCGCCCGCTCCGCCGAGGGCCTCTACGTCCAGCGCGAGCTCAAGCGGGAGTCCGTGGAGGGCTGGGTCCCGCGCCTGGCCGCCATGACCGAGCGGGAGCGCACGGAGCTGCCGGGCGTCTCCGAGGGCAGGGCCGGGCAGCTCGTGGCGGGCGCCCTGGTCGCCGAGGCCGCGATGGACCTCTTCGGCGTGGAGCGCGTCGAGATATGCCCCTGGGCGCTGAGGGAAGGCGTGATCCTGCGTCGCCTGGATCACATGGAGTCCGCGTAGGAGCCCGCTCGTCTATGGCAAACACCACAACGGCCAAGAGGCCCCCCACGCCACCCCGACCACACCCCGTAATCTGTCCTGCATGGCAGAGCCAGCCGTGAAGATCCCGGACGCGAAGGTCGCCCTGTCGACGGCCTCGGTCTACCCGGAGTCGACGGCCACGGCCTTCGAGATCGCCGCGCGCCTCGGTTACGACGGAGTCGAGGTCATGGTCTGGACCGACCCGGTCAGCCAGGACGTCGAGGCCCTGCGCAGACTCAGCGACTACCACCGGATCCCGATCCTGGCCGTGCACGCCCCGTGCCTGCTCATCACGCAGCGCGTCTGGTCCACCGACCCCTGGACCAAGCTCCAGCGGGCCCGCGCGGCGGCGGAGAAGCTCGACGCGAGCACGGTCGTGGTCCACCCGCCGTTCCGCTGGCAGCGCCAGTACGCCCGGGACTTCGTCAACGGCATCTGGCGCATGGCCAACGAGACGGACGTACGGTTCGCCGTCGAGAACATGTACCCCTGGCGCTACCGCGACCGCGAGATGCTCGCGTACGCGCCCGACTGGGACGTGACGAAGGACGACTACCGGCACTTCACGATCGACCTCAGCCACACCGCGACGGCCCGCTCCGACGCCCTGGACATGGTCGACCGCATGGGGGACCGGCTCGGCCACGTCCACCTCGCCGACGGCCGGGGTTCGGCCAAGGACGAGCACCTGGTGCCCGGCCGCGGCACGCAGCCCTGCGCCGAGGTGCTGGAGCGGCTCGCCCTGACGGGCTTCGACGGGCACGTCGTCATCGAGGTCAACACCCGCCGCGCGATGTCGAGCGCGGAGCGCGAGGCCGATCTGGCGGAGGCCCTGGCCTTCACCCGCCTGCACCTGGCCTCGGCCGTGAAGGTGCCGCGGTCATGACCGACGGGCCGGCGGCGGGCAGCGGGTCCGGCACGGCCGCCCGCCGCCGTGGCCGCCCCCCGCGCACGGAGTCGGCGGACACCCGCGACCGCATCCTGACCGCCGCCCGCGACGAGTTCTCCGAGCGCGGCTACGAGAAGACGTCCGTGCGCGGCATCGCCAAGTCCGCCGGCGTCGACTCGGCCCTCGTGCACCACTACTTCGGCACGAAGGAGCAGGTCTTCGAGGCGGCGATCACCCTGGCCTTCGGACCCGCCCTGCAGGCCCCGAAGGCCATCGAGGAGGGCCCGCTGGACGGGGTGGGGGAGCGCCTGGCCCGCTTCTTCTTCGGCGTCTGGGAGAACCCGGCGACCCGCGCGCCGCTGCTCGCCATCGTCCGCTCCGCCCTCACCAACGACACCGCGGCCGCCGTCTTCCGGCGGATCATCGCCACCCAGGTGCTGCGCCGCATCGCGGTACGGCTGGAGCTGCCGGACGCCGAGCTGCGGGCCGAGCTCGCGGCGGCGCAGCTCGTGGGCACCGCCATCCTGCGCTACGTCCTCAGGATCGAGCCGCTGGCCTCGGCGGACCCGGAGCAGGTCATCGCGCGGCTCGCGCCCGTCGTACAGGGACATCTGACCGATCCGTAGGGCGTGCGGGTGCCGTCGTACAGGGACATCTGACCGATCCGTAAGGCCTGCGGGTGCCGTCGTCCGAGACAGGCGTCCCGCATTCCGGACACACCGTCCCGCCCACTGGATGACCGGCGTACGCTCGGTAGCAGTCAGAAATCTCCGAACTCTCTGACGCCGTCTTTGAAGGAGCGAGCGACGATGCCCGAGCTGAGGTCCCGCACAGTCACCCACGGCCGCAACATGGCGGGCGCACGCGCCCTGATGCGCGCCTCCGGTGTACCGGGCGGGGACATCGGCCGCAAGCCGATCATCGCGGTCGCCAACAGCTTCACCGAGTTCGTGCCCGGCCACACGCACCTGGCGCCGGTCGGCCGGATCGTCAGCGAGGCGGTCGTCGCCGCCGGCGGCATCCCGCGCGAGTTCAACACGATCGCCGTCGACGACGGTATCGCCATGGGCCACGGCGGCATGCTGTACTCCCTGCCCTCCCGCGACCTGATCGCGGACAGCGTGGAGTACATGGTCGAGGCGCACTGCGCCGACGCCCTGATCTGCATCTCCAACTGCGACAAGATCACCCCGGGCATGCTGAACGCCGCCCTGCGGCTGAACATCCCGACGGTCTTCGTCTCCGGCGGCCCGATGGAGTCCGGCCGCGCCACCCTGGTCGACGGCACGGTCCGCACGCTCGACCTGGTCGACGCGATCTCCGACGCCGTGAACGACAAGATCTCGGACGAGGACATCCTCCGCATCGAGGAGAACGCCTGTCCGACCTGCGGCTCCTGTTCCGGCATGTTCACCGCCAACTCGATGAACTGCCTGACCGAGGCCATCGGCCTCTCCCTCCCGGGCAACGGCTCGGTCCTCGCCACGCACACGGCCCGCAAACAGCTGTACGTGAACGCGGCCAACACGGTCATGGACATCACCCGCCGCTACTACGAGCAGGACGACGAGACGGTCCTGCCCCGCAGCGTGGCCTCCTTCGCGGCGTTCGAGAACGCCATGGCCCTCGACATCGCCATGGGCGGCTCCACCAACACGATCCTGCACCTGCTGGCCGCCGCCCAGGAGGCCGGCGTCCCCTTCGGCCTGGACGAGATCAACGCCGTCTCGCGCCGTGTGCCGTGCCTGGCCAAGGTCGCCCCGAACGTCGCCAAGGACCGCACGTACTACATGGAGGACGTGCACCGCGCCGGCGGCATCCCCGCCCTGCTCGGCGAGCTGCACCGGGCGGGCCTGCTCAACGAGGACGTGCACTCCGTGCACAGCCCGTCCCTCGGCGACTGGCTGAAGACCTGGGACGTGCGCGGCGGCTCCCCGTCCGCCGAGGCGGTCGAGCTGTGGCACGCGGCGCCCGGCTGCGTCCGCTCCGCCGAGGCCTTCTCCCAGTCCGAGCGCTGGGAGGCCCTGGACGAGGACGCCGAGGGCGGCTGCATCCGCTCCGCCGAGCACGCCTACTCCAAGGACGGCGGCCTCGCGGTCCTCAAGGGCAACCTGGCCGTGGACGGCTGCGTCGTGAAGACGGCCGGCGTCGACGAGTCCATCTGGACCTTCGAGGGCCCGGCGGTGGTCTGCGAGTCGCAGGAGGAGGCCGTCCAGAAGATCCTCACCCAGCAGGTCAAGGACGGCGACGTGGTCGTCATCCGCTACGAGGGCCCCAAGGGCGGCCCCGGTATGCAGGAGATGCTCTACCCGACCTCGTACCTGAAGGGCCGCGGCCTCGGCAAGACCTGCGCGCTGGTCACGGACGGCCGCTTCTCCGGCGGCACCTCCGGCCTGTCCATCGGCCACGCCTCGCCCGAGGCGGCCGCGGGCGGCACCATCGCCCTGGTCGAGGACGGCGACCGCGTCCGCATCGACATCCCGAACCGCTCCATCGAACTGCTGGTGGACGACGCCGAACTGGCCCGCCGCGACCAGGCGCTGAACGGCGTGTACGCCCCGAAGAACCGCGACCGCAAGGTCTCGGCGGCGCTGCGGGCCTACGCGGCGATGGCGACGAGCGCGGACAAGGGCGCGGTGCGGGACGTGTCGAAGCTGGGCTGACCTGGTCTCGCGCCGAGGGCCGTCTTCCGCGTGCCGGGGGGCGGCTCTCGCGTATGCCCGTCGGCTGCCGGGTGGCTCTCGCGTATGCCCGTCGGCTGCCGGGTGGTCCTCGCATGCCCGACGACGACCGGGCGGTCCTCGCGCATGCCCGACGACGACCGGGCGGTCCTCGCGCATGCCCGACGACGACCGGGCGGTCCTCGCGCATGCCCGACGACGACCGGGCGGTTTCGCGCATGCCTGTCGGCGACCGGGCCGCCGGAGCCGATGCCTGTCGGCGACCGGGCCGCCGGAGCCGATGCCTGTCGGCGACCGGGCCGCCGGAGCCGATGCCTGTCGGCGACCGGGCCGCCGTGAACCGATGCCCGTCGGCTACCAGGCCGCCGGATCGCGCCCGTTCACGGCGAAGACGGTCCCGTCCGGCGCACTGCCGTAGACCCGGTCGCCCACCACCACGGGCTCGGGCAGCACGGCCGGGATCCGGTCCGACCGGTCGCCCAGCAGGGGGGACGTCTGCCCGGCGAGCTTCCCGCGCCGGGCGTCGACGGCGAGCAGCCGCCCGTCCGACGCGGCCACGTACACGTACCGGTCACCGGCGACCGGCGTGGACCCCCGCATCGTTCCCGTCTCCAGACTCCACAACTGCTCACGCGCCTCGAGATCGACGGCCACCATCGATCCCCCGGTCCCCATGAGGTAGACCCGGTTCCCGCGCACGGCGCCATGGGCCTGCTGGAGGAGAGTGGCGAGGGGCACACGGCGGGTCTCACCCGTCTTCGGGGTGTAGCGGAGCACGCCCCGCGCATCGCCGTGCACCGCGTCGACGGACAGGAGGAACACCGAGCCGTCCGACGCGCCGAAGGGCTTCAGTGTCCCGTCGAGCCGGACGTCCGACCGCACGTCACCCGTCTGCGGGTCCACCACGGTGAGCCGGGTGCGCTTCCCGTCCCCCGACGCGCTGATGGCGTACGCCGACGGGTCACCGGTGAACGTGGCGACGTACGGCATCTCATGGCCGGGGATCCGGGTGCTCCACCGCGAGTCGCCCGAGGCGCCGTCCACGCCGGTGACCTTCCCGTCGGCACCCGTGACCAGGAGCATGCCGCCGGCGTACACCGCACTGCCGGCCTCGGGTGTGTCCCGCTGCCAGCGCACTTTGCCCGAGGCCGGATCGAGCGCCTCCAGGCGACGCCCCTGGTCCGGCGAGGGCTGGACGAGCCCACCGGCCAGCACCGGCGACTCCTTCCGGGGTCCCTTGCCGACAGGGTGCCGCCACAACAGGTGTCCGTCGGACGGATCCAGGGCGAAGACCAGGCCGGACGTGGCGCAGAGCAGCCGTCCTGCCCCGTGGGAGCACAGGGGTGCGCTGTCCCCGGCAGCCGGGGACGTCCGCCACCCGCTGAACGCCGCCGATGTGGTCCGCGGAGAGGCGGGCTGCGGTGAGCCGGCGTCAAAGTCGAGCAACGGGAGCGAGGCCAGGGCACCGACAACGGCCAGGCCGAACGCCCCGGCTCCGAGGAGCGTCCGTCTGCCGAGCCGCAGTCTTCTGACACGAGCGGCTTTCACCGCATCACCGGCCACCACGGCATGACCGGCCCCGACGGCACGGGCGGCTTCGACCCCACGGACGGGTTTCCCGGCGGGCGGCCACGACCCTTGGGCGTCCCCGGTCCGCTGAGCCGGTATGAACGTCTGCGTGTCGTACGACGCCGCGACGGATCGCAGCTCCCGCATCAACTCGTCCGGCGTCGGCCGCTCCTCCGGCTCCTTCGCCAGACACCGCAGCACCAGCGGCGCGACCTCGTCCGGCACACCGGTCAGGTCGGGCTCGTCGTGCACCACCTGGTAGGCGACGATGTACGGGCTGTCGGAGTCGAACGGCCCCCGCCCTGTGGCCGCGTGCACCATCACCGACCCGAGCGCGAAGATGTCGGCGGCCGGCCCCACCTCGCGCGGTCGCCGGAACTGCTCGGGCGCCATGAAGGGCGGCGTACCGATCAACCTCCCTGTCTCGGTGCGCAGTTCGCTGTCCATCGGCCGGGAGATGCCGAAGTCGATGACCTTCGGTCCGTCGTCGGCGAGCAGGACGTTGCTCGGTTTCAGATCTCTGTGGACGACCCCGGCACGATGGATGTCGCGCAGCGCCTCGGCCAGCCCCGCCATCAGGCGCCGCAACTGGGAGGGCTCCATGGGGCCGTTCCGCTTGACCTGGTCGGACAAGGTCGGTCCCGGGATGAACAGCGTCGCCATCCACGGCCGTTCGCTCTCCGGGTCGGCATCGACGACGGGTGCCGTGAAGGCGCCGCTCACCTTCCGCGCCGCCGCCACCTCCTGCCGGAAACGCCCTCTGAAGTCGGGGTCCTTGGCGAACTGGGCGTGTACGACCTTCACCGCGAGCTTCATCCCAAAGGCGCTGCGGGCCATATGCACGACACCCATGCCGCCCGAGCCCAGACGGGACTCCAGACGGTAGTGACCGGCGTATTCGGGAAGTTCCGCTTCCGCGCCCGATCCGGCGTTCCGCTGTGGCGCCATGGAACCACCCCCGTGCTGTTCGTCCGCGCGCGCGACGCACGGAGCCTAGTCGAAGACTCGTACGGGACAGAGACGGCTTGCTAGCCTCCACGAGCGAGTTACGCACACGTGTTTCATGGTGTGACTCGGGGGAATCAACGACACCCCATGGCAGTCATGGGGTTCAACGGGGGAGAAACGCATGTCTGTCGACCATGTCGAGGAACTCGAAGGCAGAGGCGAGGGGGAGGCCGTCACCATGGCGGCGTCGGCCCTGCGCTCGTACGCCGTCGCCCCGGGCGTCCGCCTGAACGTCCGCAGCGGCCCCGGCACCGGCTACGCCCTCGTCCGCGTCCTGCCCGAGGGAGCCAGGGTCACCATCTTCTGCCAGCGCCCCGGCACCACGGTGACGGGTCCGTACGGGACGACGAACATCTGGGACAACATCGACGACGGCGAGTACGTCTCGGACGCCTATGTGCAGACCGGCAGCGACGGCTACGTCCGCCCGCGCTGCTCCTGATCCGACTCTCGCCGGGCCGGGACCACTCACTCATGCCATCCGGTGGTCCCGGGGGTCGGGCAGTAGATCGGCACCCGGGTCACCGGCACGTACGGCACGTCGAACATCTGGGACAACACCGGCAGGGGTGAGTTCGTCGCGGACGCTTACGTCGAGACGGGCAGCGACGGCCACGTCGCCCCCGCTGCGGCTGGCCCGCACGGAGCCCGCGGTCCGGCAAGGGTCATAATCGACCCGTGAGTGCAGACGACAGCACCCGTGTCACCCCCGCGGGCTCCACGGCCGAGGCCCTCGGTCCCCGACCAGAACCCCTGCGCTTCTTCGGCACGACCTGGCTGAACCACGACAACGGCTACACCGCACGCCGTATCGCGGTCGCCGCCGGTTCCCTCGCCACCGCCGCCGCCTCCTGCCTCGTCCTCCGCCTCGCCTACCAGGGCCTCCGGATCGCCGCGATCGGCGGCTTCGTCACGCTGCTCATGGTCGTGATGTTCGCGATCTGCAGCGCGATGGCCTTCCGTCACACCTGGGACGGCTTCACCCGCCGCCCCGACCCGGACCGCCAGGCGTCCCTGCGCGGCCTTCTGACCGTCGGCTTCGTCGGCTCGCTCCTCGCCTACTTCTTCCGCTCCCTCACCGAGGCCCCCGGCGAGAGGCTCCACCGCGAGGAGTACGAAGAGGCCCGCAAGCAGTACGAGAAGCGCACGACCCGCCGCTCGGGCAACCCGAAGAACCGCCGCCGCGCGTAGCGGCCGCCGGCGAGGCCCTGCCGCCTACCGCTCCGCCACGACGCGCTCGACCGCCGCCGTCACCAGCTCTTCGCGCTCCGCTTCGGTGAAGACGTCCGCCAGGGTGAGCTGCTCGACGATCAGCCAGTTCAGGGTCAGCATGAGCAGCTTGACGGCCATGGCGTCGCCGGGGAGGCCGGAGGCCTCGTGCCTCGCCCGACGGGATCCGACCGTCCCCCTCCCCTCGATCTCACCGAAATCTCACCGCACCCCACCCCGCCCCCCGGCCACCATGGCCGTATGACCACATCGCCCTCCGCCCACCACCCCACCGGAGCCGACCCGACCCCCGAACCTCCTGCCGACCCGACCCCCGAACCTCCTGCCGGCACCCTCGAGCCCCCTGCCGGCGCCCTCGAGCCCCGTGTCGGCGCCCTCGAGCCCCGTGTCGGCGCCCTCGAGCCCCGTGTCGGCGCCCCCGAGCCCCGTGTCGGCGCCCTCGAGCCCCGTGTCGGCGCCCCCGAGCCCCCTGCCGGCGCCCTCGAGCCCCGTGTCGGCACCCTCGAACCCCCAGCCCACACCCTCGAGCCCCCAGCCGGCACCCTCGAACCCCCAGCCCACACCCTCGAGCCCCCAGCCGGCACCCTCGAACCCCCAGCCGACACCCCCGAGCCCACCCGAAGCGCCCGCGCCCACTCCTTCAACGCCGCGGCGGCCCAGTACGCCGCCAACCGCCCGTCCTACCCCCCAGCCCTCTTCGACGCGATAGAAGACCTGACCGGCCGTCCCCCCGCCGGCGCCCGCGTCGCCGACATCGGCGCCGGCACCGGCATCGCCACCGCCCTCCTGCACGCCCGGGGCGCGGACGTCGTCGCCGTGGAACCCGGAGACGGCATGGCGGCCCAGTTCCGCCGCGCCCTGCCCGGCATCCCGGTCATCCGCGGCACGGGCGACGACCTCCCCCTCACCGACGCCTCCGTCGATCTCGTCACCTACGCCCAGGCCTGGCACTGGACCGACCCCGCCCGCGCGGCCCCGGAGGCCCTGCGCGTCCTGCGCCCCGGCGGCGCCCTCGCCCTGTGGTGGAACACCGACGCGCTCGACGTCCCCTGGATCGCCGAGGCCGCCGCCCGCATCGCCCGTCACTTCGACATCGACGTCTCCGCCGAGAAGCGCAACGTCGACGCCCGCGCCGCCGACCCCACCGGCCTCCTCGACTTCACCCGCCGCACGGTCCGCTGGAGCCGCCGCGTCCCGGTCGACACCCACCTGGCCAACATCGGCAGCCACTCGGTCTTCCTCGTTCACGGCGCCGACCACACCGCGTCGTTCCTGACCGAGGAACGCGAGCACCTGCTCCGGGCGTTCCCGGACGGCTTCGTCGAGGAGGTCTACGAGGTCGTCCTGCTCCTCGCCAGGACCCCGGCCGGACGCGCACCCACCCGAAGGCCGCACACCCCGGCGGCTTGACGCGTCCGACCCCCGGGAGCATTATTCATCGCATGATGAATAATGCTCCCGGCTCGCCACGCCAGGGCCCGGCGTCCACCCCCGGCCAGTTCCGGGACCCGGACACCCCCGCCGTCCTCGCCGAGAACCTCACCGTCGTACGCGGCCCCCGCACGGTCCTGCGCAACCTCGGCTTCACCGTCCCCCGGGGCCAGATCACCGGCCTCCTCGGCCCCTCCGGCTGCGGCAAGTCGACCCTGATGCGCGCCCTCGTCGGCACCCAGGCCAAGGTCACCGGCACGCTCGACGTCCTCGGCCGCCCCGCCGGCCACCCCACCCTGCGCACCCGCATCGGCTACGTCACCCAGGCCCCGTCCGTCTACGACGACCTGACCGTCCGCCAGAACCTCGACTACTTCGCCGCGATCCTCGACCCCGGCCGCCCCGCCGCCGCCCGGCGCGACGCCGACGTCACCCGCGCCATAGCCGACGTCGACCTCACCACCCACGCCGACGCCCTGGCCGGCAACCTCTCCGGCGGCCAGCGCAACCGCGTCTCCCTCGCCGTCGCCCTCCTAGGCTCCCCGGAACTCCTGGTCCTCGACGAACCCACCGTCGGCCTCGACCCGGTCCTGCGCCGCGACCTGTGGAACCTCTTCCACGACATCGCGACCGGCCGCGGCGCCACCCTCCTCGTCTCCTCCCACGTCATGGACGAGGCCGAGCGCTGCCACCGCCTCCTCCTCATGCGCGACGGCGAACTCCTCGCTGGGGGCACCTCCCGGCCGGAGGCAGGGGGAGACTCCCCCGACGCCCTGCGTACCCGCACCGGCGCCACCACCGTCGAGGAGGCCTTCCTACGGCTGGTGGACGAGGCGAAAGCAGCAGCCCGCACCAAGGAGACGACCCGATGACCACCACCGCGACCCGGCCGGCCACCCCTCCGAGGGCCCTGAGCGCCTCCCGCACCACCGCCACCGCGGCCCGGGTCCTCCGCCAGCTCACCCACGACCCCCGCACCATCGCGCTGATGATCCTCGTCCCCTGCGTGATGCTGTTCCTGCTGCGCTACGTCTTCGACGGCAGCCCGCGCACCTTCGACAACATCGGCGCGTCCCTCCTCGGGATCTTCCCCCTGATCACGATGTTCCTGGTGACGTCGATCGCCACCCTGCGCGAACGCACCTCGGGCACCCTCGAACGCCTCCTCGCCATGCCCCTCGGCAAAGGAGACCTCATCGCCGGCTACGCCCTCGCCTTCGGCACCCTCGCGATCATCCAGTCCGCCCTGGCCACCGGCCTCGCGCTCTGGTTCCTCGACCTCGACGTCACCGGCAGCCCCTGGCTCCTCCTCCTGGTGGCCCTCCTCGACGCCCTCCTCGGCACGGCCCTCGGCCTCTTCGTCTCGGCCTTCGCGGCCTCGGAGTTCCAGGCGGTCCAGTTCATGCCGGCGGTGATCTTCCCCCAACTGCTCCTGTGCGGCCTGTTCACCCCGCGCGACACCATGCACCCGGCCCTGGAGGCCATCTCCGACGTCCTCCCCGTGTCCTACGCCGTCGACGGCATGAACGAGGTCCTCCGCCACACGGACATGACCGCCACGTTCGTCCGGGACGCCCTGATCGTCGCGGGCTGCGCACTCCTGGTCCTGATCCTGGGCGCGGCGACCCTCAGGCGCCGGACCGCGTAGCCGTCCCGACGCGGCATCCCGTCCAGCGGACACCCGAGCCGTCCCCCACTCCCCGGTGCGAGGATGGACCCCGGACGACGCACCCTTCGGAGGCACCCCGCGCCATGACCCAGAAAGTCGCAGTCCTCGGCACCGGCAAGATCGGCGAAGCCCTGCTCAGCGGAATGATCCGCGCGGGCTGGACCCCGTCCGACCTCCTGGTCACCGCCCGCCGCCAGGAACGAGCCGAGGAACTCCGCAGCCGCTACGGCGTCACCCCGGTCACCAACGCCGAGGCCGCCAAGAACGCCGACACCCTGATCCTCACGGTCAAGCCGCAGGACATGGGCACCCTCCTCGACGAGCTCGCCCCGCACGTCCCCGCCGACCGCCTGGTCATCAGCGGCGCCGCCGGCATCCCCACGGCGTACTTCGAGGAGCGCCTCGCCCCCGACACCCCGGTCGTCCGCGTCATGACGAACACCCCCGCCCTCGTGGACGAGGCGATGTCCGTCATCTCCGCCGGCACGCACGCCACCGCCGACCACCTCGCCCACACCGAGGAGATCTTCGGCGCCGTCGGCAAGACGCTGCGCGTGCCCGAGTCCCAGCAGGACGCCTGCACCGCCCTCTCCGGCTCCGGCCCGGCCTACTTCTTCTACCTGGTCGAAGCCATGACCGACGCCGGCATCCTCCTCGGCCTGCCCCGCGACAAGGCCCACGACCTCATCGTCCAGTCCGCCATCGGCGCCGCGACGATGCTCCGCGACAGCGGCGAACACCCGGTCAAGCTCCGCGAGAACGTCACGTCCCCCGCCGGCACGACGATCAACGCCATCCGCGAACTCGAGAACCACGGCGTACGGGCCGCCCTCATCGCCGCCCTCGAAGCGGCCCGCGACCGCAGCCGCGCCCTGGCCTCCGGCAACAACAGCTGACCACCGGGGGCGGGCCCGACACCCGCCCCCGCAGCCGCCTCACCTCACACCGTCACCACGGCCCCGGCCCCGGCCGTCTCCGCCTCCGCCTCCGCCACAGCAGGCAACAACCCGATCGCCCGGTACGCGGCATCCACGGTCGGCCGTGCCATCCCCCGGGCCCGCTCCGCCCCGGCCCGCAGCACCCCCTCCACATGACCGGGATCGGCGCACAACTCCTTGTGCCTCTCCTGCAACGGCCGGAGCACCTCGACCACTGCCTCGGCGGTGTCCTTCTTCAAGGCCCCGTACGACGTGTACGCACCACTGAGCGCCTCGGGCTCGCCATCCGTGCACGCCGCGAGGATCTCCAGCAGGTTCGCGAGCCCCGGCCGGGTCTCCCGGTCGTACACGACCTCCCGCCCGCTGTCCGTCACCGCCCGCATGACCTTCTTGCGCACCACGTCCGGCTCGTCCAGCAGATAGACGACCCCCGGCCCGACGTCATCGCTCTTGCCCATCTTCGACGCCGGATCCTGCAGGTTCATCACCCGCGCCGCCACCCCCGGACGGGTGGCCCGCGGCACCACGAACGTATGCCCGTACCGCTGGTTGAACCGCACGGCGAGGTCCCGGGCGAGCTCCACATGCTGCCGCTGATCGTCCCCGACCGGCACCTCACCGGCCCCGTACGCCAGGATGTCCGCCGCCATCAGCACGGGATAGGTCAGCAGCGACAGCCGCACACTCCCGCCCCGCTGCCGCTCCCGCGCGGCCTTCTCCCTGTACTGGATCATCCGCCGCATCTCACCGTCGGTGGCCACGCACTCCAGTACGTAGGAGAGCCGGGCGTGCTCGTCCACATGGCTCTGCACGAACACCGTACAGAGCTCCGGATCCAGCCCGGCCGCCAGCAGCAGCGTCGCCGACTGCCGGCTCAGCCTGCGCACCCGGGCGGGATCGTGGTCCACGGTCAGGGCGTGCAGATCGACCACGCAGAACAGGGCGTCGGCCTCGTGCTGGTCCACCGCGGCCCACCGCCGCATGGCCCCGAGGTAGTTCCCCAGCGTCAGATGCCCCGTCGGCTTGACCCCGCTGAAGACCCGTGTCATCTCTCCACCTCCTGGTCGGGACCGCCGCCCCCGGCGGCCGCCCCTCCGTGGATCCGGGAGGGAGAAACGAAAACGGCCGCCGAAGCGGCGGCCGTCGAGTGCGTACGTGAGCGCGGCCGCCGTCAGGCGGCCCACCACAGTTGGGTGCACGTACGCGTTGTCATGAAGCCCAGGCTACGCCCCGAAGGTGCCGACCGCCCCTGAGTTGACACGCCCTACCCCCATCCGTAGTGTTCTCCGAGTTGCCCGACGTGAGCGCCGACTCCGGTCGGTCCCCGGGCAGCCAATCCGCAGGTACCAACCACTATTCGACGCGCAGCACGTCTGTCGTCGCTTCATTGGCATGTGTATTTTCGGAATGAGGAATCCGCGTTCGAAAGGACGCGGCTCCCGATTGGCTCGGGAGCCGGGGAATCCGCTAAAGTCTCACTCGTCGGAACGGCCCAACAGCCGCAAAGACAAACCCCGCTGACCGGGGATCAGGCCCGAAAGGATCTGATAGAGTCGGAACCGCCGGAAAGGGAAACGCGGAAGCGGGAACCTGGAAAGC
>NZ_JACHCX010000011.1:0-34583 GCF_014207295.1 Streptomyces sp. AK010
GCCAGTTCTACCGGGGCTCCGCTCCTCATGTCCGGCGAAACCGCTGCCTACGGCCCCCTGGACAACCCCGCCCGAGCCATAACTTCACGGCCTTGCGGCTAGTACGGGCAGACCGCCGAGGCTTCCCCGCCGTCGGCCCGCCCTCCGTGGCGCAGAGATCCCCCAGCTCTTCACGAGGCGTCACGCCCGGAAGGCCGAAAGCCGTCGGTGGTCCGAGGCCGAAACCTCGTGGAGGGGTCGATCGGTCCCCATTGGGGTGGGGACCACCCGACCCGAGCCCCGGAGAGCCGGGCCCTGAACAGGGCGTTCGCGCTCCTCCGGGGGTGTCCCACGGGCCTCACCGGGTCAACCCCAGCCCGGTGAGGCCCCTCACCCGTTCCTCACACCCGGCACGCCGTGCCAGAGAGCGCGGCATCATGTGACAGGTATCACCGCTCAGGTGTGACCCTCGATTTAGAGGCCTCCCGGAAGCAGCGATAACCTGCGAGACGGACATGCCGCGCGCTCGGACACCGTGTGCGCCTCCCTTGTGACAGACAGCGGACGTCACGTTGCCCTCGCGGCACGCCCACGCAGACAACGAACCGCGAGATCACTGATAGGGACGGAAGCGCGTGGACCTGTTCGAGTACCAGGCGAGGGACCTCTTCGCCAAGCACGATGTACCGGTGCTGGCCGGTGAAGTCATCGACACGCCTGAGGCGGCCCGCGCAGCCACCGAGCGCCTCGGTGGCAAGTCCGTCGTCAAGGCCCAGGTGAAGGTCGGTGGCCGCGGCAAGGCCGGCGGCGTGAAGCTGGCGGCGACCGCCGACGAGGCGGTCGAGCACGCCACCAACATTCTCGGCATGGACATCAAGGGCCACACGGTCCACAAGGTGATGATCGCCGAGACGGCCCCGGAGATCGTGGAGGAGTACTACGTCTCCTTCCTCCTGGACCGTGCCAACCGCACCTTCCTCTCCATCGCGTCCGTCGAGGGCGGCGTGGAGATCGAGGAGGTGGCGGAGACCCGCCCCGAGGCCGTCGCCAAGACGCCGATCGACGCCAACGTGGGCGTGACCCCCGAGGTCGCCCGCCAGATCGTCGAGGCCGCGAACTTCCCGGCCGAGGTCGCCGACAAGGTCGAGAACGTCCTGGTCACCCTGTGGAAGACCTTCATCGAAGAGGACGCGCTTCTCGTCGAGGTCAACCCGCTGGCCAAGGTCGCCTCCGGCGAGGTCATCGCCCTGGACGGCAAGGTCTCCCTGGACGAGAACGCCGAGTTCCGTCAGCCGGAGCACGAGGCCCTCCAGGACAGGGACGCGGCCAACCCGCTCGAGGCCGCCGCCAAGGAGAAGAACCTCAACTACGTCAAGCTCGACGGTGAGGTCGGCATCATCGGCAACGGCGCAGGTCTCGTCATGAGCACCCTGGACGTCGTCGCGTACGCCGGTGAGGCGCACGGCGGCGTGAAGCCGGCCAACTTCCTCGACATCGGTGGCGGCGCCTCCGCCGCAGTCATGGCGAACGGCCTGGAGATCATCCTCGGCGACCCGGACGTCAAGTCCGTCTTCGTCAACGTCTTCGGTGGCATCACCGCCTGTGACGAGGTCGCCAACGGCATCGTCCAGGCGCTGCAGCTGCTCAAGGACAAGGGCGAGGAAGTCACCAAGCCCCTCGTCGTCCGCCTGGACGGCAACAACGCGGAGCTCGGGCGCAAGATCCTCTCCGACGCCAACCACCCGCTGGTGCAGCGCGTGGACACCATGGACGGAGCGGCCGACAAGGCCGCCGAGCTCGCGGCTGCGAAGTAAGGGACGAGGGACTAAACAGCCATGGCTATCTTCCTCAACAAGGACAGCAAGGTCATCGTCCAGGGCATGACCGGTGCCACGGGCATGAAGCACACCAAGCTCATGCTGGCCGACGGCACGAACATCGTCGGTGGCGTGAACCCCCGCAAGGCGGGCACGTCCGTCGACATCGACGGCAACGACATCCCGGTCTTCGGCACGGTCGCCGAGGCCATGGAGAAGACGGGCGCCAACGTGTCCGTCCTCTTCGTCCCGCCGGCCTTCGCCAAGGCCGCCGTCGTCGAGGCCATCGACGCCGAGATCCCGCTCGCGGTCGTCATCACCGAGGGCATCGCCGTCCACGACTCGGCCGCGTTCTACGCGTACGCCGTGTCCCAGGGCAACAAGACCCGGATCATCGGCCCGAACTGCCCCGGCCTCATCACGCCGGGCCAGTCCAACGCCGGTATCATCCCGGGCGACATCACGAAGCCGGGCCGCATCGGCCTGGTCTCGAAGTCCGGCACGCTGACGTACCAGATGATGTACGAGCTGCGTGACATCGGCTTCTCCTCCGCCGTCGGCATCGGTGGCGACCCGGTCATCGGCACGACGCACATCGACGCGCTCGCCGCGTTCGAGGCCGACCCCGACACCGACCTGATCGTCATGATCGGTGAGATCGGCGGCGACGCCGAGGAGCGGGCCGCGGCCTTCATCAAGGAGAACGTGAAGAAGCCGGTCGTCGGCTACGTCGCGGGCTTCACCGCGCCCGAGGGCAAGACCATGGGCCACGCCGGCGCCATCGTCTCCGGTTCCTCCGGCACGGCCGCCGCGAAGAAGGAGGCCCTCGAGGCCGCCGGCGTCAAGGTCGGCAAGACCCCGACCGAGACGGCCAAGCTGGCGCGCGAGATCCTCGCCGGCTGAATCACGCCGTAGGGCCGCATCACACCCGACGGCTGCATCACGCCCGAGGGCCGGATGACGCCGGACGGCTGAGCCGCGGAGCTCATCGGTGGGCCCGCCCTCTGCACAGGGGGCGGGCCCACCGCCGTTTCCGCACTTCCGCAGCCGGGTCAGCGCAGCTGCGGAAGCAGCCGGTCAGGTCCCTTCTGCTCCTCCTTGCGCAGCTTCGCGCGCAGTTTCTGCTCCGACTCCGACAGGGGTCCGGGCGCGACCGGTGGCGGTACGCCCTGAACCGTCTCTCCGGGCGGCACCGGTGGCTCGTAGTGTGTGGGGGCCGTGCGGACGGTGAGGGCCGTGGCACCGATCAGGGCCACCGTGAAGGCGATGGCGGCCCGGGTCCAGAACCGGGCCCTGCGTTCCCCGTCCTTCCGCACGACCGGCGGTTCCGCGGCCCGCAGCCGCTCGGTGGAGGCCAGCTCGACCAGCCGCCGGTGCAGTGTTTCCGGGTCCGCCAGTTCCGGCAGCCGCTCGGCGAGCGCCTCGCGCGCGTGGGCCAGCCGGTTCACGGCCGCGCGGGTGCTCGCCTCGGTCTCCGCCGCCGTCTCCGGCAGGCCTAGCCCGACGCCGTCGTAGAGCACCAGCGTGCGGCGGTAGGACGGCGGGAGCTCCAGCAGGGTGTCCATCAGCGCCCGGTCGAAGGCGTCGGCCGGCGGCGGCTCGGGGTGCCGGTGGCGCAGCCGGAGCCGGTGCCACGGGGAGAGGGCGCACTCGTAGGCCATCGCCCGTACCCAGCCCGCCGGGTCGCGGTCGCGGGCCACCTCGGGCCAGCGCTGCCAGGCGATCTGGAAGGCCCGCTCCACCGACTCCCGGGCCAGTTCACGGCGGCCGGTCAGCAGATAGGTCTGCCGGACGAGCGCGGGTGCGCAGAAGGCGTAGAGCGCGTCGAAGGCCTGATCGGGGGTCAGCGCGGTGATGGCGTCGTCCGGGCGGTGCGGGGGTGTCGTACGCCGGCGTTCGGTGAGGATGACGCGGTGTCGGTGCGGGACGGCGGTGCGGCTGTGGTGCGGGGCGGGGGCCCGGCTGTGGTGCGGGGCTGAGGGACGGCTGTGGTCCGCGGCGGGGGTGTGGCCATGGTCCGGGACGGTGGCGGGGCCGCGGCCCCGGTCCTTCGCGGCGGGCGGTCGCTTCCGGTCGTTGGCGGAGGCTCTGCGTCGGGCCCCGGCGCTTCGCCCGGAGGCCGCGGCCGGGGGTGCCGGCTCGGCGGTGTCGTCATCGGCGGCGCCGTCCTGAGGTGGCGTCACCTCCGACGCGGCGCTCAGCGAGTTGAGCAGCCTCGCGTACTTCTCCCCTTTGCGGCCGCGCGGCGCGAGACGGCCGGTCTCCCATCCGCGCACCGTCTCACCGGTGACGCCCACCCGGGAGGCCAGCTGAGCCCGCGTCAGCGAGGCTGCCTCGCGCAGGCGTCGGCGTTCCTTGGGTGGTGGGAGCGGGAGGGCAGGGCTCTGCGTCACAAGGTGCCCCTCCGTCCGAAAAGGTACATAAGCATATTTTTAGCGACACAGCGAAGGTTCGCCTGTTACGCCGGTAAAGTGCGTGTCGTTGGGAGCATGGCGGGCGTGACCGAGATGACCGCTCGCCGACGTTCGCCGTCACCCCTGCTCACCCGGATGCGGGACCACTCGCCCGGGCTCGTCGGCGGCCTCACGGGTGGCGCGCTCGCGGCGGGCCTCGGGCTGGCGTCGTTCGCCATGCTCGTGATGCTGCTGTGGATCCTCTCGCCGTACCCGGACAGCGGGCCCGGCGGCGCCATGCACGTGGCGGCGGCGCTGTGGCTGCTGGCGCACGGTGCCGAGCTGGTCCGCACCGACACGCTCTCCGGCGTTCCCGCCCCCCTCGGCCTCCCGCCCCTGCTGCTGCTCGCCCTGCCGGCGTGGCTGCTGCACCGGGCGGCACGGGACGCCACGGACGGCGGGGGAGAGGGCGAGGACGACGACTGCGAGAGCGACGACGAGGGGGGCCTCGCCGTCGCCGCGAGCCGGCCCCTGGCCGCCCCCCGTACCGCGTGGACGGGCGTCGTCCTCGGCTACCTCGCCGTCGCCGCGCCCGCCGCCCTGTACGCCGCCGGGGGTGTGCTGCGGCCGTCGTGGGTGTGGACGGCGGTGTGCGTCCCGCTGGTCGCCGTTGTGGCGGCGGGGGCGGGCGTGTGGTCGGCGTACGGCCGTCCGGGCCGGCCGCTGCGGCGGTTGCTGGGCGTGCTGCCGACGGGAGTACGCCCGCTGGTGCTCGGCCCGGACGGGCGTCCCGGCGTCGCCGCCCGGGCCTCGGCCGCCGGGGTGGCGGTGCTCCTCGGAGGCGGTGCGTTGCTGGTGGTGGGGTCGCTGGCATGGCACGGTGCGGCGACCCAGGCGTCGCTGCTCCGGCTGACCGAGGGGTGGTCGGGGCGGTTCGCCGTGCTGCTGCTGTGCGTGACCCTGCTCCCGAACGCGGCGGTGTGGGGCGCCGCCTACGCCCTCGGCCCCGGTTTCGCCCTCGGCGCCGGCCACGCGGTCGGCCCGCTGGCCTCGGCACCGGCGCCGTTCCTGCCGCCGTTTCCGCTGCTGGCGGCGGTTCCGGAGGCGGGGCAGGGAACGCCGGTGCACTGGGCGGCCGGGGCGGTGCCGGTGCTCGCCGCGGTGGTCGTGGGCTGGACGGTGGCCACGGGTGCGGCGTCGGCGGAACGTGGTGGGACGGGGCCGGGCAGCACGCGGACGGCCGACTGGTCGACCGGCCGCACCGTCCGTGCCGCCGCGCTCGCGTCGATGCTGTGCGCGGCCGTCCTCGCGGTGCTGGCCGGGCTGTCGGGCGGCCCGCTCGGTGCCGGCGTGCTCTCACGGTTCGGCCCGGTCTGGTGGCAGGCCGCCGCCGCGACGCTGGCCTGGCTGGGACTGCTGGCGATCCCGACGGCGGTGGGTGTACGGGCCTGGCGGTGCCGGTCGCTCCGGACGGAGGAGGCGAAGATCGGCAAACAGCGCGAGGACACGGCCGGGGGCGCCGACGGGCCCGGGCGGCTGCGCAAGAGGCCCCGGCTGGGCCGGGGTCGGTTCACGCGCACGGGAGTGGCCGGGATCGCCGGAGTGGCCGGGGGTGCGGGGGGCGTGGCCGGCGCCCGGGGTGCGGGACGGGCCGACGGCTCCCGGAATGCCGGGTCGTCCGCGAGTGACGAGGACGCCGAGGTTTTCTGGGGTGCCGGGGTCTTGGACGGCACTCGGGGTGCTGGAGCCGCTGACGGACCTCGGGACGCCGGAGGAGCCGCGGGCGCGCGGGGTTCCGGGCGATCAGGGGGCGACGAGGACGACGGGGCGCTCCGGGAGTCGTCGTCGCACACCACGAAACCGGGGTCGAACGCGCCCCTTGCCCCCCTCGCCCCCTACGAGCACGACGCCCTCTACGGCCTGCGCGACCAGGAGGGCGAAACGGACTTCGGCCTGTACGACTTCCTGCCGTCCGACCCTGTCCCGCCCGACCGGTCCGCCCCGCCGGAGAGCACCTGAGACGTCGGCCGTCAGCCGTCGGTCGTCAGCCGTCGGCCGTCAGTCATCGGCCGCCGATTGTCAGTTGTCGGGCATCGGGTGTCAGTCGTCAGTCGTTCGTCCCCAGGAACCCCCGGAGCTCCTCCGGCAGAAGCTTGGAGCAGGACTGCTTCGCCTCGTTCGTGAGGGCGTCGTTGGTGCACGTGTAGTAGTCGCGGTAGACCAACTGCGCCGTGAAGGACGCGGCGACCAGGGCGATCGCCAGGGACGCCGTGACCAGGCCGCTCACCGCCGCCGTCGTCTGGGGGCGGCCACCGCCCTGCTGCTCGGGGGCGGGGGAGTCCGGGTCCGGCCTGCGGGGCTTGGCGCGCAGGGAGCTGATGGCCCAGTACAGGGCGAGCGCGCCGAGCAGCAGCGCCACGTACGGCCAGCTGAAGAGGGCGAAGAAGAAGGCCCACATGCCCGACAGCAGGGCATAGCGCGCCCGGCGCTGCGCGGGATCCGTCGGGTCCCAGCGCACGTTCGGGCCGCCGCCCTGAGGGCCGCCGCCCTGGCCCTCGGGCCCGCCGCGGGGGCGCTCGCCGAAGCCGCCGGGGGAGCGCCCGGGCTGCTGGTCGCTCCACTGGCTGCCCCAGGGCGAGCGGTCCCCGCCGTTGCCGTCACCGGAGTCCTGGGAGTCGTCGCCCGACGGGCGCCGCGGCTGCCAGGGCCGGTCCGGCGTGCCCTCGGGCGGCGGGGCGAAGGGGTTGTCCTCCTGGGATCCGCGCCCCCGCCCCTGCCCGCCGTCGCCGCCCGAAGGCGCGTCGGGCGGTGAGCTGGGGCGCTCCCGCAGCAGCACGGCGCCGCGCTCCCCTCCCTGAGGCAACAGCTGGGGAAACGTGAGGAGTCGCAGGCTGCGGTCCGGCATCAAGTGAGCGTCTTCCCGTTGGTAGGGGGCAATGTGTGGACAGAACGGAACGGCGTCGGACCCGGGTCCGTCACCTCCTGAACGCACCACGTCCGGACGTCGTTCCCGAACAGGCTCCGTCCAGACGCTACCTTCCGGCCATGCCCCCGTCCCGTGGGGGCCGTCCGGTGTGCCGGTATCGTTGCTGACGGTCGACCGGTTCGTAGGCTTCCCCGTATCCGGGGACGTAAAGCATTCGTATGAATGTACAAAGCGTTGTGCGCCGACCACCTTGGACAGAATTCCCCCGAGAAAGGCCCCCACCGTGGCCGCCAAGCCCGTGGCCCCGCGCGCCAAGCGCCTCGTCGTGCTGGTCTCCGGATCCGGCACCAACCTCCAGGCGCTGCTCGACGAGATCGCCGCCGTCGGCGCACCGGAGTACGGGGCCGAGATCGTGGCCGTCGGCGCGGACCGCGAGGGCATCGAGGGGCTCGCGCGGGCCGAGCGCGCCGGGCTGCCGGCCTTCGTGTGCAAGGTCAAGGACCACGGCAGCCGCGAGGAGTGGGACGCCGCCCTCGCCGAGGCCGTCGCGGCGTACGAGCCCGACCTCGTCGTCTCCGCCGGGTTCATGAAGATCGTCGGCAAGGAGTTCCTCGCGCGGTTCGGCGGGCGGTTCGTCAACACGCACCCCGCGCTCCTGCCCAGTTTCCCGGGAGCCCACGGCGTGCGGGACGCGCTCGCGTACGGCGCCAAGGTCACCGGCTGCACCGTCCACTTCGTCGACGACGGCGTCGACACCGGGCCGATCATCGCGCAGGGCGTGGTGGAGATCCGGGACGAGGACGACGAAGGCGCTCTGCACGAGCGCATCAAGGAAGTCGAGCGAAGGCTGCTCGTCGAGGTCGTGGGGCGCCTCGCCCGCAACGGCTATCGCATTGAGGGACGAAAGGTAGTTATCCAGTGACCGCCGAGAGCAACAAGCGGCCCCTTCGCCGGGCGCTCGTCAGCGTCTACGACAAGACCGGTCTCGAGGAGCTCGCGCGCGGGCTCCACGAGGCCGGGGTCGAGCTCGTCTCCACCGGCTCCACCGCCGCGAAGATCGCCGCTGCCGGCGTCCCCGTCACCAAGGTCGAGGAGCTCACCGGCTTCCCCGAGTGCCTGGACGGCCGGGTCAAGACCCTGCACCCGCGCGTGCACGCGGGCATCCTCGCCGACCTGCGCCTGGACAGCCACCGCGAGCAGCTCGCCGAGCTGGGTGTCGAGCCGTTCGACCTCGTCGTCGTGAACCTCTACCCGTTCCGCGAGACCGTCGCCTCCGGTGCCTCGCCCGACGAGTGCGTCGAGCAGATCGACATCGGCGGTCCCTCGATGGTCCGGGCCGCCGCCAAGAACCACCCCTCGGTCGCGGTCGTCACCAGCCCGGCCCGGTACGCCGACGTGCTCAAGGCCGTCCAGAGCGGCGGCTTCGACCTCGCCACCCGCAAGCGGCTCGCCGCCGAGGCCTTCCAGCACACGGCCGCCTACGACGTGGCCGTCGCCTCCTGGTTCGCCTCCTCCTACGCGCCCGTCGACGAGTCGCAGTTCCCCGACTTCCTCGGCGCCACCTGGGAGCGCGAGCACACCCTGCGCTACGGCGAGAACCCGCACCAGCCGGCGGCCCTCTACGTCTCCACAGCATCGATGAGCGGCTCCGCCGCGGGCGGCGGCCTCGCCCAGGCCGAGCAGCTGCACGGCAAGGAGATGTCGTACAACAACTACACGGACACGGACGCCGCCCGCCGTGCCGCGTACGACCACACCGAGCCGTGTGTCGCCATCATCAAGCACGCCAACCCCTGCGGCATCGCCGTCGGCGCGGACGTCGCCGAGGCGCACCGCAAGGCGCACGCCTGTGACCCGCTGTCGGCGTTCGGCGGCGTGATCGCGGTCAACCGCCCGGTCAGCAAGGAGATGGCGGAGCAGGTCGCGGAGATCTTCACCGAGGTCATCGTCGCGCCCGGCTACGAGGACGGGGCCCTGGAGGCCCTCACCAAGAAGAAGAACATCCGCGTGCTGTGCTGCGCCGACGGCCCCTGCGCCCCGGTCGAGGTCAAGCCGATCGACGGCGGCGCGCTGCTCCAGGTCACCGACCGCCTCCAGGCCGACGGCGACGACCCGGCCACCTGGACGCTGGCGACCGGCGAGGCGCTGAGCGCCGACGAGCTGGCCGAGCTGGCGTTCGCCTGGAAGGCCTGCCGCGCGGTGAAGTCCAACGCGATCCTGCTCGCCAAGGACGGTGCCTCGGTGGGCGTCGGCATGGGGCAGGTCAACCGGGTGGACTCCGCGAAGCTGGCCGTCGAGCGGGCCGGTGCCGAGCGTGCCGTGGGCGCGTACGCCGCGTCGGACGCGTTCTTCCCCTTCCCGGACGGCCTGGAGATCCTCACCGCTGCCGGAGTCAAGGCCGTGGTCCAGCCCGGCGGTTCGGTCCGTGACGAGTTGGTCGTGGAGGCCGCGCAGAAGGCCGGCGTCACGATGTACTTCACGGGGACGCGGCACTTCTTCCACTGAGCCCGATGGCGGAGCGGGCCGGCGGAACCCCGCCGGCCCGCTCCGCCATGTCAGGCCTCGACCATGTCAGGCGTCGACCTCGTACCGCCCCGGTCTCCAGGAAGTACCGCAGTTCCTCCGCAGTGCCGTCGATGACGTCCTCGGCGGCCGCGCGCAGCGCCGCGCTGATGGTCGGGTCGGCCAGGATGCGGGCGACGGCGACGCGGTCGTCTTCGGCCTGGGCGAGGCGGTAGCCGGTTTCGAGGAAGGCGCGCAGGGCTTCGGGGGTGTTGGTGTCGAGGGCCTTGGTGGCTTCGCGCTTGACACCGCGGCCGGAGTCGGGGTTGCCGATGATGCGGACGATGGCGACGCGGTCGTCCTCGGCCTGGGCGAGGCGGTTGCCCGTCTTCAGGGTCCGCCCATTTATGACGGGACGTCAACGCCCCTGCCCGCGAGGTCACTTCCGAGTGTCGGGCGCGTACTCCTCCAGGAAGTGGGCGACGCGGTCGGCGTAGCCGCGTACGTCCGGGGGCACGCCCTTCGTCGCGTTCACCGTGCGGTACGACGTGCGGTACGCGGAGGCGATCAGGACCTGCCGGTCGCCCGGCAGGTCCTCGTGCAGGCGTGGGGCGATCCAGCACAGGTAGCGGCCCATCGCCGGAATGGACTCGGCGGGCGGGAAGGGGGGTTGGGGGACCGTCTCGCCGGGGGTGCCGTCCTCGTTCATCCACCAGCGCAGGACGCGCGGGGTCCAACGGGCGATGCCGTACTCGTTGTTGTCGGGGTCGGAGAGGTCCGGGTCGAAGTCGCTCTCCACCTTCAGCATGGCGGCGATCAGGACCGGCGTGACCTCCTTCTGGTCGCAGTCGTGCGCCGTCTCGACGATCAGCAGCCGGTAGGCGGGCGGTACGCCCCGGTCGGTGCGGAGTTCGGAGGCGCCGTACGCGGCGGCGGAGACGTTCGCGGACGCGCCGGACCCGGTTCCGCCGCCGGTTCCGCCGGCGCCCGCCCAGACGCTGATGCCGTAGGCGAGGGCGGCCAGGGCCGCGGTGGCTCCGGTCAGGACGGCCGCGACGGACCCGCGGCGCAGGCGGCGGGCGGTACGCATGCGACGGGCGGTGCGCAGGCGGCGGGCGGTGCGCAGGCGGGGCAGGCGGAAGACGCGCCGGTCCGGGCCCGCGGCCGCCGTCACACGGCGCACTAGCTCGGTGCCGCCGATGCGCTGCCGGTGCGTCCGGGTCAGGCAGGCGCGCACGATCTCCCGCCAGTCGTGGGGCAGTTGTGGCGACAGGCGCAGTTCGTCGACGCCGCGGGCGTAGGCCGCCGCCGCGTCGCGCCGGGCGGTCGAGGTCGCCCCGGGCAGCGGGAAGGAGTCGGTGAGCACGAGGTGGGCGAGGACCCCGAAGGCCCAGATGTCGGCGGACGGGCGGATGCGGCGGCCCCGTTCGCCGATCTCGGTCCACAGCAGTTCCGGCGGGGTGTAGTCGGGGGTCGAGAAGGCCGGCGTGTAGGCGTGGGTGCCCTCCAATTCCGCGGCCATGTTGAAGTCGGCGAGGCGCACCGAACCGTCCGCCATCAGCAACACGTTGGCGGGCTTCAGATCGCCGTGCACCCAGCCGGCGCCGTGCAACTGGGCGAGGCCCTCGGCGATCTGCGCGAGCAGCGCGGGGCCGGCCGCGGGCCGGGGCGTCGCTGTGAGCAGGGCGGACAGGGAGCCCTCGGCCTTCTCCAGGACGAGGACGGTGGCGCCGTCCAGCTCCGGCCGGCCCGGGTCGTCGACCGTCAGCGTCTGGTACATCCGCACCAGCCGCGGGTGCCGCAGCCGCCGGTACAGCTCGACCTCCCGCTCGGCCAGTTCGCGCAGGTGGGTCAGCCGGCGGGGCGTGGCCGTGCCGGTGGGCAGGAACTTCAGCGCGGCCGTGGGCGGCAGCCCGGTGCCGTCACCGACGCGCCGGGCGGCGTACACACTGCCGAAGGCGCCCGTCGCGATGGGCTCGCGCACCTCCCAGTCGCCGACCCGGTAGCCCTTGGGCACGGGTACGGCGTACGCCTCGGTCACCGGATCGGCCCGGCCGGACGAAGGCCGCCGAAGAGCCGGAAGGCGCCGCGCGCGAGCCTGTCGGGGGTGCGGTTTCGCTCGTCCTCCGTGGTCGGCGGAGGTACCACGATGATGCTGTACAAGGTGCTCTCCCCGTGCCTGAACAGCTACCACCGTCAGGGTAGGGCGACGCACCAGGGCCGTGCCCCCCTCGTACGGGTGAGACACGGCCCTTGGATGTGATTGGCGTGAACTGGTCCGGTCGTCGACCGGGTCCGTTCAGTACCGGGGACGGTTGAACTCAGTACCGGGGACGGTTGAACCAGGCCTTGCCGTTGGCGTTGCCGACGAAGACCGCCACCAGGATGGCGAGAACGGTGTGCACCAGGCCCACGATGACGAACGGGTAGAGGCCCAGGACCGCCGTGATGATGGCGAAGACCAGGATGGTGATCCGGGCGCCGTTGCCGCCGTTCTTGAACTTGGTCGCCAGGACGGCCGCGAACACCAGCCAGGCCAGGCCGAACACCACGTAGCCCCAGATCAGACCGGTCGAGTCACCGACCAGGTCCTGGAAGGCGGTGTTGTCCTTGAGGGACTCGTCGTCCTTGGCGGCGTTCAGGGCCGCGGCGCCGAAGGCGAAGAGAGCCACGCCGACGACCTGCAGACCGACGATCACCCACATCATCACGCGGGCCGCACCCACGGAACCGGGCATCGTGGTCGGCGCGGCGGGGCCGCCGTAGGGGGAGACCGGAGGGGCCTGCGGGTAGCCGTAACCGGGCGCCTGTCCCTGGTCCTGCGGGTATCCGTAGCCCGGCTGCTGCGGCTGCCCCTGGGGAGCGCCGTAGGGGTTGTTCGGGTCGCCGTAGCTCATGGGGGACTTTCCTCCGTTGGTCCGAGTGCGGGGACGACGCGTGACATCCGCACGGAGGAAAATCTTCAGTATTGCGACCGTCCCCCCGTTGAGCTGCCCGCGGCACTTGTCCGGTCATCGTTCTTCACTACCGACCGGCTTGTCCAGCCGCATTCCCGATGTGTTGTGCAAGTGCAACATCGCTGATCATGGGCGGATACGGGAGGACGGACCCCCGGTGCCCGGATTGCGGTCGGATTGGAACCACGGCGGGGTCATCCGCGAGGATGGGGCCATGACCGCCCAGATTCTCGATGGCAAGGCCACCGCAGCCGCGATCAAGTCCGATCTGACCGCCCGCGTGGCGGCGCTGAAGGAGAAGGGCGTCACGCCCGGCCTCGGCACGATCCTGGTCGGGGACGACCCCGGCAGCCAGAAGTACGTCGCCGGCAAGCACCGCGACTGCGCGCAGGTGGGCATCGCCTCCATCCAGCGCGAACTGCCCGCCACGGCGACCCAGGAGGAGATCGAGGCGGCCGTCCGCGAGCTCAACGAGGACCCGGCCTGCACCGGGTACATCGTGCAACTGCCGCTGCCCAAGGGCATCGACGAGAACCGCATCCTCGAGCTGATGGACCCGGACAAGGACGCGGACGGGCTGCACCCGATGAACCTCGGGCGCCTCGTCCTCAACGAGCCCGCCCCGCTGCCCTGCACTCCGAACGGCGTGCTGACGCTGCTGCGCCGCTACGGCGTGGAGATCAAGGGCGCCGAGGTCGTGGTCGTCGGACGCGGCGTGACCATCGGCCGGCCGATGCCGCTGCTGCTCACCCGCCGCAGCGAGAACGCCACCGTGACGCAGTGCCACACCGGCACGCGTGACCTGTCGGCGCACCTCAAGCGCGCGGACATCATCGTGGCCGCCGCCGGTTCCGCCCATCTGATCCGGGCCGAGGACGTGAAGCCCGGCGCGGCCGTCCTCGACGTCGGCGTCTCCCGCAGCGCCGAGGGCAAGATCGTGGGCGACGTCCACCCCGACGTCGCCGAGGTCGCCGCCTGGATCTCCCCGAACCCCGGCGGAGTCGGCCCGATGACCCGTGCCCAGCTGCTCGTCAACGTGGTCGAGGCGGCGGAGCGCAGTGTCGGCTGAGCAGCGGACCCCGAGCGGGGCCGAGCACCGGGCCCCGGGCGACACCGAGCGCCGGACCGCGAGTGAGGCCGAGCACCGGACCCCGGGCGGGCAGGAGGCGCCCGGCGGGCATGAAACGCACGGCGGGCAGGAGCCGCCCGGCAGGCATGAAACGCACGGCGGGCAGGATGCGCACGGCGGGCATGAAACGCACGGCGGGCAGGATGCGCACGGCGGGCGCGAAACGCACGGCGGGCAGGAGGCGCCCGGCGGGCAGGAGCCGCCGAGGGGACACGGGTCACCGGAGGAACTCACCGTCCGGGACCCCGTCAGCGCGCCCGACGCCGAGGGCCGGCCGCGGCGGGTGACCCGGCGCTTCCCGCTGTTCACCAAGGACACCGCGCGGCCCGAGGGCGGTGGCCGGGCCGCGTCCGGGGACGCCCCCGCGCCCGCCCGGCAGTGGCCCGTCCTCGCCGTGCTGGGGCTGGCCGGGCTCGGGCTGCTGGTGACGGCGTTCGGCCAGTTCCGGATCGGGACGCTGCTGATCGGCGTCGCTCTGCTGGGCGGTGGCGCGATGCGATGGCTGCTGCCGGACGTCGGCATGCTCGCCGTCCGCTCCCGCTTCACGGACATCGTCACCTACGGCCTGCTGGGCACCGTGATCGTCCTGCTGGCGCTGATGGCACAGCCGAAACCGTTGCTGCAGATCCCGTTCCTGAAGGACACCCTGCACTTCACGGTCACCAGCGAATGACGGGGACGGCGGTCCGTCCCCTCCCCCGAGGAAGGACGGCCCGCCGCCACGTCCCACCCTCTGCCACGGCGAACGGCCTGTTCAACGGCTGTCAGAGCGCTGTGGCACGGAAGTGACGGTTCCGGTACGTCCCGCTTCCGATTCCGATCCGATACCGCACAAAGTGGTGCGACGACGGGGTTGGCAGGGACAATCAGGACGGCCCAGGGTGTATCGCACGCGGGCACCGTGCTCCTGTGCGCCCCCCGTCAGGGAACTGAGATCCTGGCTGGACGCATCCCTGTGGGTATCCACAACGGGGACTCGGCCAAGGCCGCCACGCGCGGGGCGAACAGCGCGAGAAATATCAGCACGACCGGGGGAAGAGGGGGAGCAATGCCTCGTTGGAAGGCCTTGCCGGATGAGCTCGATCCACAGATCAGAGAGTTCACCAGCCAGCTGCGCAGACTCGTGGACCGCAGCGGTCTGAGCATCGCGTCGGTGGCGGACCGCACGGGCTACAGCAAGACGTCGTGGGAGCGTTATCTGAACGGCCGGCTGCTCGCGCCGAAGGGCGCGATCGTGGCCCTGGCCGAGGTCACCGGCACGAATCCGGTGCACCTGACCACGATGTGGGAGCTCGCCGAGCGCGCCTGGAGCCGCTCGGAGATGCGGCACGACATGACGATGGAGGCCATACGGATCTCCCAGGCGCGCGCCGCGCTCGGGGAATTCGGCGGGCAGAACTTCTCCGACCCCTCGGCCGGTGGCAAGACGGCCTCGGCGGGCGAGGGCAGAGCGGCTTCCGCGGGCGGCGCCAAGTCCGCCCGGCGGAGCGGCGGCACCACGGTCACGCCGGGCATCGCGGGACCGGCCGGTGTGGCCCCGACCGTGCCGCCGCAGCCGACGGCGCCCGAGGTCCAGGACTCCACCGGCGCGGGTGTGCGGGAGGAGAGCGGCCGGGTCGCCGAGCCCGAGGTCAACTCGTGGGGGCTGGCCGGGTACCAGGGCCCGTCGCCGACGGGCGGGCGCTCCGCGGGAGCCGGCCCGGGCAGTCGGGGACACCGGCCCGGCGCGAGGTCCGGAACCTCCGCCGGATCGCCCGGCGGCCCCGGGTGGACGCCCGGCGCCGGGGCGGACCCGTACGCCGAACCCCAGGACGCCGTCCCGGGCCGGGCCGGTGGTGCAGGTGCCACCGGTGGTGCAGGTGGTGCAGGTGGTGCAGGTGGTGCAGGTGGTGCCGGGGGGACCCGCCGGACCGCCTCCGCCTCCGCCTCCTCCTCTGCGGGCAGGAAGCGGACCGTGACCTTCCTCGCGGGGGTCGTGGGCGTGCTCGTGGTGATCGCCGGCGCGTTCTACCTCACCGGCGGCGGTGGCGACGACGAGGCCAAGGGCGGCACGAAGTCGCCCTCGCCGACCGTCAGCAGCGACCCGAAGCTGCCGCCCGGCGTGAAGTGCAGCGGCGACAGCTGCACCGGCAAGGACGCGGAGGCCATGGGGTGCAGTGGTGACCTGGTGACCACCGCCCAGACCGCGACCGTCGGCACGACCGTCGTCGAGGTCCGCTACAGCGAGACCTGCAAGGCTGCCTGGGGTCGCATCACCCAGGCGACACAGGGCGACGAGGTCCAGATCAGCTCGGGCAAGGCGAAGCAGACCGGCAGCATCACCGTGGCCGGTGACGCCATCGTCTACACCCCGATGGTGGCCGTGAAGAACGCCGCGGACGCCAAGGCCTGCACGACGCTGGCGGCCGGCCAGAGGGGCTGCACCGACTAGCTAGCCGAGGGGCGGCTCCGCCAGGTCGATGGGCTGCGCCGACTGGCCACCGGGTGGCTCCGCCGGTAGTCGGCCTGCTCCGCCGGTCGCCGGGTGGCTCTGCCGGTGGTCGGCCCGGCTCGCCGGTCGCCGGGTGGCTCTGCCGGTGGTCGGCCCGGCTCGCTGGTCGCCGGGTGGTTCCGCTGGTGGTCGGCCCGGCTCGCTGGTCGCCGGGTGGTTCCGCTGGTGGTCGGCCCGCCCCACCCGTCGACGCCGCGCCCCACCCGTCGCCGACCCACCCCACCCGTCCACAGTCCACCCCCACCCAACCCAGGCGAAGAATCTCCGAAACGGGAGGAGTGCCCGCCGCAATCGCGGGCACGCGAACCGTACCCCCACGGGAGTCCGGCATGGTCGGTATCCCCCCAGGCGGCCGCCTTCGTCCTCCTCTCCCGGACGGGCGGCCGCCTCTCGCGTGGGGGCGGGCGCGCGGAACGGGGTTGTGGGCCGGGCCACACCGACCCGGACGTCCGGGATCCCGGATGCGCGATAGCCTGACGGCTGGATGGATCTCTTGACGCCAAGAGATCGATCAAACGTCCGGGGCAGGGACCCCGCCCCACCGCCAGCTGTCATACGGAGAACGCCATGACCCGCACTCCCGTGAACGTCACCGTCACCGGCGCGGCCGGCCAGATCGGTTACGCCCTGCTCTTCCGCATCGCCTCCGGTCAGCTGCTCGGCGCGGACGTGCCGGTGAAGCTGCGCCTGCTGGAGATCACGCCGGCCCTGAAGGCGGCCGAGGGTACGGCCATGGAGCTGGACGACTGCGCGTTCCCGCTCCTTCAGGGCATCGACATCACCGACGACCCGAACGTCGCCTTCGACGGCACCAACGTCGGTCTGCTCGTCGGCGCCCGCCCCCGCACCAAGGGCATGGAGCGCGGTGACCTGCTGGAGGCCAACGGCGGCATCTTCAAGCCGCAGGGCAAGGCCATCAACGACCACGCCGCGGACGACGTCAAGATCCTGGTCGTCGGCAACCCGGCCAACACCAACGCCCTCATCGCCCAGGCCGCCGCGCCGGACGTCCCGGCCGAGCGCTTCACCGCGATGACCCGCCTGGACCACAACCGCGCGCTGACCCAGCTCGCGAAGAAGACGGGCTCCACGGTCGCCGACATCAAGCGCCTGACCATCTGGGGCAACCACTCCGCCACCCAGTACCCCGACATCTTCCACGCCACCATCGCCGGCAAGAACGCCGCCGAGGTCGTGAACGACGAGAAGTGGCTGGCCGACGACTTCATCCCGACCGTCGCCAAGCGCGGCGCCGCCATCATCGAGGCCCGTGGCGCCTCGTCGGCCGCGTCCGCCGCCAACGCCGCCATCGACCACGTCTACAGCTGGGTCAACGGCACCGCCGACGGCGACTGGGTCTCCATGGGTATCCCGTCCGACGGTTCGTACGGCGTGCCGGAGGGGCTCATCTCCTCCTTCCCCGTCACCACCAAGGACGGCTCGTACGAGATCGTCCAGGGCCTGGAGATCAACGATTTCTCCCGCGCCCGGATCGACGCCTCCGTCAAGGAGCTCGAGGAGGAGCGCGAGGCGGTCCGCGGCCTCGGCCTCATCTGATCGGAGCCCTCAAGGGTTTCGCGCGAAGGCCCCGCACCGGTTCTCCGGCGCGGGGCCTTCGCGCGTTCCGGGCGCGACCGGCTCCCCTGCCCGACCGGGCCGCAAGTTGTACGCGCTGTGGGGCGAGGCCGTGGCCCGGTCCCGGGCCCATCTGCGCGAAGTGCTCGCGGACGGCGACGCCGGCCGGATCGCCGCGTTCACCAGCCGTGCCGGGCACTCCCCGAACGTGCGGCTTATGCTCGTCGATCTCATTGGCGCATGCTCGTCGATCTCATCGAGGAGTACGCCCGGCACGTCGGGCAGGCCGATCTGCTGCGCGAGTCGGTCGACGGGCGCGTGGGGGAGGACCCGCCGGAAGACTTCCGGCCCTGGTGAGCCGACGCCCGAGCGCGCCGTGACCGACGGCCGGCTCGCCGCACCTTTCGTTCCTGTTTGTTCACATCTCCCGTGACGCAGCGCACTTTCGGCCACAGGTGCGCATGCAATTGCGGGAGTAGGGCAGGCGAACTCGGTCCCTTAGTGACACGAATGTGACACAGGGACGCTGATCAGGAACGGAAGGCGAAGAGCGATCATGGCGGAAAGTACCGAACTTCAGGCGCGTGAAACCATCCATGCGGGAGGAGAGTGGCGAGCGGCCATCTCCGGGGCCACCCGCGAGATCCTCGACCCCGCGGACGCCCTGCCCTTCGCCGTGGTCGCGGAGGGCGACGAGAAGGACACCGATCTGGCGATCGCGGCCGCCCGGCGGGCCTTCGACGAGGGGCCGTGGCCGCACACGCCCGTCACCGAGCGGGCCGCGCTGCTGAGGCGCGTCGCCGATCTCCTGGTCCGTGACCGCGAGAAGCTCGGCCGGCTGGAGGCCCAGGACGCGGGCAAGACCGTCGAGGAGGGCCGCGTCGACATCGACTGTGTCGCCGACGCCTTCCGCTACTTCGCCGACCTGGTCGCCGGCGAAGCCCCCGGCCGGGTCGTGGACGCGGGCTCGCCCGACATCCACAGCGTCGTCGTGCACGAGCCGATCGGCGTCTGCGCGATGATCACGCCCTGGAACTACCCGCTGCTCCAGGCCAGCTGGAAGATCGCCCCCGCCCTCGCCGCCGGCAACACCTTCGTCATCAAGCCGAGCGAGATCACGCCGATGACGACGATCGCGGTCATCGACCTGCTCGTCGAGGCGGGACTCCCCGCGGGTGTCGCCAACATCGTCACGGGCCCCGGGCATTCGGTCGGCGCCCGCCTGTCCGAGCACCCCGACGTCGACCTGGTCTCCTTCACCGGCGGCCTGATCAGCGGCACCAAGGTCGCCGAGGCCGCCGCCCCGACCGTCAAGAAGGTCGCCCTCGAACTCGGCGGCAAGAACCCCAACGTCGTCTTCGCCGACGCCTGCGCCACCGAGGAGGGCTTCGACACCGCCGTCGACCAGGCCCTCAACGCCGCCTTCATCCACAGCGGCCAGGTCTGCTCGGCCGGCGCCCGCCTGATCATCGAGGAGTCGGTCCGCGACCGCTTCGTCACCGAACTCGCCCGGCGCGCCGAGAAGATCCGCCTCGGCCGCGGCACCGAGGACGGCGTCGAGTGCGGCCCGCTCGTCTCCGAGCAGCAGCGCGCCAAGGTCGAGATGTACGTCGAGTCCGCCCTCGAGGAGGGCGCCGTGCTGCGCTCCGGCGGCAAGCGCCCCGAGCCGTCCGCGCAGCGCCCCGAGAACGGCTACTTCTACGAGCCGACCGTCCTCGACCACTGCCATCGCGAGATGCGCGTCGTACGGGAGGAGGTCTTCGGGCCGGTCGTGACCGTCGAGACCTTCCGGACCGAGGACGAGGCCGTCGCCCTCGCCAACGACACCGAGTACGGACTGGCGGGCGGCGTCTGGACCGCCGACGCGGGCCGCGCCCGCCGCGTGGCCGGCCGGCTGCGCCACGGCACCATCTGGATCAACGACTTCCACCCCTACCTGCCGCAGGCGGAGTGGGGCGGTTTCGGCAAGAGCGGAGTGGGCCGCGAACTCGGTCCCGCCGGACTCGCCGAATACCGGGAGACCAAGCACGTCTACCAGAACCTCGCTCCGAAGCCGGTGCGCTGGTTCGCGGGCTGACCCCCGTCCCCCGCCGGGCCGCCGGTCCCGCTGGGCAGCGGACCCCAACCCGGGCCGACCCCCACATCCCGGGCTGACGTCCCCGTCCCCACGAGCCCGTTCACTTCATCCCCACTGGAGCAAGTACGCCATGTCCCACACCAGTCATGAGTACGACTATGTCGTGATAGGCGGCGGAACAGCAGGTTCCGTGATCGCCTCCCGCCTGACCGAGAACCCGGACGTCACCGTCGCCGTCATCGAGGGCGGCCCCAGTGACGTCGGCCGTGACGACGTGCTGACCCTGCGCCGCTGGATGGGCCTGCTGGGCGGCGAGCTCGACTACGACTACCCCACCACCGAACAGCCACGCGGAAACTCGCACATCCGGCACAGCCGGGCCCGCGTGCTGGGCGGCTGTTCCTCGCACAACACCCTGATCGCCTTCAAGCCGCTGCCGGCGGACTGGGACGAGTGGGAGGCCGCGGGCGCCAAGGGCTGGGGCGCGGTGCAGATGGAGGCGTACTTCGCCCGGCTCAACAACAACATCGTCCCGGTCGACGAGAAGGACCGGAACGCCATCGCCCGCGACTTCGTCGACGCGGCCCAGGAGGCCCTGGGCGTGCCGCGCGTGGAGGGCTTCAACAAGAAGCCGTTCACCGAGGGCGTCGGCTTCTTCGACCTCGCCTACCACCCCGAGAACAACAAGCGGTCCTCGGCGTCGGTGGCGTACCTGCACCCGGTGATGGACGAGCGGCCCAATCTGACGATCCTGCTGGAGACCTGGGCGTACAAGCTCCAGATGGACGGCAACCGCGCCGAAGGCGTGCACGTGCGCACCAAGGACGGCGAGGAGATCCTCGTCAAGGCCCGGGGCGAGGTCCTGCTCTGCGCCGGCGCCGTCGACTCGCCGCGGCTGCTGATGCACTCCGGCATCGGCCCCAAGGCCGACCTGGAGAAGCTCGGCATCCCCGTCACGCACGACCTGCCGGGTGTCGGCGAGAACCTGCTCGACCACCCCGAGTCGGTCATCGTCTGGGAGACCAACGGCCCCATCCCGGAGAACTCCGCGATGGACTCCGACGCGGGCCTGTTCGTGCGCCGCGACCCCGAACGGCCGCACCCCGACCTGATGTTCCACTTCTACCAGATCCCGTTCACGGACAACCCGGAGCGGCTGGGCTACCAGCGGCCGGAGTTCGGCGTCTCGATGACCCCGAACATCCCCAAGCCGAAGAGCCGCGGCCGGCTCTACCTGACCAGCGCCGACCCCGAGGTCAAGCCGGCCCTGGACTTCCGCTACTTCACCGACGAGGACGACTACGACGGCAAGACCCTCGTCGACGGCATCAGGATCGCCCGCGAGATGGCCAAGACCGAGCCCCTGGCCGGCTGGCTCAAGCGCGAGGTGGCCCCCGGCCCGGACGTCACCGGTGACGAGGAGCTCAGCGAGTACGCGCGCAAGGTCGCGCACACCGTCTACCACCCCGCCGGCACCTGCAGGATGGGCGCCGCCGACGACCGGCTCGCGGTCGTCGACCCCGAGCTGCGCATCCGCGGCCTGGAGGGCATCCGCATCGCGGACGCCTCCGTGTTCCCCACGATGACCACCGTCAACCCGATGATCGGAGTGCTCATGGTCGGTGAGAAGGCCGCCGAACTGATCGGTGGTGGTGACCGGTGACCGAGATCCCGACCCTCGAGCCCCCCACGGAGCAGACCATGGACACGGACACCACTCCCGTCTTCTCGGTGGAGGGCCTGTGGAAGGTGTTCGGCCCCAAGGCCGACCGCGTTCCCGGCGACCCCGAGCTCACCGCCCTCGACCCCGCCGAGCTGCGCTCCCGCACCGGCTGCACGGCCGCCGTCCGTGACGTCAGCTTCGACGTGCGCAAGGGCGAGGTCTTCGTCGTCATGGGCCTGTCCGGCTCCGGCAAGTCCACGCTGGTGCGCTGTCTGACCCGGCTCATCGAGCCCACGGCCGGCACCATCGCCATCGACGGCGAGGACGTCCGCGCCATGGACCGCTCCCGGCTGCGCGAACTGCGCCGCCACCGCGCCGCGATGGTCTTCCAGCACTTCGGCCTGCTGCCGCACCGCACCGTCCTCGACAACGTCGCCTACGGCCTGGAGATCCAGGGCATGGGCAAGGCCGAGCGGCGCGAGCGGGCCGCCGAGGTCGTCGCCAAGGTCGGCCTCGAAGGCATGGAGCATCGCCGCCCCAGCCAGCTCTCCGGCGGCCAGCGGCAGCGCGTCGGCCTCGCCCGCGCGCTCGCCGTCGACCCCGAAGTCCTCCTCTTCGACGAGCCGTTCAGCGCGCTCGACCCCCTCATCCGGCGCGAGATGCAGGAGGAGGTGGTCCGGCTCCACCACGAGGAGGGCCGCACGATGGTCTTCATCACGCACGACCTCCAGGAAGCCCTCAAGCTGGGCGACCGCATCGCCCTGATGCGCGACGGCCGCGTCGTCCAGCTCGGCACGCCCGAGGAGATCGTGGGCTCGCCCGCCGACGACTACGTCCGCGAGTTCGTCCGCGACGTCCCGCGCGAGCAGGTCATGACCGTCCGTACGGCCATGCGCCGCCCGTCGGCCGGCCAGGACGGCAGCGGACCGGCCGTGCGCCCCGACGCGACGGTGTCCCAGGCGATCGAGGCGGTCGCCCGCGCCGGCGCTCCGGCCCGGGTCGTGGACAAGGGCCGGTGCGTGGGCGTGGTCGACTCCGAGACGCTCCTCGGCGTCGTCGCCGGCACGGAGCAGCCCGCTCCGCCCGGGACGGAGCAGCCCAAGGAGGCGGTCTGATGGCTACCATCACCGCGAACCCGCCCCGCGTCGGCCTGCCCGGTCTCCTCAAGCACCGGGCCGTCCACAAGCTGCTGCTGCTCGCCCTCGCCGCCGCGATCCTCGTGCCGCTGGCCAACGCCCGCTGGGCGAGCGGCACCTGGCCGAGCGCGCTGACCGTCGACTTCTCCGAGCCGCTCGCCAAGGCCAGCGACTGGATCATCGACAACCGCGACAGCCACCCGCTGTTCCTCTACTTCTTCGGCCACGTCAGCAACGTCGTCGTCATCGGCGTACGGGCCGTCTACCTCGGCCTCCTGGCCGTCGGCTGGGCGGGCGTCACGGCCCTGGGCGCGCTGGTCGCCTGGCGCGTGGCGGGCGTGAAGCTGGCCCTCGGCACCGGTGCCGCGTTCCTCGCCTGCGGGCTGCTCGGCATGTGGGTGCCGACCATGCAGACGCTCGCCCTGATGGTCGTCGCGGTCCTCGCGTCGGTCGTGGTGGGCGTCGTGCTCGGGCTCGCCGCCGGGCTCTCCGACCGGATGGACCGCGTGCTGCGGCCGGTCCTGGACACCATGCAGGTGCTGCCCGCCTTCGCCTACCTCCTGCCGGTCGTGCTGGTCTTCGGCATCGGCGTCCCGGCGGCCGTCCTGGCCACCGTCGTCTACGCCGCCCCGCCCATGGCCCGCCTCACCTCGCTCGGGCTCCGCGGCGCCGACAAGGAGGTGCTGGAGGCCGTCGAGTCGCTCGGCTCCACGGCACGCCAGCGCCTGCTGACGGCCCGGATCCCGCTGGCCCGCAAGGAACTCCTCCTCGGCCTCAACCAGACGATCATGATGGCGCTGTCCATGGCCGTCATCGCGGCCGTCATCGGCGCGGGCGGTCTCGGTGACCGCGTCTACCAGGCCCTGGCCTCGGTCGACGTCGGTGCCGCCCTCGCGGCCGGTATCCCGATCGTGCTGCTGGCCGTCGTCCTCGACCGCGTCACGGGTGCGGCGGGGGAGAAGCTCGGCGCCGAACCCGAGCCGCACAGCGGGCGCGGCTGGCTCTACGCCCTCGCCGGCGTCGTCGTCGTGGCGGTCGCCGGGCGGCTCGCGGGCCGCCTCGACTGGCCCGACTCCTGGGTCGTCGCCATCGCCGAGCCCGTCAACCGCGCCGTCGACTGGATGACCGCGCACCTGTACTCGGGCGTCCCCGTCGTCGGCGGCACCGCCGACTGGGCCGGCCACTTCACCACCTGGGTCCTCGACCCGATGCGTGACGGCCTGCAGACGCTGCCCTGGTGGTCGGTCCTGCTGATCGTCGCCGCCCTGGCCTGGGTGATCGGCACCTGGCGCACCGCGCTCACCGCCGTCCTCGCCATGGCCGCGATCGGCGTCCTCGGCGTCTGGAAGCCGTCCCTGGACACCCTCTCCCAGGTGCTGGCGGCCGTCGCCGTCACCCTGGTCGTCGGCTTCGCCGTGGGTATCACCGCGGCCCGCAGCGACCGTCTGGAGCGGGCGCTGCGCCCGGTCCTCGACGTGTTCCAGACGATGCCGCAGTTCGTGTACCTGATCCCGGTCGTCGCCCTGTTCGGCGTCGGCCGCGCCCCGGCCGTCGCCGCCGCGATCGTCTACGCGCTGCCGGCCGTCGTCCGGATCACCACCCAGGGCCTGCGCCAGGTCGACCCGGCCGCGCTGGAGTCCTCCAGTTCGCTCGGCGCGACCAGCTGGCAGCAGCTGAAGCAGGTGCAGCTCCCGCTGGCCCGCCCGGCGCTGCTGCTCGCCGTCAACCAGGGCCTCGTCCTGGTCCTCGCCGTCGTCGTCATCGGCGGCCTGGTCGGCGGCGGCGCCCTCGGCTACGACGTCGTCTTCGGCCTCGCCCAGGGCGACCTGGCGACCGGTCTGGTGGCCGGCGGCGCGATCGTCTGCCTCGGCCTGATGCTCGACCGGGTGACGCAGCCCACCGGATGCCGTGCGAAGAAGGGAGCGTGACATGCGAGTCCGTAAGACTGCCGTGATCGCCGCGGCGAGCTCCCTGGCACTGCTCACCGGCTGCGGCGCGGCCGACATGACCAAGCAGGCCTCGCCCTTCGCGGGCGCGCAGGGCGCCAAGACCGTGACCCTGTCCGTGCAGTCCTGGGTGGGTGCCCAGTCCAACGTGGCCGTCGCCCAGTACCTCCTGGAGCACGAGCTGGGCTACCGCGTCGACACCGTCCAGGTCGACGAGGTGCCCGCCTGGGACGCCCTCAGCCAGGGCCGCGTCGACGCGCTCCTGGAGGACTGGGGCCACCCCGAGCAGGAACAGCGGTACGTCAAGGACAAGAAGACGATCGCGCCCGGCGGCGAACTCGGCGTCACCGGCCACATCGGCTGGTTCGTCCCGACGTACTTCGCCAAGAAGCACCCGGACGTCACGAACTGGAAGAACCTCAACAAGTACGCCGATCAGTTCCGCACCCCGGAGAGCGGCAGCAAGGGCCAGCTCATGGACGGTTCGCCGTCCTACGTCACCAACGACAAGGCGCTGGTGAAGAACCTGAAGCTGGACTACCAGGTGGTGTTCGCCGGGTCCGAGGCGGCGCAGATCACGCAGATGAAGCAGTTCGCCAAGGAGGAGAAGCCCTTCCTGACCTACTGGTACTCCCCGCAGTGGCTCTTCGAGAAGGTCCCGATGACCGAGGTGAAGCTGCCGCCGTACAAGGAGGGTTGCGACGCCGACCCGGAGAAGGTCGCCTGCGCCTATCCGCACACCCCGCTGCAGAAGTACCTCAACGCGGACTTCGCGAAGAACGGCGGCAAGGCGGCGGCCTTCCTGAAGAAGTTCACGTGGACGACCGAGGACCAGAACGAGGTCTCCCTGATGATCGCCGACAAGAAGATGACGCCGGAGGACGCGGCGAAGAAGTGGGTGGACAGCCACAAGTCCACCTGGAAGAAGTGGCTGTCCTGACGTTCACCGCGCCAGCCGGTCGGCGATCTCCCGCAGGGCCCGGGCGGCCCGTCGCTGGAGTCCCGGCCCGAAGGTGATCCGGGTGGCCCCGAGCGCGCCGAGTTCGGCGGGTGAGGGGCCACCGTCGGCCGGGGCCCCCACGTTGACCGGCCCCTGGATCCCGGCCCGCAGCAGCGGCAGCATCTCCGGCGGGGCCCCGATCGGGTAGACGCAGTCGGCCCCGGCGGCGACGTACAGCGCGGCCCGCTCGATCGCCGGGTCGGGGTCGTCGACCCCGCAGGCGAAGGTGTCGATGCGCGCGTTGACGAACAGCCGGTCACCGGCCGCCTCGCGCACCTCGGCCAGCCACGCGGCGTGCGCGCGGGGGTCCTTCAGCACCCCGTCCGCGGAGTCCTCCAGGTTGCAGCCGACCGCCCCCACCTCCAGCAGCCGCTCCACGAGGTCCTTCGGGGCGAGCCCGTAACCGCCCTCCACGTCCGCCGACACGGGCACGTCGACGGCCCGGACGATCCGGGCGACCGCCGCGAACATCTCGTCGGCCGGGACCTGCCCGTCCTCGTACCCGAGCGAGGCGGCGACCCCGGCGCTGGGCGTGGCGAGCGCCGGGAACCCGGCCTCGGCGAACACCCGCGCACTGGCCGCGTCCCACGGCCCGGGCAGCACGAGCGGATCACCGGGCACCCGGCCCCGGTGCAGGGCCCGGAACACGTCGGCCTTGGTCATGGCGTGTAACCCCCTGGCGGAATCCGGCGACTCACCATCACCCGGTTCCAGTTGTTGATGGCGACGACCAGCCCGATCAGATGGGCCAGCCGCGTCTCGTCGAAGTGCTGGGCGGCCCGCTCGTAGACCTCGCCCGGCACGAACCCCTCCGTGAGGACCGTGACGGCCTCCGTCAGCGCCAGCGCGGCCCGCTCCCGCTCGTCGAAGACGTCCTGCGCCTCCTCCCACGCGGCCAGCAGATCGAGCTGCCGCTCACTCACCCCGTACTCGCGCGCGAGCGCCAGATGCATGGCGAGGCAGAACGCGCAGTGATTGAGCTGGGAGGCGCGGATGACGACGAGTTCGGCGAGGGCCGGGTCGCCGAGCCCCTTCTTCGCCGTGGCGCTGACGGCCGACATGGCCCGGCCGACCGCCGGGTCCAGCAGCCGGGTCCGGGTCGTCACTTGTACTGGCCGGGCTCGTAGTGCCCCGGCGCCATCCGGCAGGTCACCCCGAACCGGTTCCAGGCGTTGATCACCGTGATCGCGGCGATGACCTGCGCCAGCTCGGCCTCCTCGAAGTGCTTCGCGGCGTTGTCGTAGACCTCGTCCGGCACGAAACCGTCCGTCAGGACCGTCACCGCCTCCGTCAGCTCCAGCGCCGCGAGCTCCTTAGCGGTGTAGAAGTGCCGCGACTCCTCCCAGGCGCTGAGCTGCACGATCCGCTCGACGCTCTCACCCGCCGCGAGGGCGTCCTTGGTGTGCATGTCGATGCAGAACGCGCAGTGGTTGACCTGGGAGGCGCGGATCTTCACCAGCTCGTACAGCGTGTGGTCCAGGCCCTTACGGGCGGCCGTCTCCAGCCGGACCATCGCCTTGTAGACCTCGGGCGCGTGCTTGGCCCACTCCAGGCGGGCGGGCCGCTCGGGGGCGTACTCCGCGCTTGCCGGGGGCGTCGTCACGTCGGTGTGCGTCGTCATGCCCTCGACCCTACGAAGAAAGCAGCCCAGGAGTATGGTCCATTTTCCATGGCGGAATCATGGGCCACTCTGGGCATCGACCTGCTGGTGGAGCCGACCGGACCGGGCCTGCGCCGGGGCCTGACCGACGCCCTGCGCGAGGCCGTGCGCTCCGGCCGGCTGGCCCCCGGCACCCGGCTGCCCTCCTCCCGCGCGCTCGCGGCCGACCTGGGCATCGCCCGCAACACCGTCGCCGACGCCTACGCCGACCTCGTCGCCGAGGGCTGGCGACCCGAAGGACGTGGCCGACTCCAGGACCGTGCCCGAGGGGGCGATCAGCACCGCCTCCTCCGCGCCCTCGCCCGCGGCCCGGCGGCGCACCCGGGCCAGGGTGTCCAGGTCAGGGCCCACCGACGAACGCCGCCGGCGTCGAAAAGAACCCCTGTCGGACGCCGGATCCCCGTCTCGCACTCCGGCACCACCGCCCGGCGCCGAACCGCCGGAGGCATCGGTACCGCCGTGTTCTTCGTGCGCAGCTTGCCCGCCCGCTCGGCGGTGAGACTGCGGACGTTGACGAGCATGCGGTGCCCGTACGCCGTGAAGGAGTCAGGCAGCCGGGAAAGCGCTGCCACTCACCGGGGCGCGACGGCTCCCTCCTCCCCCTCCTTGGCCTCCACCGGTGCCTCCCCGAACCGCGACAGCGCCAGCGCCCCCGCCACCGCCACCGCGAACCCGAGGATCGCCAGCCACCCCAGCCCCGGTCGCGTCCGGTCCCCGAGCCACACCACACCGATCAGCGCGGGCGCGACCGTCTCCCCGAGAACCAGCCCGGCCGTCGCCGTGGTCACCGACCCGCGCTGCAGGGCCGAGGTCAGCAGCAGGAACGCCGCCCCGCCACCGAGCAGCAGCGCGTACGTCGCCGGATTCGGGAACAGCTCGCCGGGCGAGAACCCGTCGATGAGCCGCACCGACACCTCCACCACCCCGAACCCCAGCCCCGCCCCGAGCCCGAGCGTCAGCGCCCGCCCCCGCTCCGGCAGCCGCCCGGCCGCCGCTCCGAGCAGCAGCACCCCGGCCGCCGCCCCGAGCATCGCCCACGTCAGCCACGCCGGCCCCTCCTCGTCGCCCTCCGCCCCGGCCGCCAGCCCCAGCAGCGCGAGCCCGGCACACACCACCGCCACCGCCGCCCACTCGACGCGGCTCAGCCGCACCTTGAGCAGCCGCGCCGCGACCACGGCCGTCACCGCCAGGCTCGCGGCCAGCGCCGCCCCCACGGCGTAGATCGGCACCGACCGCAGCGCGAGGATCTGCAGCACGAAACCGAGCCCGTCCAGCGCGAGCCCGGCCAGATACCGCCACTGCCGCAGCGCCCGCCACAGCAGCGCCACGTCCCCGCCCGGCCCGGTCGCCGCCGCCGAGCGCGCGGCGATCGCCTGCAACACCGTCGCCGTACCGAAACAGACCGCCGCACCGAGGGCACACACCATTCCAAAGATCACAAATCGACAGTAGGGGAGCGGCCGTGGACGGGGGGCCATGCGCGCCCGATCACACCGATCTCTAGGCTGACCGTCTGTCAGTGCACAACGGGGCGACACGGGGGAGACACGCACATGGCTGAAACACGGCGAAGGCTGCGCTCGAGCACGGTCGTGCTGGGCGGCATGGGCGTCCTCGCGGCGGCCCTGTCGGCCTGCGGCTCCGACCCGGACCGTCGCTGCGTGGACCGGGACAGCTACGACTACATCAACGGCTACAAGATCGTCGCCGACAAGAACTGCTCGTCCGGCACGTCCTCCTCCGGCAAGGGCCGCAAGAAGACCCACACGCGGGTCGCCGACGCCGACTGGTACTACGACGCCGACGTCAGCGGCGGCTACGCCGAGGACGGCACCTTCAGCCGCAGCGAGGCCGTCGACCGGGGCGGCTTCGGCTGCTCCGGCTCCGGCAGCGGCAGCGGCGGCGGCTGAGAGCGGACACGGCCATGGAACGCAGGACCGCCGAGCCCCGAGCCGGATGGCAGCAGACCGTCGAGGAACAGGGCCTGATCTACCCCCTGACCCGCTACCCCGACGACTCCCTGCGCCCCTACTGGGACGAGAGCGCGCACTACGTCTTCTCCCTGGAGGAGATCGAGGCCCTCGAAGAGGTGGTCGAGGACCTCCACCGCATGTGCCTGACGGCGGCCGGCCACATCGTCACCGAGGACCGCTTCGCCGACCTGGGCATCACCGACCCCCGCGTCGCCCAGGCGGTCGCCGAGGCCTGGCACCGCCGCGCCGAACTGCCCTCCGTCTACGGCCGCTTCGACCTGCGCTACGACGGCACCGGCCCGGCCAAGCTCCTGGAGTACAACGCCGACACCCCCACCTCCCTGGTCGAGGCCGCGTCCCCCCAGTGGTTCTGGATGGAGGACCGCTTCCCCGGCGCCGACCAGTGGAACTCCCTCCACGAACGCCTCATCGACGCCTGGAAGAAGCAGGCCGCCCTCCTCCCGCCGGGCAGCCCCCTTTACTTCGCGTACTCCTCGGCGGACGAACTCGGCGAGGACATGATCACGGTCGCCTACCTCAAGGAGACCGCCGAACAGGCCGGCCTGGCCACCGACTGGATCGCCATGGAGGAGATCGGCTGGGACCGCCTCTCCGGCCGCTTCGTCGACAACCGCCTCCGCTTCATCCGCAGCATCTTCAAGCTCTACCCCTGGGAATGGCTCACCACCGACCGCTTCGCCGACCACGTCCTGGACACCCTCGACAACGGCGGCGGCACGGGCTCCACCCTGTGGATAGAACCGGCCTGGAAGATGCTCCTCAGCAACAAGGCGCTCCTGGCGATCCTCTGGGAGCTGTACCCGGACCACCCGAACCTCCTCCCCGCGTACCTGGACGGCCCTCGCGACCTGTCCACCACGGGCTGGGTGGCCAAGCCCCTGCTGGGCCGGGAGGGCGCGGGCGTCACCATCCACGACCCCGGATCCACCCCCACCGTCCGCGACGAGCCCTGCTGCTACCAGCAGCTCGCCCCCCTCCCCGACTTCGACGGCAACCGCGTCGTCCTGGGCGCCTGGGTGGTGGAGAACGAGTCGGCGGGCCTGGGCATCCGGGAGTCCTCGGGCCTGATCACGGACGAGTACGCGAGATTCCTGCCCCACGTGATCCTCTAGTCGGGGCTCAGGGCCACGTCCCTGTGGGGGCGCGGGGAACTGCGCGATCAACCACAGACCACCCGCACTCGGCAACGAAGAGCAACCAGGCGGACGCTCCCCGAACCCAGCCGGTACCCTGATCAATGGGCCGTGACTGGCGCGCTGGGATGGACGAACCATCGGGGAGCGGCCCGAGCAGAACAGAGCCGTGCGCCTGGGCCGTACCGTGAACGCGAACGCAACGTCCGGAGGTCCCCATGTCAGCAGAGCTCACCCCCGCTTCCACCGCCTACCGCGCCGCCCTCGACGTGATCCGCGCCGTCGAACCCCGCGTGGCGGACGCCATCGGCCAGGAGGTCGCCGACCAGCGCGAGATGCTCAAGCTGATCGCCTCCGAGAACTACGCCTCCCCGGCCACGCTCCTGACCATGGGCAACTGGTTCAGCGACAAGTACGCCGAGGGCACCATCGGCCGCCGCTTCTACGCCGGCTGCCGCAACGTCGACACCGTCGAGTCCCTCGCCGCCGAGCACGCCAAGGAGCTGTTCGGCGCCCGCCACGCCTACGTCCAGCCGCACTCCGGCATCGACGCCAACCTCGTCGCCTTCTGGTCGGTCCTCGCCCAGCGCGTCGAGGTCCCCGCCCTGGAGAAGGCCGGCGTCCGCCAGGTCAACGACCTCTCCGAGGCCGACTGGGCCGAGCTGCGCCGTGCCTTCGGCAACCAGCGCATGCTCGGCATGTCCCTGGACGCCGGCGGCCACCTCACCCACGGCTTCCGCCCGAACATCTCCGGCAAGATGTTCGACCAGCGCTCCTACGGCACGGACCCGGCCACGGGCCTCATCGACTACGAGGCGCTGCGCACCTCCGCCCGCGAGTTCAAGCCGCTGATCATCGTCGCGGGCTACTCGGCCTACCCCCGTCTGGTGAACTTCCGGATCATGCGGGAGATCGCCGACGAGGTCGGCGCGACGCTCATGGTCGACATGGCGCACTTCGCCGGCCTGGTCGCGGGCAAGGTCCTCACCGGCGACTTCGACCCGGTCCCGCACGCCCAGATCGTGACGACCACCACCCACAAGTCGCTGCGCGGCCCGCGCGGCGGCATGGTCCTGTGCGACGACTCGCTGAAGGACCAGGTCGACCGCGGCTGCCCGATGGTCCTCGGCGGCCCGCTCCCGCACGTCATGGCCGCCAAGGCCGTGGCCCTCGCCGAGGCCCGCCAGGAGTCCTTCCGCGACTACGCCCAGCGCATCGTCGACAACTCCCGCGCGCTGGCCGAGGGCCTGATGCGCCGGGGCGCGACGCTGGTGACGGGTGGCACGGACAACCACCTGAACCTGATCGACGTCGCCTCCTCCTACGGCCTCACCGGCCGTCAGGCCGAGGCGGCCCTGCTCGACTCGGGCATCGTCACCAACCGCAACGCCATCCCCGCCGACCCGAACGGGGCCTGGTACACCTCCGGCATCCGCATCGGCACCCCCGCCCTGACCACCCGTGGCCTGGGCACCGCCGAGATGGACGAGGTCGCCGGCCTCATCGACCGCGTCCTGACCACCGCGGAGCCGGGCACGACCAAGTCGGGCGCCCCCTCCAAGGCGTCCCACGTCCTCGACGCGAAGGTGGCGGACGAGATCTCCCAGCGCGCCACCGACCTCGTGGCCGGTTTCCCGCTCTACCCGGAGATCGACCTGGGCTGACGCCCACCGCCCGTCACTCCTCGGGGGCGGGTCTGGCATCTGCGGCCCGTCACTCGTCGGGGGCGGGTCTGGCATCTGCGGCCCGTCACTCGTCCAGGTCGATCAGCACCTGACGCGGCTTTTCCCGCGGCGGTCCGGCTTCCCGCCGGGCCGCCGCGCGGCGTATCAGCAGTGTGCCGCCCGCACCGGCCGCGAGCCCCAGCGCCCCCGCCGTCACCGCCCACCGGACGTCACCCCGCACCGGACCGTCCAGGTGCGCGGCGGCGGCCGGGCTCGCGACGGGCCCGCCCTCCGCGTCACCGAGCAGCCGGGCCAGGTCGAACCGCTCGAAGACGGACCGCGGCGCCCGGTGCCGGCGGATGTCGTCGTCCTCCACGGTGGGGCTGGGATCCGAGCGCACCCAGGGCGTGCCGTCCTCGCCCACCAGCAGCTGGTCCTGCCGCTCGACGGCCACGTCCCCGCCCGGCGGCCGGTTCGTGCTCGGCCAGCCACCGACCCCGGACAGCCCCCGGAGCACCGTGAGCCGCACCTGCGGGAAGTTTCCCTCCGCCCACCCCGCGCCGTCCCCGCATCAGTCTCAGTCCCCTCCCCATCGGCCCCACCCCGAGCCCGCCCGGGGGCGGCGCCTGCCGTGTCTCACCCTTGTTGCAGCGCCGGGGCCGAACGGGAGCCCGTCTGTTTCCGGCCGGTTCCGGATCGGCCCCCGGGACCTGAGAGAATGGTGAGCATGGCCTCTGACCGACCTCGCGTGCTCTCCGGGATCCAGCCCACCGCCGGCTCGTTCCACCTCGGCAACTACCTCGGCGCCGTCCGCCAGTGGGTGGCGCTGCAGGAGACTCACGACGCGTTCTACATGGTCGTCGACCTGCACGCGATCACCATCCCGCAGGACCCGGCGGACCTGCGCGCGAACACACGCCTGGCCGCGGCCCAGCTCCTCGCGGCGGGTATCGACCCGGACCGCTGCACGCTCTTCGTGCAGAGCCACGTCCCCGAGCACGCCCAGCTCGCCTGGATCATGAACTGCCTCACCGGCTTCGGCGAGGCCGGCCGGATGACCCAGTTCAAGGACAAGTCCGCCAAGCAGGGCGCCGAGCGCGCCTCGGTCGGCCTGTTCACGTACCCGATCCTCCAGGTCGCGGACATCCTGCTCTACCAGGCCCACGAGGTCCCGGTCGGCGAGGACCAGCGCCAGCACATCGAGCTCACCCGTGACCTCGCCACGCGCTTCAACGGCCGTTTCGGCGAGACCTTCACCCTCCCGAAGCCGTACATCCTCAAGGAGACGGCGAAGATCTACGACCTCCAGGACCCGTCGATCAAGATGAGCAAGTCGGCGTCCACGCCGAAGGGCCTCATCAACCTCCTCGACGAGCCCAAGGCCACGGCCAAGAAGGTCAAGAGCGCCGTCACCGACACCGACACGGTGATCCGCTACGACGCCGAGAACAAGCCGGGCGTCAGCAACCTCCTGACGATCTACTCGACCCTCACCGGCGAGAGCATCGGCGAGCTGGAGGAGAAGTACACCGGCAAGATGTACGGCGCGCTCAAGACGGACCTCGCCGAGGTCATGGTCGACTTCGTGACGCCGTTCCGGGAGCGCACCCAGCAGTACCTGGACGATCCCGAGACGCTCGACTCGATCCTCGCCAAGGGCGCCGAGAAGGCCCGCGCCGTCGCCGCGGAGACCCTCGCGCAGGCGTACGACAAGGTCGGCTTCCTGCCCGCCAAGCACTGAACGCCACCCCCGCGCAGAGCCGTACCACCGAACAGCGCTGTACATCACTCCGGTTGCGCCTGCCCGTAACCCGGTCGTGGCCGTACAGTCGATAACCGGGTGGTCGTATCAGCGGCCACACTGACAGGACAGGAGACGACGTGGGGACCGTAACGATCGGTGTCTCGATCGCGGTCCCGGAGCCTCACGGCAGCGAGCTCCAGCAGCTGCGCGCGGGCTTCGGCGACGCCGCTGCTCACGGCATCCCCACGCACGTCACCCTGCTGCCGCCGACCGAGGTCGACGAGGCCTCCCTGCCGGCCGTCGAGGCGCATCTGGCCGAGGTCGCCGCGGCCGGCCGCGCGTTCCCCATGCGGCTGTCCGGCACCGGCACCTTCCGGCCCGTCTCCCCGGTGGTGTTCGTCCGGGTCGTCGCGGGCGCGGAGGCCTGCACGCTGCTCCAGCAGCAGGTCCGCGACCCCGCCGGACCGGCCCCCCGCGAACTGCAGTTCCCGTACCACCCGCACGTCACCGTGGCGCACGGCATCGACGACGCGGCCATGGACCGCGCCTTCGAGGAACTCGCCGGCTACGAGGCCGAGTGGCCCTGCACCGGCTTCGCTCTCTACGAGCAGGGCGCCGACGGCGTCTGGCGCAAGCTCCGCGAGTTCCCCTTCGGCGGCTCGGTGGTCCCCCCGCAGGCCGGGCGGGTGGAGCGCGGCTCCGTCCCCATCCGCTGACCCGCTCGCGGGGTCAGACCGGCAGCCGCCGGAACACCGCGCGCGGCAGGTGCCGCAGCGCCGCCATCACCACGCGCAGCG